>JBLRXD010000244.1:0-6805 GCA_047920935.1 Pseudomonadales bacterium | reverse complement strand
CGTCATGGCGGCCATCGCCTGGAACTCGATCAACACCCTGTTCATCTTCTTCGTGACGTTCTACCTGCTCGCCGATGCGAGCCAATGGCCGCTCATCGTGGTGACCTACCTCATCGGCCAGTTCGTCGGCACGCCGATCATCATCGCCGTGGCGCGCAGGTTCGATAAGCACCGCAAGCTGGCCACGTGTACGACTATCTCGGTAGCGGTATTCTCGCTGGTGCTGTTGTTCGAGCCCGGCGATTACCATTGGTACATGGCGCTGAATTTCGTCACCGGCCTGCTGGCCCCGGCGAACGCCATCCTTGCACCGTCCATGGCGGCGGACGTCATCGACCAGGATACGCTCGAAACCGGAGAGCAGCGGGGCGCCCTGTTCATGGCGTTGTGGGGCATGGCCGACAAGTTCGCTATTGCCGCATCGGCTGCGATCGCACTGCCGCTGGTGGCGTTCTTCGGGTTTGATCCGCAGTTGGCCAACGACCCGGCCGGCCTGAAGGCGCTGCATTACTCGTTTTGTCTGGTTCCGTGCGTGTTTTTCTTCATCTCCATCGCCTTCATCTGGTCGTATCCGCTGACCCGGGCCAGGCATCGCGCGCTGCGCGAGGAACTCGAGAGGAAGGCTCTGGTTGGGCGACCCGCAGCCGTGCTCACCAGAGAGCGACTGGGTTGATGATCATCTGCACCGTCCCGCGCACGCGCGCTTGCCCGAGCACGAACATGAATTCAGTCACGCCCTGGGCCACCAGCGGGCCGGTGTTCATGGTTTCGAGGATGTAGATGCCGTGGTCGCGCAGCAGTATCACGTGGCCGTAGAACGTCTTGCCGCCTTCCGGCGCCGGCACCACGTCGAGCCCCCAGGTATCGGCGCCTACCGCCATCACGTCCAGCGACGCCAGGTACTCGGCGGCGTCGGGCAGGATGCCCGGTTCGCCGCTCACCCATTCCTCAGGGGCGCTTTCGAGCTTGCTGTCGGTCCAGCCGGTGTGGAACAGCACGATGTCGCCCTGACGGATTTCAACGCCCTGAGCCGCGGCGGCGGCCTTGACGTCCTCGGCGCCGAATGCCTTGCCGGCGGGCAGAAAGGTCTGGCCGAAGTGGCTGGCCATGTCGATCAACACGCCACGGCCGATCAACGGCGGGATGTTGTGGACGCCCAGTTTGGTGAGGCCGGTGAGGGCGGCGAAGTCTTTCTCGTCGTTGCAGTTGTAGTAGATGCCGTCCTCGCCCAGGTGGCCGAGGCCGTCGATCTGCGAGCCGACGCCGAACCACAGGTGGGCGACGTCGTCGTTGTAGACGGCGTCGTAGCCGAACTCGCTCAGCTTGCGCCCGCCCTGCTGATTGGGCTGCACTACCTGCAGCGACACGCCGCGCGGCGTGAAAGCGGGCGTGGATGAGTCGATGACGATGCCCAGCGGATGCGACTTGCCCTGTTTGATCAACGCCGAGGCGGCGAGCACCCGTTCGGGCGTCACCAGATTGGCGGAACCGATCTCGTCATCCGCGCCCCACTTCGATGGCACGCACTCCCGTGCGGCGGCGGACGAGACGGCGAACAGCAGCGCGCTGGCGGCGAGCAGGCGTAGTGACATGGTCATGGATCTCTCCCCTGGTGAGCAACGAGCATCACGGCGTGACAACCGCCAGTCAAGATACTGCTGCTGCCCCGAGGCCGACGACGCTGGACCTGCGCTGGTGACGAGGGCAAGGTGCACGCGATAAGGTGCACGCTATGACGATGCTCGCAAAGATCCTCGTGTTTGCCTCGGCCGGCGTCTGAGCGTGGCGGGCCGCGGCAACGTCCTGTTCATCGTCTGCGACCAGCTGCGCGCGGACGTGCTGAGTGGGGGCCTGGCCGCCTGCGTACCAACCCCCAACCTCGACCGGCTGATGGCGCAATCCACGGTTTACGAACAGCACTTCGCCAACGCGGTGCCGTGTGGCCCCTCGCGGGCGAGCCTGCTGACGGGTCTGTATGCCTTCAACCACAGGGTGATCCGTAACGGCACACCGCTGGGCGCGCACCACGCGAGTCTCGGGCCGCTGCTGCGCGCCCAGGGCATCGAGCCGCTGCTGTTCGGCTATACCGACATCGCGCCCGATCCCGGTACGCGTCCCGCCGCCGACCCGGATCTCGGCAGTTATGAAGGCGTTGCCCCCGGATTTCGCGAGCTGGTGGAAATGCGCTTCGAGCACGGTCTGGAGTGGCTGGCCCACCTGCGCGCGCGTGGCTACCCCCTGCCGGCGCCGGAGCGTCGCTGGGACGTATACCGCCCCGTTGGCGATGCGATCACCAGCCCTGCGCTCTACCGGGCCGAAGACAGCGACACGGCCTATCTCACCGACCGCACCCTGCAGGCTTTGGAGGTGCGTCGTCACGCGCCCTGGTTCGCCCATGTGGCCTACATCCGGCCGCATCCGCCGCTGGTAGCGCCGGCGCCCTGGAACGCGTTGGTCGATCCCGCGACGATCCCGCCACCTTGCGTGGTGGAGCGTCGGCACCCGTTCCATGACGCGTGGTCGTCGCGCCGGCACGCGGCGGGGCTGTTCTGGGGATTCGATGGTCGCAGTGAGGGGCTGTCGCCCCGGCAGGTGGCCGAACTGCGCGCGGTGTATCTCGGCCTGGTTGCGGAGCTCGATCACCACATCGGGCGGCTGCTCGATTGGCTCGATGCCACCGGTCAGTCTGACCGCACCCTGGTCGTGCTCACTGCCGACCACGGTGAGATGCTGGGCGATCAGGGCATGTGGGACAAGGAGAGCGTGTTCGCGGCGGCCCATCGGGTGCCGCTGGTGGTGCGTGATCCGCAGCATTCCGGCGGACGCGTCCGGCGGATCACCGAGTCGGTGGACATCGCCCCGACGCTGCTGCGCTGGCTCGATGCCCCAGTCCCGCGGGCCATGGACGGCCGTGCTCTGCAGTTCGAGCCGGACGCCCGCAGCCCTGAGTGCGCGCTCACCGAAATCGATCTGGCGCGGCCCGACAGACCCAGCCGTTTTCAGGCCGCATGGGGGCTCGAAGCCGCCCGCTGCAACGCGGCGGTGCTGCGCGACCCGCACTGGACGCTGGTGCACTTCAACGGCGGGGTACCGCCGATGCTGTTCGACCGCCGAGCGGATCCACAGGAGACGCGCAATCTCGCGGCGGAGCCCGGGGCGGATGTGGAAATCATGCGGCTCATGGGCATGCTGCTGGATCTGCGAATGACGCGCGCAGACCGGCGGCTCACCGGGGACTGATCCGAGGCGAGACGCTTGCACAACAGGCGCCTGGTCCTATAGGGTGCCGCCCTTGTCGGCATTGCCCTGTTGGAGCCCGTGGTGATTCAGACCCCTTACTATCTGATCGACCGAGGTCGGCTGCTCCGCAACATGGCGATCGTCGATCGGCTGCGATCCGCCTCCGGCGTCAAGGCGTTGCTGGCGCTGAAATGCTTCGCCACCTGGCCGGTATTCGACACCCTGCGCGCCCACATGGATGGCACCACGTCGAGTTCGCTTTACGAACTGCGGCTGGGCCACGACAAATTCGGCAAGGAAACCCATGCCTACTCAGTGGCCTGGGCGGATCACGAAATCGCCGCAGCCGTCGGTTACGCCGACAAGATCATCTTCAACTCCATCGGCCAGTTGGAGCGCTTCGAGGGCGCCTCCGAGTCGATCCAGCGGGGATTGCGGCTGAACCCGGGGATTTCCACCTCGGGCTTCGACCTGGCCGATCCGGCGCGTCCGTTCAGCCGTCTCGGTGAGTGGGATCTGAGCAAGGTGGAGCGGGTCGTCGAGCGTATCTCCGGGGTCATGCTCCACTACAATTGCGAGAATGCCGATTTTCGCCTGTTCGATCAGCAACTCACCAGCATCGAGCAGCACTTCGGCCCGCTGCTCGAGCGCCTGCGGTGGGTCAGCCTCGGCGGTGGGATTCATTTCACCGCCGATGGCTATCCGCTGGATCAGCTGGCGGCACGGTTGCGGGCGTTCGCCGAGCGCTTCGGGGTGCAGGTCTACCTCGAACCCGGTGAAGCGGCAATCACCCAGGCTGCCACCCTGGAGGTGACGGTGCTGGATCTGCTCGACAACGGCAAGCTGCTGGCCATCGTGGACAGTTCTGTCGAGGCGCACATGCTCGATCTGCTCATCTATCGACAGGCAGCGCGCATCGAGCCGAACACCGGCGAGCACGAATACATGATCTGCGGTAAGTCGTGCCTGGCCGGGGACATCTTCGGCGAGTTCCGCTTCGAACGGCCGCTCGAGGTCGGCGATCGGCTTTCCATCGCCGACGCGGCGGGTTACACCATGGTGAAGAAGAACTGGTTCAACGGCGTCAAGATGCCGAGCATCGTCATCCGCGAATTGGATGGCTCGCTGACCGTGGCCCGCGAGTTCGGCTACGGCGATTACGTCGGCAGCCTCGGCTGACGGCATTCCCTCTCATCTGACCGGGTAGGAGGCGGTTCCGGATGAAACGCAACGTATTGATCATCGGCGCTGGTGGCGTCGCCCAAGTCACCGCTCACAAGTGCGCGCAGCACAACGATCGTCTGGGCGATCTGCACATCGCCTCGCGCACCCTGTGGAAGTGCGAGGCCATCATCGCCTCGGTGCAGGCAAAGCGGGCGATGAAGGTTCCCGGGCTGTTCGAGGCCCATGCGATAGATGCGCTGGATACCGCCGCCGTTGCGAACCTGATCCGGCAGACCGGCTGCCAGATCGTCATCAACGTTGGGTCTTCCTTCGTCAACATGTCGGTACTGCAGGCCTGCATCGACACCGGCGCGGCCTACATGGACACTGCGATTCACGAAGATCCCGACAAGATCTGCGAGGAGCCCCCGTGGTATGCCAACTACGAATGGCAGCAGCGGGATCGCTGCGTGGCGGCGGGGGTGACGGCGATCCTCGGGGTGGGCTTCGATCCTGGCGTGGTGAACGCCTGGGCGCGGCTCGCCGAGGAGTACCTCGACACCATCGACTCCATCGACATCGTCGACATTAATGCCGGCGTCCACGACCGTTACTTCGCCACCAACTTCGACCCCGAGATCAACTTCCGCGAGTTCACCGGCACGGTGTACTCGTGGCAGAACGGCGCCTGGCAGAGCAACAGCATGTTCGAGGTGGGGCGGGAATGGGATCTGCCCGTGGTCGGCAAGCGCAAAGCCTATCTGACCGGTCACGACGAGGTACATTCGCTCGCGGTGCGCTATCCCCATGCCGACGTGCGCTTCTGGATGGGGTTCGGCGATCACTACATCAACGTGTTCACGGTGCTGAACAGCCTGGGGCTGCTCTCGGAGCAGCCGGTGAAGACCGCGGAGGGGCTGGAAGTGGTGCCGTTGAAGGTGGTCAAGGCCGTGCTGCCCGACCCGGCGAGCCTGGCGCCGAGCTACAGCGGCAACACCTGCATCGGCGATCTGGTGAAAGGCAGGAAGGACGGCAAGCCGCGTGAATTGTTCTTCTACAACGTCGCCGATCACAAAGCCGCCTACGATGAGGTGGGCGCCCAGGGAATCTCCTACACCGCAGGGGTGCCGCCGGTTGCCGCGGCGCTGCTGATCGCCGACGGAACCTGGGACATCGGCATGATGGCGAACGTGGAAGACCTCGACCCGAAGCCTTTCCTCGGCCTGCTGAACGAGATGGGCTTGCCGAGCCGGCTCAAGGATGCCGACGGCGATCGTCTGCTGGAGTTTGCCCGCTAGCACCGCGAGGCTGCACAGCCGGCAGAAATCCGCAACAATCCGCCTTTGGCGCCATTGTGGGGAGGAACCGTCAGGTGTCGGAACGACCGGGTCCCGGCGCGCGCGCGCGCGCCCTGCTGCCGCTGGTGTCAGCCCATGCCGATGAGGCCGAGGCGCTGCGGCGCCTGCCCGCCGTCGTCGCCGCAGCATTCGCCCGGGAGGGGCTGTATCGCATCGCGGCGCCCGAGCGCTGCGGCGGTGAAGCGGCCGATCCCATGACCCAGATCGAAACCCTCGAGACCATCGCCGCCGCGGATGGCAGTGCGGGCTGGAATCTGATGATCGGCATGGAATCTTTCGGGCTGATCGCGCCGGGATTCGGAGCCTGTCGTGAACTTATCGCCGACCCCATGGTGGTACTTTGCAGTTCCACCGCGGCGGTGGGCCGTGCCGACCGGGTCAAGGGCGGCTACCGAGTGAACGGCCAGTGGCAGTTCGTCAGCGGCTGCCACAACAGTCAACTGTTTGCGGCGACGGTGCGGCTGTTCCGCGATGGCGAGCCGTTGGCGGGCGCCGGCAATGCCTACGCCGTTCTGACGCGAGATCAGTTCGAGATTCTCGACACCTGGCGCGTGGCCGGGCTGTGCGGGTCCGGCTCTCACGACGTACGGGTGACCGACAGCCTCGTGCCCGAGGCGCGCATCGTGGTTCCGCTGGGGCGCCATCAGGATGGGTCACCGCTGTTGCGCATGCCGATCGGTGCGCGCCTCGCCTACAACAAGGTGGCCATCGCGCTCGGCATTGCCAGCGCTGCGCTTGCTGCATTCGGTGCCCTGGCCGAAGGTAAGGTGCCGCGTTTCAGCAGCAGCAGCCTGCGCGCCCGGCCGGCGGCGCAGCGCGCCATGGCGCTTGCTCAGGTGCGCGTGCACGGGGCACGGGCGCTGCTGAACGATCTGGTGCGGCAGATCTGGGAACGGGTCGTTGCCGGGGAGCCCGTGCCAGGCAGGCTGCTCGCGCTGTTCCAGGCGGCCTGCAGCGATGCGGTCGCCGGTTGCGCCGCCGCGGTCGACCTGGTGGCGGATGCCGCGGGCACTACGGCCAATGTGCAGAGCCATCCGCTCGAG
>JBLRXD010000243.1:0-6816 GCA_047920935.1 Pseudomonadales bacterium | reverse complement strand
TCGTCGCCGCCATCATCGGCGCCCTCGTGCCGCGGAACGCCGGCTGGCAGGAGCGGGAGGCCGGCGTGCTGGTGTGGGTGCGCAGCAACGGCGTGCATGCCGAGCTGGTGCTGCCCGCCCAGGTGCAGGACATCGACTGGTACCAGCTGCTGCCGCCGGAGGACGTGCGTGATCCGGCACGAGCTCAGGGCTGGATCGGCATCGGCTGGGGGCAGCGCGACTTTTATCTGGAAACGCCGACCTGGGACGACCTGACGGCACGTACCGCGCTACGGGCCCCGATCGGTGGCTCGGCGCTCATGCACGTCGGCCATCTGTCGCAGCCGCGGCCCGGCCGCTGGCACCGCCCGGTCAGGCTTGCGCCGCACGACTACCGCAAGCTGGCAAACGCGGTGCTGGCGGATTTCGTGCGTGATCCCGAGGGGCGAACCATGCCGCTCGCCGGCGCCGGCTACTCGAGGCACGATGCCTTCTACGAGGCGCATGGCCACTACCACGCGTTCCGCACCTCGAACGTCTGGACCGGTGACATGCTCGCCGTTGCCGGTGTCCGGATCGGCGTGTGGACGCCGTTCGAGCAGTCGATCATGTGGCGCTTCCCAGGAGATGCGCGCTGACGGCCGGTCGTGCCCAGCGGGAACCCTTGCCGGTTCCGGTATGAAACCAAACACCACTGACGTAATGTCGGCCTGTCCACGGAGGCCGCCACATGAGCCTGTTGAAGATCGGTCACAAAGACCGCCACGGCCGCCAGAAGCGCATCGAGCACAGCGGCCCCTATCTTCGCGCCAGCCGCACGGGTGGTGTTTCCCTGCGCGCCCAGACCCGTGTGGCCGCAGTCAACGCCACCGCCAACACCCGGCATGGGCTGCGGCTTTCCACACGGCTGGCCAGGAACACCCAGGTCGCTGTGCAGAACGGCCGCTTCGTGCTTCGCGGCCGCTACGGCAGCGATGCCGCGAAAATCAACCTCTCCAAGAGCGGCGTGAGCGTCTCGACCCGCACGCCCACAGGAACGGTGAACTGGGTTCGGCCCGGCAGTTCTTCCTTCAAGCTGGCTGGCGTTCAGGTGCGTGGTCAGAAAGCCGTCTGGCTGCAATTGATTCATCTGCTGCTCAGCGTCGTGGTCAGCCTGCTCGACCTCATCGTCAAGGCTGTGAGCCGCCTGCTGACCCTGTTGGCCACGGGTCTCGGTGCTGGCGTGCAGCAGCTGCAGGCGCGGCGCCATCTGGCGGCGGAAGAGTCGCTGCTGGCGGCCCTGGAGCAGGAGGATGCAGTGGCGCAGGCAAACGCCTTGCTGGCTGAACGAGGTGTCGACTTGCGCGGGGAGGCGGCCCGGGATCTGCTCGCCAGCCTCAGCTACTGCCTCGTCTGCCTGGGTCGTGGTGAAAGCGCCTTCGAGCCGCGCGCGCATGCCCTGGACCCTGGCGCCAGCGCCGCCCACGGCGCTCTGCACGCCGACCTTGCCACGGCAGGGCAGGTCATCGGCAACTGGCTGCCCGCAGCCACGGCTGCCGGTTACCCCGCCTTGGCGCTGGGTCTGTCGCAACTGCTGGCGCAGGCCCTGGCAGTGCATCTGGACGAACCGGCTCGCGTCGAGGGCCTGCTGGCCCTCGACGATGCCTGTCTCGCCAGTGGCCCCAAGACCGTGCTGCAGGAGGCGATGATCGATCGGCTGGCAGAGACCTGGCAGTTGCAGTTTGCCCTGGACGGTGAGGCATGAGCGGTGCCGACCCATCGGCCTGGTCCGGCCTGCTCGGGCTGCACCAGAGATTGCTGCGGCGGCCGGGTGCTGCAGCCGAAGGCGGCATGTTGCAGCCGGCGGGCACGCGTCCGCCGCGCGATTTCGAGCCGACGTTTGTGGCGCTAGAGCCCTATCGGCCGGTGGGCGACTCGGCGCTCACGGCGTTGCGCGACGCGGCCAACCTCGACGACCTGGCGGAGGCGGCGTTGGATGGAGCCCTGCTGGCGACCGTCGGCGCCGAAGGCCCGGTGCACCTCGACGTGCTCGTCGCTCGCCTGTTGGCGCAGGTCAGCCAGTCCCGCAGCAGCGCGAGATTGCGGGGAATGGTCCAGAAGCGCCTGCAGGGCCTGGCGGCTGCCGGTGTCCTGACGCAGCAGGCCGGGTTCAGCGCCATGCAGAGCCAGCTGCGCACGCCGCCTTACCGTGACTGGCGCAGCCAGAACCAGCGCCTGCGCCGCCTGGATCACGTCCACGACAGGGAGCTGATGCAGGCCTTGTGGCGGGTGGTGGATGAGCAGGAAGGCGCGAGCACCGATAGCGTCATGAACGACGCTCTGCATCGAATCGGCTTCATCCGCCTGACCGCAAACGCGCGGGAGAGGCTCGCGGCGCCGCTGGCGGCTCTGCTGGAAGCCAGGCTGCTCGCATCCCGGAACGATCGGTTGTGGCTCGGGGAGGCGGCCTTTCAGCGCTGATCGTTCCCCGCAGGAAACGCCGGACCGGCGTCTTTGTAATATTATCAGCGTATTATTATAGTCGTACTAAATACAGCCACCCCTCGGACACCGTCATGCCAAAGCAGGTCGATGCAGACGAGCGGCGGGGAGAACTCGCCGCCGCCACGCGCCGGGTGATTCTGCGCAGCGGGCTCGAGGGCGCGACGCTGCGGGAGGTCGCGCGGGAGGCGGGCTGGAGTATCGGCGTGCTCGCCCACTACTTCGACACCAAGGACGAGCTGCTGCGCTACTCGCTGGCCGATCCGGCCTGGGTGATGAACCGCTTCGACACCATCGTGCCGGATGGGCTCGACTCGGTAAGACGCATCATCGAGCGCCTGCTGCCGTTGAGCCACGAGATGCGCGACATGTGGGCGGTGTGGATGATGTTCTGGGTGTCCTGGCCCGGCGACGCATCCTGGGATCAGGAGCGCCGCCTGCGCCAGCGCAGGTTCCGACGCTTCTGCCGCGGTCTGCTTCGCCACGCCCGGGATCGGGGCGAGCTCGACGCCGATCTGGACATCGCATCCTGCGGCGATACCCTTGCCATCTTTCTGCAGGGGCTCGGGGTTCAGGCCGTGCTCGATCCCCGCGCCTGGCCCCAGCGCCGGCAGCTGGCGGAACTCGAACGGTTTTTTACAACGCGGCTGCGATTGGTCAGCCAGGAGACTGCGACGTGTGGTTGAGGTTCGTGATCGTTACCGTGCTGCTGGCAGCGCTGTTTGGTGGCATCGGCTACTACAAGTTCGACCAGTACCAGCGATTCCAGGCGATGATGGCGATGGAACAGCCGGCGGCGGTGGTCTCCTCGGCGCGGGTTCTGCGGGAGCACTGGCCCGTGGAGGTTCAGGCGCTCGGCTCGTTTGCCGCCAGCCAGGGCGTCCGGGTGGCCACCGAGGTTCCGGGCCGCGTTCAGGCGATTCATTTTCGGTCGGGCGAGCGGGCTGCGGCGGGTGATCTGCTCATCGAGCTGGATGCCTCCGCAGAGGCGGCCGAGCTGCGGGCGCTGCAGGCAGATCTGGAGTTGGCTCAGCTCGACTTCGAGCGCGCCCGGGATCTGCGCCAGACCCAGGCGGTGTCTCAGGCCCAGCTCGATCGTGCCGCGACTCTGGTGCGCAGCCTCGAGGCGCGTGCCGAGCAGCAACAGATACTGATCCAGCGCAAGACCATCCGCGCACCCTTCGGGGGCGAGCTCGGCATCCGTACGGTGAACCTCGGGCAATACCTTTCGCCGGGCGATCCGGTGGTCAGCCTGCAGGCGCTTGATCCCATTCATCTGGATTTCACCCTGCCGGAACGCTACCTGGGCGCCGTGGCGGTAGGGCAGAGCGTACTCGCGCCGGTGGCGGCCTGGCCGGAGGCCGCCTTCGCCGGCACGGTCACGGCCATCAGCCCGGAACTCGAGCGCGCCAACCGCACCCTGCATCTGCAGGCCATGCTTCCCAACCCGGAAGGCCGGTTGCGCCCTGGCATGTTCTCACAGCTCAAGGTGGTCGTTGGCGAGCCCAGGGCGGTGCTGACCCTGCCACGCACCGCTATCGCCTATCAGGCGTACGGAGAGATGGTGTTCGTGTTGGAGTCGGATGGCGACGGCAACCTCAGCGCACAGCAGCGCCCGGTGCGCGTGGGGCAGGTGCGTGACGGCCGGGTGGAGATCGTCGATGGCCTGGCGGTAGGCGCCGAAGTGGTTGCCACCGGTCAGATGAAGCTGCGCTCCGGGCAGCGGGTGCGCATCGACAACAGCCTCGAGCTGCCGGTGGGAGTAGCGCTGCATTGAGTTTCACCGACGTATTCGTCCGTCGCCCGGTGCTGGCGACGGTGCTCAGCCTGCTCATCCTGCTGATCGGGCTGCGCTCCATCGGCCTGCTGGAGTTGCGCGAGTATCCGCGCACGGAGCGCGCCGTGGTGACGGTGACCACCGCCTATCCCGGCGCCGACGCGGATCTGGTGCAGAGCTTCATCACCGCGCCCCTGCAACGCGCCATCGCCGAAGCGAACGGGCTCGACTACGTGCAGGCCAATTCGCGCCAGGGAGTCTCGATCATCGAAGCGGTGATGCAGCTCAACTACGACGGCAACGTCGCGGTGGCGGAAATTCAGGCCAAAGTGGGCAGCCAGCGCAATCAGATCCCCAGCGAGGCCCTCGACCCGGTGATCGACGTGCGCACGGAGCAGGGTTGGGCGCTGATGTACATCGGCTTTTCCAGCGACAGCATGCGCGCATCGCAGATTACCGACTACCTGATGCGTGGCGTCATCCCGCGGATGCAGGCAATTCCCGGGGTCGCCAAGGCGAACGTCATGGGCGATCAGCAACTGGCGATGCGCATCTGGCTGGATCCACGGCGCATGGCCGCCCTCGACGTCACCGCCATGGACGTGCGCGCCGCCCTGCGCCGGGAGAACGTGCAGGCCGGTATCGGCCAGACCAAGGACGATCTGCTGCAGGTCAATCTGTCGGCGGCCACCGACATGACCACGGTGGGCGAGTTCGAGCAGCTCATCGTGCGTGGCGATGACGCCGCGCTGGTGCGCCTGGGGGATGTCGCCGAGGTCGAACTCAACGCCCGTAACTTGAATCAGGTGAGCTGGTATTCCGGCAAGCCCGCTACCCTGGTCGCCATCGAGACCGGCCCGGGCGCGAACCCCATCGAGGTTTCCCGCGCCATTCGTGCGCTGCTGCCCGAGGTGGAACGGCAGCTGCCGCCGAATCTGACCATGGCCCTGACCCACGATGGCAGCGAGTACATCGAGGCCTCCATCGCCGAGGTCTACCGCACCCTGTTCGAGGCGGTGGCCATCGTGCTGCTGCTGATCTTCCTTGCGTTGGGGTCTGCGCGTGCGGCAATCGTGCCGGCGGTGTCGGTGCCGCTGTCGCTGATCGGGGCCACCTTCATCATGCTGGTGCTCGGGTTTTCGCTGAACCTGCTGACCCTGCTCGCCATGCTGCTGGCCATCGGCCTGGTGGTGGACGACGCCATCATCGTGGTGGAGAACGTGCACCGGCACATGGCCGCCGGCAAGAGCCGGGTCGACGCGGCGCTGACGGCGGCGCGGGAACTCGGGCTGCCGATCCTCGCCATGACCACGACGCTGCTCGCCGTCTATGCGCCCATCGGCTTCATGGGCGGGCTGGTGGGCATCGTCTTCACCGAATTCGCATTCTCCCTGGCGGGCGCGGTGCTGATATCCGGCATCGTGGCGCTGACGCTCTCGCCCATGCTGTCGGCCCTGGTGCTCAAGACCAGCGCCGAGCAGGGCCGCTTCGAGCGCGCGGTGGAGCATTTTTTCGATCGCCTCGCCGGCGGCTACCGCCGGTGGTTACACCGCAGCCTCGATTATCGCCCGGTCACCTTTTACTTTTCGGCGGTGCTGCTGGTGGCTATCTACTTCATGTTCACCACCAGCCAGACCGAGTTCGCGCCGGTGGAAGACCGGGAGGCGATCAACATCCAGATGACCGCGCCTCACACCGCCACGCTGGCGTATACCGAGGCGCACACGGGCAGGCTGGTGGAGCTGTTCGAGACCATCCCCGAATACGCGCGCAGTTTCCTGATGCTCGGCGGCGGGGGATCCCCGGCGGTGACCTTCGGCGGCTTCCGTATGCTGCCCATCGACCAGCGGGACCGCAGCCAGATGGAGATCCAGCCGATTCTGCAACGCCTGGTGCGCGAGGTGCCGGGCGTGCAGATCGGCGTGTTCTCGTTCCCGGCGCTGCCGGGCGCGGCGGCCGGGCCGCCGGTGCAGTTCGTCATCATCGGCGATCAGGATTATCAGGAACTGGACCGCGTTGCCGGTGAGCTGGTGGGAGACGCGATGCGCAGCGGCCGGTTCCTGTTCGTCAACAAATCCAGCGAGCTGGCGTTACCGCAGATCCGGATAAACGTCGACCGTGATCGCGCGGGTGATCTCGGCATCGACATGGAATCCCTCGGATTCACCCTGGCAACCCTGCTGGGCGAGGGCCACGTCAGCCGTTTCAGCCAGGCGGGGCGGAGCTACGAAGTCATACCCCAGGTCGCCCGGGAGTTCCGCCCCAGCGCGGAGTGGCTGGGCGACTACCACGTGCGAGGCCGCGAAGGCCAACTCATCCCGCTGTCGGCGGTGGTGAGTTTCGAGCATCGCATCGAGCCGACCCAGCGCATGGAGCTCCAGCAACTCAACGCCATCACCATTAATGCGGTTCCGGCGCCCGGCGTCTCCCTGGGGGATGCGCTGGCGTTTTTCGAAGGCCGGGCAGCCGAGGTGTTCCCGCGGGAACTCGCCTACGACTATCTCGGCGAAGCCCGCCAGTTCCGGCAGCAGGGCGAGGCGCTGGTGTTGACGTTCTTCCTGTCGCTGCTGGTGATCTAT
>JBLRXD010000242.1:0-6890 GCA_047920935.1 Pseudomonadales bacterium | reverse complement strand
CCGAGTTCGGCGGCCAGCACTTGTCCTGGCAGGGTCGCATCGTCCGCACCGAGGCCCAGATCGACGCCATGAGCCGCATGGTTCACGTGGTGGCGCGGGTCGATAACGCCGCCCAGGCGTCGCCGCTGGCAGTGGGGTTGTTTGTCAACGCGGAAATCCAGGGTCTGCTGGCCGAGGACGTGATGGTGCTGCCGCGCTCGGCGCTGCGGGAAGGCAACCGGGTGCTGGTGGTGGACGAGGAAGATCGGCTGCGCTACCGCGAGATCGACCCTTTGCGCCTGTATCAGGATCAGGTGTTCATTCGCGCCGGGCTGGCGCCGGGCGAGCGGGTGTGCATCTCGCCGCTGCAGACGGCCATCGAGGGCATGCCGGTGCGGCCGGTGCTGGAACAGCTGGCGGGCTGAGGCGATGTACACCGCCATTTCGTGGTTCACCCGGAATCCGGTGGCTGCCAACCTGCTGATGGCGGTGCTGCTGGTAGGCGGCGTGCTCGGCATGCTCACGGTGCAGCAGGAGGAGTTCCCCAGCATCGACACCCAGGTGGTGAACATCACCGTGCCCTATCTGGGGGCCGCCCCGGAAGAGTCGGAACAGGGCGTGTGCGTGCGCATCGAGGAAGCCATCGAGGGCATCGAGGGGCTGGAGAAGATCCACAGCACGGCCTCTGAGGGCGCCTGCAACGTCATGGCCGAGCTCAAGGTGGACGCCAACAGCAATCAGGCGCTGAACGACATCAAGAGCCGGGTGGACGGCATCAGCAGCCTGCCGGTCGAGACCGAAAAGCCCATCGTGGCCAAGCTGATGATGACCCGCGGGGTGCTGCAGATCGCCATTTCCGGCGAAGCCGACGAGCGCACCCTGAAGGAGGTGGGCAAAGAGATCCGCGACGACATCGCCGCCCTGAGCGGGGTGTCCCAGGTGACCCTGAGCTACGTGCGGCCCTACGAGATCTCCATCGAAGTGTCCGAGCATGTGCTGCGGCGCTACGGCATCACGCTCGATCAGGTAGCCCAGGCAGTACGCAACGCCTCCCTCGACATGCCGGGCGGCACCATTCGCACCGATGGCGGCGAAATCCTCATTCGCACCCAGGGGCAGGCTTACTGGGGCCAGGAGTTCGAAGACATCGTGGTGGTGACCCGCGGCGACGGCACCAAGATCACCCTCGATGAGATCGCCGACATCCGCGACAGCTTCGAGGAGGGCGATCTGCTCGCCCGCTTCAACGGTCAACCCGCGGTGGTGGTGAAGGTCTACCAGGTGGGCAGTGAAGACACCATTCAGATCGCCCGGGACGTCAAAGCCTACATCCGCGACGTTCAGCCCATGCTGCCTCAGGGGCTGGCACTGACGGTATGGACCGACGAGTCCAGACAACTGACCGAACGCCTGGATACCCTCACCAATACCGCGCTCACCGGGCTGTTGCTGGTGGTGATCATCCTGGCACTGTTTCTGCGTTTCCGCCTCGCCATGTGGGTGGCGGCGGGCATCCCCATCGCGTTGTTCGGCACCCTCGCGGTGTTCCCCTACGCCGACATCTCCATCAGCACCATGACGGTCATGGCCTTCATCCTGGTGCTCGGTATTCTGGTCGACGACGCCATCGTCGTCGGCGAGCGGGTCTACGCCCACGAGCAGATGGGCAAGAGCCCCGTGCAGGCGGCCATCGACGGCACCTGGGAGGTATCCATCCCGGTGATCTTCGGCGTGCTCACCACCATGGCTGCGTTCCTGCCCTTGCTCATCGTCTCGGGCCGCATGGCCGACTTTTTCGGCGTGATCGGCTGGGTGGTGATCATCGCGCTGATATTCAGCATCATCGAAAGCCAGCTCATCCTGCCGGCTCACCTTGCTCACCGCAATCATGCCGAGGCGAGCCACGGCTTCTCCAGGCACTGGAACAAGCTCCAGGGCGGGCTGTCCGCCGGGCTCGAAAACATCGCCAGCCGCTACTACCAGCCGGTGCTCAAGCTCGCCATCGAGTGGCGTTACGCCACGGCGGCGATCGGCCTCGGAGTGCTCATCCTCGCCCTCTCGCTGATCGCCAGCGGCCGCGTCGTGTTCGGCTTCTTTCCCGCCGTGGAGGGCGACCGGGTGTACGCGCAACTGGAAATGCCCGAAGGCGTGTCCGTGGACGTCACCGCCCGTGCCGCCGAGCAGCTGGAGGCCGCCGCGCGGCTGTTGCAGCAGGAGTTCGACCGGAGTCGCACGCCCGAGCAAGGATCGGTGATCGTCAACATGTTCTCCAGCATCGGCGCCACGGTGGAGCGCACCGGCCCCGGCCGGCGCCAGAGCTCGGGTCTGAGCCACTACGCCGAGGTGGTCATCGAACTGGTGCCGCTGGCCCAGCGCGATGCCTTGTCCGCCCGGGACGTGTCACGGCGCTGGCGCGAGCTCGTCGGCGACATTCCCGATGCGGTGAAGCTCAGCTTCAATGCCGACACATTCTCCGCGGGAGAACCCATCAACTATCAGTTGAGCGGAAAAAACGTCGAGCACATGCAGGAGGCAGCTGCCGAGCTGAGGGCCGAGCTGTCACGCTATGACGGTGTGTTCGACATCGCCGATTCGTTCCGCGCCGGCAAGCAGGAGATCAAACTTTCACTGCTGCCCGAGGCCCGCACCCTGGGGCTGACGCTGAACGACCTGGCGCGTCAGGTACGCAACGGCTTCTACGGCGTGGAAGCGCAACGCATTCAGCGCGGCCCCGACGAAGTGCGTGTCATGGTGCGCTACCCGGAAGGCGAACGCACCTCCATCGGCAACCTGGAAGACATGTACATCCGCGCGCCGGACGGCTCCGAGGTACCCTTCTACAGCGTCGCCCGATTCGACATCGGCAGGGGCTTCTCCAGCATCCGCCGGGTTGACGGCCGCCGGGTGGTGAACGTCACCGCGGACGTGGATCGCACTCAGGTCAGCCCAGAAGACGTCAACGGCAGCATTCAGCGGTACATTCTGCCCGGCCTGATGGACAAGTATCCGGGTATCCACATAGCTCTGTCGGGCGAGCAGGAAGAGCGCGCCAAGGCCATGACCGGGCTCGCCATGGGAGCGCTGCTGTCGCTGGTGATCATCTACACCCTGCTGGCGATCCCGCTGCGCTCTTACGTACAACCCCTGGTGATCATGAGTGTGATTCCGTTCGGCGCCGTGGGCGCCATCATCGGTCACTGGATCATGGATCAGTTGCTGGTGTTCTTCTCGGCGCTGGGGATCGTCGCGCTCTCGGGCGTGGTGGTCAACTCGAGCCTGGTCCTGGTGGATCGCGTCAACCGTCAGCGGCGGGAAGGCGTGCCGTTGATGGAGGCGCTGCTGAACGCCGGCGTGGTGCGCTTCCGGCCGATCCTGCTGACATCGGTCACCACGTTCGTCGGTCTGGTGCCGCTCATGGCCACCGCCACGCCGGCCACCGCCTTCGTGATCCCCATGGCGGTATCGCTGGCCTACGGGGTGCTGTTCGCCACGTTCATCACCCTGTTTCTGGTGCCATCGCTGTACAGCATCGCCGAGGACGTGTTCGGCTGGGACGACGTAGCCCAGGGCGTGACCGAACCGACCCGCGCCTGACGGCAGGCCGTCAGGCCCTCACCACCGCTCGGCAAACGGCCGGATCACCTGCTCGAACGTCCACGCCGATCTCGGCTGGTGCGCCAGGGCCCAGCAGGTCTCGGCGATGTCGGACGGTTTGCAGAAGAAATCGTCGGCGGCGTCGCGGTAGCGCTTGCGCGTCCACGGCAGATCGATGACGGCGTCGATGGCAAGGTAGCCGACGTGCACCCCCAGTGGCCCCAGCTTGCGCGCCATGGATTCCGCCAGAATCCGTTGCGCGGCCTTGGTGGGCGCGAAGCCGGCGAACTCCGCCTTGCCGCGGAAGGCGGCGGTATTGCCGGTGCAGACGATGGCGCCGCGACCGCTGGCGATCATGGCAGGCGCCAGCGCGCGGCCCAGATGCAGCAGCGCCATGACGTTGACCTCGAAGTTGCGCTGCAGCACTTCGGGCTCGACGCTGAGAAAGTCGCCGAAGGCGCCGCCCACCGCGTTGTGAATCGCCACCTCGGGATCGCCCATCTCGGCGCGCACCTGCGCGATCACCTCGGCAAGCGCCACTGGATCACTGACGTCACAGGGGTACGCGTGTGCTGCAGGCAGGCGCTGCGCCAGGGCCGCCAGCCGCTCGTGGCTGCGCGCCAGCATGGCCACCCGATATCCGGCAGCGAAGCGCTCCACCAGCGCGCTGCCAGTGCCGGGCCCTACCCCAGTGACCAGACAAACCGGCTCAGTCATAGCTGGCGTTCTCATCCACCGGCCACAGCGGGCCCGGAGCGTGCTCTCTGGGAAAAATTTCGATGCGATGGGTGGTCAGCCCGGGCGGGTCGGCGGTGATGATCGCGCTGGCCACGTCCTGGAACCCGGCGCGAAAGTGATTGCTCGACTTCAGCGCTACGTAGCGGTAGCGGCGCACGTCGATGCCGACGGCGAGAAACGGCTCCGGATCGAACGTCTGGCTGCGACGGGAGGCGACGATGATGTCGACGCCGTCTACCACCAGCCGCGCCATCGGGCCAAGGTTCAGGGGCGCGCCCTTGAACATGGCCTGCATCACGATGCGCCCGTCGTGCAGCGACTTGACATGGCCACGCACGGCGAGCGGCAGGCCGTGCAGCTCGTCGTAGCGGCCGCCCAGGGCCAGCTCCACGAGGGCGCCGACGCCGGCGTGATGGGCGGCCATGGCCGCCTGCGGGTCGACGATGAAGCCGAAACAGGCATGGTCGAGCCCGGCCTCCAGCATGGCGCGCAGCAGATGGGTGCCATCTCCGGGGCTGCCGCCGCCGCAGTTGTCCGAGGTCTCGTGGATCACCACCGGGCCACCGCTGACGGCCTGGGCCGCCGCCACCGCCTCCGCGGCAGAAAGGCTCGCCGGACGGAACGCCTCTCTGGCGCCCCACAGACCGGCTGCCAACTGCTTTGCCAGCAGCCCGGCCCGTTGCCGGCTCCCCTCCAGGGCCTGCGGGCTCGCGTCGTCACACCGTACGGTCACCACCACCGCGCTGCCCACGTGAGCAATGTCGGTGTACGGAAAGCCATGAAACCAGCTGACGTCGACCACTTCCACGGGAGCTTCGGCGGCCAGCATGCGCTCGAGCCACAGCTGGCCGGCGCCGAGAAAAGTCGTCGTGGTGGGCAGCAGCAACGGCAGTCGCTCGACGTGAATCGCGGTAGCAAAACCCTCCCTCGCCTTGGCTGCGACGAAGGCCACGGCCTCCGCAGCCCGCTCGTGGAGATCGATGTGGGGGTAGTGATGGCACGCGAACACGCCATCCAACGCATCGGCCATGACCCGGGTGACGTTGCCGTGCAGATCGAAGGACGCCGCCACCGGCAGCTCCGGGCCCACCAGCGCGCGCACGGCTGCCGCCAGATCGCCCTCGAGATCGTCGGTGCTCTCCACCACTCCGGCGCCATGCAGGCACAGCACCACCCCGTCGAGATGGCCGGCCGAGGCCAAGCCGTCGAGAATCTCCTGCTTGAACGCCACGTAGGCGTCGGCGTCGATGACGCCCGACGGCTGCGCCGTGGCGTACAGCAGCGGCACCGGCTCGATGCCGAGCGCCTCGCAGGCGGCTACCGCCCCACCAATGTCCGACTGCTGATCGCGGGTGCGCAGCAGGCGTTCCCCCCGGAGTTGACGAAAATCGCCGGCCCGCGTCAGGTCGCGACAGTAGCTGTTGGTCTCGTGGGAGATGCCGGCAAGCGCGATACGCATCAGCCTCGACCCTCGCCGAGCGTCTTCAGAAACGCCGCCATGCGGTCGCGTATCAGCGGCACGTGGGAAAGTTCGAGCTCCCTGGGATCGAACAGCACTACCCCCTCGCGCAGCTGGTGATTACGGGTACGGATGCTGGGCGTGCCGGACGTCAGCCAGGCCACCAGATCTTCCAGGAGAAACGCGTCCCCCTGGGGGCGCACCCCGAGGCGCTCGATGTCGCGCCCTGCCCGATCCGGCACCCGCGCCGTCACCAGGCCGGACAGCGGCGTCAGGGCTTCGGCCAAGGCATCGAGCACGTCGCGCCAGGCCTCGGGCGGCGGGTAGCGATTCACAGCGGTGAGCAGCCCCATGATCTGCTCCTTGCCGACCTTCATCGCGCGGGCGATACCGGCGCTCTGCATCTCACAGGCTCGCACCAGATCGGCCCGCCCGACGACGAAGCCGCTGGTAGGCCCGCCAATGGCCTTGCCGCCGGAATACGCCACCAGGTCGGCCCCCGCCGCCAGGTAGCGCTGCAGGTCGGCCTCGGCAGCAGCATCGACGATGAGCGGCACCCCGGCCTCTCGAGCCAGCGCCACGAACGCGTTCAGATCCAGCCGGTTTTCCTGAATGCAGTGGTGGGATTGCACGTACATCAGGCACGCCGTCTCCGCCCCGATGCCCGCGCGCACGTCGTCGGCGGTGACCCCTTGCGCCGAGCCGACCACCCGCGGCCGGCCGCCGCCGACGCGGATCATCTGCTCGACGCTGGCGCCGAAGAACACGTCGTGGCCCGCTTGCAGGATGATCTCGCGTGGGCCATCGAGCCGGTCGGGAACCATGCGCACCCGATCGGCATCAGCGCCGGTGAGTACCGCCGCAACGCTGATGCAGATGCCCGCCGCGGCCCCGGTAGTGATGCACGCCGCCTCGGCGCCGCAGCGCTCGGCGATGCGCGCGCTGACCGCGGCCCGCAGCAGGTCGAGATCGACATGGGCCCGCGCTGCAGCGGCTTGCGCGGCGGCCACCGGCGGCGCCTGAGCGCTGCCGCCGAGCGCCGTCATCTTGCCCGCCGCGTTGATGACTCGCGGCACTCCGGCAATTGCGAATGGATCGTCCGCGAACGGATCGTCAGCGA
>JBLRXD010000241.1:0-7002 GCA_047920935.1 Pseudomonadales bacterium | reverse complement strand
GCGGCCGCAGCAGCGGCGCCATGGGCCGATCGAGATCGTGATTGCCCGGCAGATGCAGTATGGGGCCCCCATAAAGACCGCCGACCAGGCGCCGGAAACGCTGATAACCAGCACCGGTGGGGTCGTCATGGACCAGATCGCCGGTGGCGAGGATGGCATCCGGGGTATGCTCCGCCAGGGCTTGCTGCAGCACCGCTTGCAGCGAATCGGCGGTATCCACGCCGATCAGCGTTGCTCCCGCCTCGGGCAGCAGATGGGTATCGGTGATCTGCAATACCCTTTGTGGCGAGTGTGGCGAGTGTGGCGAATTGCCTTGGCCCACGGGTTTCAATCGCCCTCGCTGCGCAGCCATCCGGGACACGCCGCCAGGCGCCTCATCCCGCGGGAACCGGCTCCGTGGTCGCCACGCCGTGGCGCAAGCACCAGGACAGGAACTCGGTGAGAAAACGATTCACCTGGGCTTTCTCGTCCGGCAGGTGCATGTGCTCGTTGGGGTACTCGTACCGGGGCCGGAAGTGACGGGCGCGATGGCATTCCACCACCTCGGCGCTGCGCGCGTCGTGATACAACCGCACCAGCATCCGCGGCAACGAGTTCCAAGGGCCTTCCGGCAATTGCAGCAACTCGATCAGCGTGGTGTACGGGCCACGCTCAACGACCTCCAGCCTGACCTGGTAGGGCCGCTCGCCCAGCACCACGGCGAACGCGCTGACGTCTTCTTCCCGTAACGCCGGGAACAGTTTCATCAGGCGCGCGTAGTTGGCGTCGCACTCGGCCATGTGCGCCGGCAGATCAATGCGGTAACGCTTTTTCAGCATGTCGCTGCGGTTGGGCGGTAATGGGCCATTGAACTTGCACCATTGAAAAACATCGTGGCTTCGTGCTGGCCGAGCCGGTCAGCACCACCGTGGGCGACTACTCTACACCGCCGCTCGGAACCCGTCACGCGCGTACCGGTCGCCGCAGCCGCTGGCGCACCGCGCTCTGCGACAACGGCCGCATTGGCGCAATGACATCGATCAGGAGCCCGACTCCTCGGCTTCCTTCGCCTGCGCCAGCCAACGGTTCAGTTCGTAGACATCTTCCGGGCTCAAAGTTCCGGCCTGGCGCTTGAGGCGCACCAGGTTGACCACGTAATCGAGAATACTGTTCTCGTAATCCCTGACGGCGGAGAAGAAATCCTGCTGCGCGCGCAGCACGTCGACCACGTTGCGGGTACCGACGTTGTAGCCGACCTCCGCGGCCTCCAGCGCCGAGCGCGTCGAGGTCACCGCCTGGGCGCGGGCGCGGGTACGCGCCACGTCAGACAGCACCCGCACGTGAGAGGCGCGGGTCTCCTGGGTGACGGTGCGCACCGTCCCCTGATAGGCGGCGATCTGGGTGTCGTGGCGGGCAACGGCCTGTCGCCGGGCGGCGCTGGTGCGGCCGCCGGTGAACACCGGCACCGTGACATTCAGCGCCACCACGCCACGCTCCTGGGTGGTGGGGAAGTCGGAGCGCACGCCCGAGACCAGGTTATCCTGAACCACATCGGTGCTGGTATCGGAATACGACAGCAGCAGATCCACTTTCGGCGCGTGCTCGCTGGTGGCTGCGCGGGAGCCGCGCTGGGCGGCGTCACGGGCATGGGCCGCGGCTTTGATGTCGAAGTTGTTCTGCTCGGCGAAGGCGACCCAGGCGGCGCTGTCGCGAGGCTCCGGATCCACCACCGGAAACTCGTCGGCCAGCACCCACAGATCCCGGTGGGCGCGCCCGGTGAGCACCGACAGCAACTCCAGGGAGATGCCGAGCTGGCCTTCGTCGGTGATCCGCTGCGCCACCGCCAGATCGAAGCCTGCTTGCGCTTCATGAACGTCGGTGATGGCCACCATGCCCACCTCGAAACGCTGCTTGACCTGATCGAGCTGCGCCTGCAGCGCCGATTCCTGGGCCTCGGAGGCGCGCACGTTGGCGGATGCCCGCAGCACCTCGAAATAGGCGGTGACGGTGCGGCGGATCAGCTCCTGCTGGGCCACGGAAAAGGTCGCTTCGGCCTGGTTGCTCAGCTCCACGCCCTGCTGAAACCGAAACCAGGCGGGGAGATCGAACAACGGCTGGCGCAGCGACACCTCCCACAGGTCGGTATCGGTATCGGTGTCGGTCTGGTTCGGCACCAGCTGGCCGCCTACGGCGAACGCGCTTCTGGTTTGGGTATCCGACTGGCTGTAGGTGTAACCGCCCTGCACCTGGGGCAGCAGTGCGGCCCGGGCCAGAATGCGCTCCTCACGCCCGACCCGCAGCTGGGCGCGCGCCTGCGCGACGGTCAGGTCGTTTTCCACCGCCAGCTCGTAGATGCCAGCCAGGGTATTGGGGGGGAAAGAAGTGCTGGCGTCGGCGGCGTCAGCCGCTTGCCAGGGGCTGACGATCACGCACCCGGCCACGAGCAACCCAAAGAAAGCAGGCGTTCGCTTCATCGTTCGTATTCCTTGCTGGTTCCCACATCCGTTCCCGCCGTGTGCAGCACGGCGTGGCGTCGCACGCTTCCGGAGCGGCGATCGGGCCACACATTACCGCTAATCGCGTCGCGTTGCCTGCGCAAAATCGCCGTGCGCGAGGGCATCGATGGTCTCGATCAGCAGCGCACGCAGACGGACCGTGGCGCCGCCATTGGCGGCCACCACCTCCCGGGCCCGCAGCCCCAGCGCCAGGCGCGCCGCGGGATCATCCATCCACCGGGCCACGGCGCAACCCAACTGCTGCGCATCGGCCACGATCTGCAGGCAACCGGCATCGCGAAACGCCGCCACCACGTCGGCGAAATTGTGAACCACGGGCCCCATCAGCACCGGCTTGCCGCACAAGGCCGGCTCGATGGGGTTGTGGCCGCCAACGTCGGCGAAGCTGCCACCCACGAAGGCGACGTCGCCGAGCCCGTACAGATACAGCAGCTCACCCATGGTGTCGCCGACGATCACCTGGGCGCTGGCGTCGTCCGCGCCGGGCGCGCTCTGCCGGGCAACGCTCAGCCCCTGGTCGCGGCACAGGGCCGCCACCTCCGGCGCCCGCGCCGGATGACGCGGCACCAGCACGAGGCGCGCGTCGGGCTGCCGCTGCAGCAGCCAGCGGTGGGCGGCGAGCACGGCGGTTTCCTCGCCGGGATGGGTGCTTCCCGCCACCCACGCCGGCCCGTGGAGACCCCACCGGGCGGCAAGCGCGCGCACCCGCTCCGCATGGTCGTCGGGCAACCGCAGGTCGAACTTGACGCTGCCGTGAGTGAGCACACGCTCCGCCGGAGCCCCAAGCTCGATGAAGCGTTGCGCATGATCGGGATACTGACAGGCGATGTATTGCAGGCTCCCCAGCATGCTCCGGGTAAGGCTGCCGACACGGCGGTAGCCGCGTGCCGAGCGTGCCGAGAGCCGGGCGTTGACCAGCAGCGCCGGCACGTCGCGGGCCGCCGCCGCGGCAATCAGGTTGGGCCACAGCTCGGTCTCCATGAGCACCAGCAGCCGCGGTTGCAGCCGGTCGTAGAAGCGCCGCACCGCCCAGGGGAAGTCGTAAGGCGCGTAGCAATGATGGACACGCTCGCCGAGCCGGGCGCGCACCTGCGCGGAGCCGGTGGGCGTCATGGTGGTCACCAGGATCGGCTGGGTCGGGAACAGGGCCGCCAGCTCGGCGATCAGCGGCGCGGCGGCGATGGTCTCACCGGCGCTCACGGTGTGGAACCAGACGCAGCCGGCGGGAATCTCCGCCGGCAGCCGGCCGAAGCGCTCGGCGATGCGCTGGCCGTACTCCGGCTCCCGCCGCGCCCGCCAGCGCAGCCGCAGTTGCACCCAGGGCCAGGCGGCGACGAGCAGCAGCTGATAGACGAATCGCAACATCGGCCAAGACTGCGGCGGCAGAGGCGAGGGCGTCAAGCTTGCGAGCCCCGGCCCTTGGGACTACGCTCGCGGCACCATGACCTCTGCCCCCGCGCCCATCAGTCAGTCCGAACCGAATCCGACCACACCGCATCAGGTGGATGCGGTGATCGTCGGCGCCGGGATAGCCGGCCTGTGGCTGGCGAATCTGCTGCAGCAACGCGGCTACGCCATCGTCGTGCTGGAGGCGGATGCCGTCGGCGGCGCCCAGACCCTGGCCAGTCAGGGCATGATCCACGGCGGCTTGAAGTACGCCCTGGGCGGCTCGCTGACCGGGGCGTCGGAGGCCATCGCCGCCATGCCCGGGCGCTGGGCCGCCTGCCTGGCCGGCGGCGGCGACATCGACCTGGCGGCGGTATCGCGACTGTCGAGCCGCTATTATCTGTTCGCCGAAGCATCCGGCCTCGGCAAGCTCACCAGCTTCTTCGCCAGCCGCGCCCTGCGCGGCCGCGTCGAGCGGTTGCCGGCCGGCGCCCAGCCGCCGGCATTCGCCGACTTTCGCGGGGTGGTGTATGCGCTGAACGACTTCGTGCTCGATACCGAATCGTTGCTTGCCGCGCTGCTGCAGCCGGTGGCCGATCGGGTGTACCGCCAGCGGCTGCAGCCCGAGGCGCTGCGAACATCCCCCCAGGGCTTCGAGATCGAACTGAACGGCGCCCGAATACTCGCCCGGCGCCTGCTGCTGAGCGCCGGCGCCGGCGCCCAGCCGTTGCTCGAGCGGCTGGCGACGCTGCGGCCCGACGCGCCGCCGCCAGCCATGCAGCTCAGGCCGCTGCATCAGGTGATCGTCCGCGACCGCTGCCTTCCGCCGCTCTACGGCCACTGCCTCACCGGCATCCGCCGCCCCGAGCCGAGGCTGACCATCACCAGCCATCCCGACGGCGACGGCTGGCTGTGGTACCTGGGCGGGCAGATCGCCGGCGACGGCGTGGCCATGAGCACGCCGGCGCTGATCGAGCATGCCCGGGCCGAACTGCGCGCCTGCGTGCCGTGGATCGACTGGACCGAGGCGGACATCAGCACCCTGCGCATCGACCGCGCCGAGCCGGCCGAAGCATCCGGCCGGCGCCCGGACCAGGCCTTCGCCCAGACCGCTGGCGCCTGCATCGTCGCCTGGCCCACCAAGCTCAGCCTGGCGCCGGACCTGGGGGATCGGGTGCTGAGCCTGCTGCCGCCGCCCGCCGGGCTGACGCCGCCGCCGCTGAACCTGCCGCGCGCCCGGGTCGGCCGCTCGCCCTGGTCAAGCTGAGGTGGAGTACCGCACCCTGGGCCGCACCGGCATGGAGGTCTCGCTGCTCGGCCTCGGCACGGTCAAGCTCGGCCGTGACCAGCAGGTCAAATACCCGCAGCCGTTCCGTATGCCCGATGACGCCCAGGCCCGGGCGCTGCTGGACGGCGCGCGCGCACTGGGCATCAACCTGCTGGATACCGCGCCCGCATACGGCATCAGCGAGGCACGACTGGGCGTGCTGCTGCGCGGCCAGCGCCAGGCCTGGGCCGTATGCACCAAGGTGGGCGAGGAGTTCGAAAACGGCCGCTCCCGCTTCGATTTCACCCCAGAGCACGTGCGCTTCAGCGTGCAACGCTCGCTGCAGCGCCTGCAGACCGATTATCTGGATCTGGTGCTGATCCACTCCGACGGCGGTGACCTGGCCATTCTCGACCAATACGGCACGCTGGAGGCCCTGGTGGCCCTGCGCGACGCCGGTTGGGTGCGGGCAGTGGGGATGTCGCACAAGACGGAGGCGGGCGGGCGGCGCGCCCTGGCCGTGGGCTGCGACGTCATCATGGCCACCCTCAACCTCGAGCAGCGCGATCAGGCGCCGCTGATCGCCGCCGCCGGCGCCGCCGGCTGCGGCGTGCTGATCAAGAAAGCCCTGGCCAGCGGCCACGCCGGCACCGACAGCCTGCGCTACGTCGCCGCCCAGCCCGGGGTCTCCAGCATCATCGTCGGCACCATCGACCCCGACCACCTGCGCGCCAATGCCCTCGCCCTCGCGACATCGGACCACTGAGCGCCGCCGGAGCGCAGCGGGATGACAGTGGCCGCCGCGTGGGCCACGAAATGTTCCTTGCAGGCCTCGCTCAAGCCCCTCCGGGGCTTCCCTCGCTACGCAAGCTTGCCGCCGCTCCAGTGCCTGGTTTCAGGTTCGCCCACTGGGGCGGCGTCAATCTTGCTGCACTCGGTTTCGCTTCACGGCCTGCAAGGAACATTTCGTGGCCCACTCGCGTGCAAGCACCTCCCGCTGCGCTCCGGCGGCGCTCAGTGGTCCTGCTTGAGCCTCTGGACGATGGCCGTGGTGGAGAGGTCGGCAACCAGGCCCAACACGTGGACTTCGCCGCCGTAGGCTTCGACCATGTCCGCGCCGACCACCTCCGCGGCGCTGTAGTCGCCGCCCTTGGCCAGCACGTCGGGACGCAGCGCCTCGAGCAGCGCCTCTGGGGTGTCTTCGGGAAAACCCACCACCCAGTCCACGGCCATGAGGCCGGACAGCACCCGTAAGCGCATTTCCAGGGGGTTCACCGGCCGGCCGGCGCCCTTCAGGCGGCGCACCGAGGCGTCGTCGTTCACGGCCACCACCAGCCGGTCGCCGAGGGCCCGCGCTTCCTCCAGATACGCCACATGGCCCGCATGGAGGATGTCGAAACAACCGTTGGTGAAGACGATGCGCTCGCCGCGGGCGCGCGCCTGGGCCACCGCATCGAGCAGGGCCGAGCGACTGAGCATGCCGCGATCGGCACGCGGCGACGCCGCCAGAGCCATGGACAACTCCGGCCCGGTGACCGCGGCGGTGCCCGCCTTGCCCACGACGATACCGCTGGCGACGTTGGCGATCTGGGCGCATGCCACCGCGTCCCAGCCCAGGCTGCGGGTCACCGCCAGCGCCGCGGCTGCGGTGTCGCCGGCGCCGGTGACGTCGTAGACATCCACCGGCCGCGCCGGAATGTGCCGGTGCCGGCCATCCCGCTCCACCACGGTGATGCCCTGGTCGCCCCGGGTGATCACCAGCGCGCCCAGGCGGTGCCGCTCGCACAGTTGCCGGCCGAGCTCCGCCATGGCGTCATCGTCCTGCCACTGGCCCACTGCGGCCTTGAACTCGTG
>JBLRXD010000240.1:1164-7069 GCA_047920935.1 Pseudomonadales bacterium | reverse complement strand
GGAACGCCAGCAGCGCAGCCACGGCCGCCACCACGTTGAACAGCACATGGGCCATCGCCGCCCGGCGCGCCGCCGCGGTGGCGCCGATGGTGGCGAACACCGCGGTGGACGTGGTGCCGACGTTGGCGCCGATCACCATCGCGGTGGCGGCAGGAAGCGGCATCAGGCCACCCGCGGCGGCGGTGAGGGTCACCGCCAGCGCGGCGCTCGACGACTGCATCAGCACCGTCAGCAGAATGCCGATGGCGACGAACGGCAGCAACCGCAGGGCACCGCCGTCACCGAATTGAACCAGGGCCAGCACGCCGTCGGCCTCGCTGAACGTGCCCTTGAGCACGTCGAGCCCCAGAAAGAAGATGCCGAAGCCCACCAGAGCCTGGCCCAGCGCCACGCCGCGGCCGCGACCGCCGATCCATCCCGCCATACCCAGCGCGATGGCTGGCATGGCCAGGGCCTGCAGATTCACGTTGAAACCCACCACTGCCACGATCCATGAGGTCAGCGTGGTGCCGACGTTGGCGCCGAAGATCACTCCGACGGCCTGACCGAGGGTGAGCAGACCGGCGTTGACGAAGCCGATGGTGGCGAACACCACCGCGCTCGACGACTGCACCATGGCGGTGATCAACACACCGGAGCCGAACGCCCGCCAGGATGACCCGGTCGCCCGCGCCAGCAGCTCCCGCAAGGCCGGCCCGGCGGCGATCTTCAGACCGTCGCTCATCAGGCGCATGCCGAGCAGAAACAGCCCGACGCCGCCGGCGAACGTCAGCAGCGCGGCGATACTCACGCGACGGGCCGCTGGAGACGGGTGATGTGCTGCACGACCGAGTCCGGTTGGGGAAACGGCGGGATTCTAGCAGAGGGGATCGCGCTCTGGAGAGCGCTCCTACAAGAGCGCTCCTACAAGAGCGCTCCTACGAGAAGGGGGGCGCATTGACCGATTCGGTTGACGGGGCTGGTGCGGGCGGCGAGTCTGCGGCGTGATGAACAGCTATCGCTCCGGGGCGTTGCGCGTTGTCCTGGTCGCCGAGGAGGCAGCCGGGGTTCAGGCATTGCGCGCGATCGTGGCCGCCGGCGTGGTCCCGGTGGCGGTGCTCACCGGGGCGCCGTTGGCTGCGAGCCAGCGCGGGGTCAGCGTTGCCGGCCTGGCGCAGAAGCTGGGCTGCGCGGTATGGCCGGGCGACCGCGTCCGCACCGCGGCGCTGGCGCAGCGCCTGCGCGACGAGGGCGTTGACCTGCTGATCAACGTCCACTCGCTGCACCCTATCCACGCCCAGGTGATCGAGGCGCCCACCCTCGGCAGTTACAACCTGCATCCCGGGCCGTTGCCGGAGTTCGCCGGATTGAACGCGCCCAGTTGGGCCATCTATCTGGGTCAGACCCGCCACGCGGTCACCCTGCACCGCATGGCGCCACGCATCGATGCCGGGCCCATCGCCTACGAAACCTGGTTCGATCTCGACCAACGGGCCACTGGCCTCTCGGTG
Organism: Pseudomonadales bacterium; assembly: GCA_047920935.1. GTDB lineage: Bacteria > Pseudomonadota > Gammaproteobacteria > Pseudomonadales > Azotimanducaceae > UBA7803. Next base: position 5,579 of record JBLRXD010000240.1, on the reverse strand, counting down.
AGCACCCGTTGCGTCAGGCTGGGGATCCCGCTGGTGGAACGGCTGCTCACCGCCGCGCAGCGGGGCGCAGCGGCCATCCCTGCGAAGCCGCAGGATCAACGCCAACGGCGCTGCTTCCGCAAGCGCGACCGGCCCCACGACGGTCGGGTGCCATGGCAGGCATCGGCCGCGGAACTGGCGCGCTGGATCCGCGCCAGTGACTTCCACCCGCTGCCGTCGCCCTGGGGCTACCCGGTGACCCAGCTCGGGCCCCTGGAGGTGAGGCTCGCCAAGGCCGAAGCTGCGCCACCGCTGCCGGCAGCCGACCCCGGATGCATCGTTGGCGTCGATGAGCGCGGCGTGGTGGTGGCAACCGGCGACGGCTCTCTGATCCTGCGTATGGTGGTGGCCGGCGGCAAACGCATGGCCGCGCGCGACCTGCTGAGGCCAGGCATGCGGCTGCGCTGAACCACGCCATTCGGCGGGGCTACAAACCTGATACAAACCGTCGCACGTACTCACATCAAAGGTCTATGCGAGCACCGCGCTCGCAGGTGTTAAATCCGAAGCGAAGGCAAAAAATCGCAGTACCTCCGGGGAGGAGCCATGCTCGGCAGCAACACGCAGATACGGATATTCGCGACCTGTCCGCAGTCGAAAGACGTCGCCGCCGAGGGGTATGCGCGTCAGGTCGCCGACGTCGCCAGATGGAGCGAGGCGGCAGGCTGCACCGGCATCCTGGTCTACACCGACAACGGCATCGTCGATCCGTGGCAGGTGGCGCAACTCATCTGCGCGAGCACCGAGCGGCTGTCACCGCTGGTGGCAGTTCAGCCCGTCTACATGCACCCGTACGCCGTGGCCAAGAAGATCTCTACCTTTGCCTATCTTTACGGCCGCCGTCTGTGGATCAACATGGTATCCGGGGGCTTTCGCAACGACCTGCTGGCGCTGGACGACGACACGCCCCACGACGACCGCTACACCAGGTTGATCGAGTACACCACCATCATCCGCCGGCTGCTGGCGACGGCGGCACCGGTAACCTTCGAGGGGAAATATTACCGGGTCAAGAATCTCAAGCTGACGCCGCCACTACCGCCCGAGCTGTTTCCGGGCGTCACCTCGTCAGGCTCGAGCGACGAAGGCATGCGGGCAGCGGCGAAGATAGGCGCCACCGCCATTCGCTACCCCAAACCCCCGGGCGAAGAGCGTGGGGTGCCGGCGCAGAGTGGCACCCGCGTCGGCGTGCGCGTCGGCATCATCGCCAGGGAGTCGGCAGCGGCGGCATGGGAGGTTGCGCTGCAGCGATTCCCCGAAGACCGCAAAGGCCGACTGCTGCATCAGCTCGCCATGAAGACCTCCGATTCTGAGTGGCATCGACAGCTGTCGGAGCGCACGCCCGAAGCGCCCAAGCCGCGCAGCCCGTACTGGCTGCAGCCGTTCCAGACTTACAAGACCTTCTGCCCATACCTGGTGGGCGATTACCAGCAGGTCGCGGAACTGCTGCGCGACTACATCGCGGCGGGGTTCCACACCTTCATCCTCGACATTCCGCCATCCCGCGAGGAGCTGGAACACACCGGCATCGTCTTCGATCGCGCCAGCGCGCTGGCTGCGGAGCGCTGACGGTCATGGCGGTTCTCCAGGATCTGGTATCGTCCCAGGTGGAGCGCACGCCGGAGGCGATCGCGTTGGAAATGCAGGGCCAGACAGTGAGCTACGCCCGACTGGAAGCCGCATCCAACCGCCTCGCCAACCTGCTGCTGGAACTGGGTTGCGCCCGCGGCGACCGGGTGTGCCTGTTCCTCCCGAAAGGCATCGACGCCGTGGTGGGCATGCTGGGCACGTTGAAAGCCGGTGGGGTATACGTACCCATCGACCTCGACAGCCCCGCCGCGCGGGTGCGACGTGTCGTTCAGGCGTGCGAACCGTTCGCCGCGCTGGTCGACGAACGGGGCGCAAAGCTGCTCGCCGGGGCGGCAGGCGACGCCCCCGGGGTGCCACGACTGGTCGCCATGTCCGGCCCGACGCCTGCTCTCGAAGCCGTGGCGGCATGCGTCGATGCCGCGGCGCTGACGGCCATGCCCGACACGCGGCCGGCCAGCCGCTCCGCCGACGAGAGCGCCGCGCACATCCTGTTTACCTCGGGCTCAACCGGCGTGCCGAAAGGCGTGGTGATCACCCATGCCAACGTCGCCGCGTTTCTCGACTGGGCGTGCGAGTACTTCGGCATCGAGGCCGGCAAGCGCATCTCCGGCCACCCGCCGCTGCACTTCGACCTGTCGACGTTCGACATCTACGGCACCCTCAGCCGCGGCGCGACGCTTTGCATGGTTCCACCGGCGTTGAACCTGCTGGCGCCGAAGCTGGCGCAATTCATCCGCGACGCGCGCCTCAACCAATGGTTCAGCGTGCCGTCGATCCTCACCTACCTGGCGAACTTCGACGTCGTAGCACAGGGTGATTTTCCCCACCTGGAACGCCTGCTGTGGTGCGGGGAGGTATTGCCGACGCCGACGCTGACTTACTGGATGGAGCGTCTGCCGCACGTGACCTTCACCAATCTGTACGGACCCACGGAGGCAACCATCGCCAGCAGCTATTTCACCGTCACGCGCGCCCCCAAAGACGAGTTGGAGGACGTGCCCATCGGTGCTGCCTGCACGGGGGAGGAACTGCTGGTGCTGGATGAGGCGTTGGCGCCCGTGGGCGTGGGCGTGGTCGGTGACATCTACATTCGCGGCGCCGGGCTCAGCCCCGGATACTGGCGCGATGCCGCCACCACCGCCGCGGCGTTCGTGGCGAACCCAGCCGACCCCGACGACCGGCTCTACCGCACCGGAGACCGCGGTTGGATCGCGGAAGATGGGCTGATGCGCTACGTCGGCCGCGCCGACAGTCAGATCAAGAGCCGCGGGTACCGCATCGAACCCGGCGAGATCGAAGCTGCGCTCAGCGCCCTCGGTTATCTGCGTGAGAGCGCGGTCGTGGGGGTGCGGACCGGGGGCTTCGAGAACTGGGCCATCTGCTGCGCCTACGTACCCACCGATCCGGCGGAGCTGGCCCCGGCCAAGCTGCGCCGCGACCTCATGGGCGCACTGCCCAGCTACATGCTGCCGGCCCACTGGCGGCGCTACCCGGCCCTGCCGAAGAACGCCAACGGCAAGATCGACCGCCGGGCCATACGCGAACGGTTCGAAGCCATGCTCGCTCCCAGCAATCCGTCAATGGCCGAATAATGAACGTGCAAACCTCAATCGAGCATCTGGTGCAGTTGTTTCTCCTCGAACTCAATCTCGACGTGCCCGACCCGGATACCGACCTCATCGACGAGGGCCTGCTCGACTCGCTGATGCTGGTGGAATTGATCGTCCACCTCGAGGAGCGCTACGGCATCGAGGTGTCGCTGGACGATCTGGAACTGGATCACTTCCGCTCGCTGCGCCGGGTGTCGCAATTCATTGCCGCGTCGAGATCGGCATAGCCGACCTGGCACCATCCTCAGCAGGGGGCCGCCGAGACGGCCCCCTCGTCAGCGGGCCTCAGCCGCCAAGGTCGAAGCGCACGCCGCCCATGAAGGAACGGCCGATGATCGGCGCATCATCGCGGAAGAAGCTCTGGTGCAAGCGACCGTCTTCGTTGAGCAGATTGCGCGCCCGAACGAACAGCTCCGCACCGGCAAAACCCGTGGGCCGCCAGTTGATGTCGAACGACAGCAGATTGAACCCATCGGTGCTGTCTTCAGCCTGCGCGGTATTCGACTGCTTGAACACCCGGCGGTAGTCGGCACTCAAGCTGGCATTGGCGAAGCCGACATCCACACCCATACCCGCCCGGGTGGGGGTGATCCGCGGGAGATCGCCACCGTTGCGCAGCTTGCCGCGGACGTGATCGGCGCTGAAGCGCAGTGCCAGCGATGTCGGCCCGGTGAGGATATCGGCAATCGCGCCGACTTCCGCGCCATAGAATTCTGCGTTGCGCTGCTCGTTGAACACCAGCTGGTTGCGCAGCCGGCAGAGCCCGCCGTCACCCGGCAGACAGTCGACGGTGGCGCCTTCACCCGCACGGTTGCCGATGTCGTTGACGAACACCGGCTCACCGGTACCGTCGTCGTCCGACTGCAGGAAGATGAAATCGTCGACCCGGTTGTAGAACACCGAGGCATCGTAACGGAACTGGCCCACATGACGGTCGATGCCCACTTCCAGATTCAGATAGCGCTCTTTACCCAGGCGCGTGTCGCCGACCTCGAAGGTGCCGGCTGCCGCATGGCGGCCGAACGCATAGAGCTGCTCGAGTGATGGGGCCCGCTCAGCCCGGGTGACGGCAGCGCTCATGTGGTGCTGCGAATCGAGGTCGTAAATCGCCCCAGCCGAAACGCTCACCGGCCAGTAGGTACGGCTGCCAGCCTGCTCCGGCAGCGCGATGAACTG
>JBLRXD010000240.1:0-1064 GCA_047920935.1 Pseudomonadales bacterium | reverse complement strand
TCGAACTCGAACTCCACCTCCTGCTGCTCGAACCAGGTGTAGGCCATCTTCACCCGCGCCGCGGTGAAGCCCGGGAAAGGATTGATCAACTCGCCGCGCAGATCGATGCGGTCGTATTCGGCAAACACCCGCTCGAATTCGTCAGACTGGCCACCCATGGCGCGCGGACGGGCGTCGAAATTCTCCGGGATGCCGTAATCGGTCTCCCAGGTGCTGAGCCCCAGGCCCAGGTGACCCCAGTCACCACGGAACAGACCGGTGACCGAAAACGCGTCGGTATCGACGCTGGAGTTCACCAACTTGTTACGGCGACCGCCGGTCTGGTCGACCTGCTGGAAACCGTCGATGTCGAAGTCACTGCTGCGACGCAGGCTGCCATCGGCACGGAACACCAGTTCGTCCGTTGCTGGCAGCTCCACCGCCAGCCGACCCTGACGGTCGCTGCCATTCTCAGCGTAACTGAGGCCGCCGCGCACCCGGGCACTGTCACCGAAGTTCGGATCGAAGCGGTCGGTACGAACATTGACCAGACCGCCGGCGGCGCCGCTGCCGTACAGCAGCACCGCAGGGCCGCGGTAAACCTCGATCTGCTCCGCCCGGGAAGGATCGATCGCGATGGCGTGATCGGCACCCTCGCCGGACACGTCCGCGGTGGGCAGACCGTCCTCGAGCACCTGCACCCGCGACCCCTGCAGGCCGCGGATCACGGGCCGACCGACCCCGGGACCGAAATCGGAGTTGGCGACGCCGGGCAAGCCATCGAGCAACTGGCCGAGGGTCGCAGAGCGCCGCCGCTCCAGTTCTTCACCGAACACCACCGAGACCGGCTGGATGATGTCGTCCGGCGTGCGGCCGCCGATCGGATCGGCGGTGACGATGATCTGCGGTAGTACATCCTGGGAGCGCGGCTCTTCCCCGCCTTGAGCGTGGGCCGAATTCGCGATAACTGCGGCAATGCCGGCCGCAAGCAGAACGGGCGCAGATGGGTACTTGGTCATGGGTCGATCTCTCAGCCGAAATAATCTGATGCGTAAATTCAGAGCGTAATCTTATATCATCACACC
>JBLRXD010000239.1:0-7079 GCA_047920935.1 Pseudomonadales bacterium | reverse complement strand
TTTGCTGCGCGCGGCTGCGCTTCACGGGTTGCGCAAGGCGTTTTCAGCCTCGTCGCCCGACCTGATGCTGTCGTCCGCGCGCCAGCGGCGGCAGGCTCCCGCGGGCGTCGCTAGTCGATGGTGACCACGGCGGCGCCGTGGATGCGGCCGGCGCGCAGGTCGTCGAGGGCGGCCGCGGTGCGTTCCAGGGGATAGACGGCCACCTCGGTGCGCACGCCGGCCTTGGGGGCCAGCTCGAGCAATTCATCGCCGTCGGCGCGGGTGAGATTGGCCACGGACATGATCGAACGCTCGCCCCAGAGGATGTGATAGGGAAACGACGGGATGTCCGACATGTGAATGCCGGCGCACACCACCCGGCCGCCCTTGGCGAGCCGCTGCAGGGCCAACGGCACCAGCTCGCCGGCGGGGGCGAAAATGATGGCGGCGTCCAGGGTCACCGGCGGCGCATCGCTGCTGCCGCCCGCCCACACCGCCCCGAGGCGGCGGGCGAATGCCTGGGTCTGGCGGTCGCCGTCGCGGGTGAAGGCGTACACGCGCCTGCCCTGCCAGGCGGCGATCTGGGTGAGAATGTGAGCCGCATTGCCGAAGCCGTAGAAGCCGATCTCCCGCCCATCGCCGGCCATGTTCAGGGCGCGATAGCCGATCAGCCCGGCGCACAGCAGCGGCGCCGCCTGCAGGTCAGGGTAGCTTTGCGGCAGCGGAAAGCAGAAACGCAGGTCGGCCACCGTGTACTCGGCGTAGCCACCCGGGCGCTGGTAGCCGGTGAATTCCGCCCCATCGCAGAGGTTTTCGCGCCCACCGCGGCAATAGCCGCAGTCGCCGCAGGTGTGGCCAAGCCAGGGCACGCCCACCCGATCGCCGGGCTGCAGCAGGCTTGCCGCGGGCGCCTGCAGCACGCGGCCGACGATCTGATGCCCGGGAATCAACGGATAGCGGCCATCGGTGATGTCGCCGTCCACCACGTGAAGATCGGTGCGACAGACACCGCAGGCGGTCACCTTGATGAGCACTTCGCCCGGCTTCGGGGTCGGCGCCGCCACGTCGCGAAGCTCGAACGCGCCCCCCGGTCGATCCAGCACCATGGCTCGCATGCAGGGCCCTCCAACGATGATGAAAGCGGCAAAAAAACGGTTTACTTATAAGCTTATTTTGGCACTAATGGCCACGTCCTCAGTCACGTCGATTCGCTATTGCACATGACCCGCGCTCTGGTTGTCGTTTTTGCCCTGAGCCTGCTTGCCGGCTGTTCGGAGCCGTTCATCGTATTCGCCGGTGGGGCGCTTTCCGGGGAGATAGGAACGCCGCCCGACGACTGGTCGGAACTGCGCGGCGAAGACACCTTCCAGCTGGAGACTCGCCCGGAAGATCCTTACTCCGTGAACATCTGGGCCGTCGGCATCGGGCCTGACGTGTACATCGGCACCGGGCCCGACGGCACAACCTGGAGCAGCCATCTCTACGACGATCCGCGGGTACGCCTGCGGGTTGGAGAGACTTTGTACCTGCTCGAAGCGCACCCGGTGATCGCTCACGGCGAGCGACGACGGGTCGCGGCAGCGTTTGCCGAGAAGTACGACATGAATCGCGAAGAGAACTGGGTCAGCAACGCGCAAGTGTTTCGTCTCGACCGCCGCTGACGCGACGCCTGTACCGACAGGATCCCACCCACACCATGCAGCTGCACAGCTTCAGCCCTCGAACCGCCACCGCAGTGGTGATCGCCAACATGATCGGCACCGGCGTGTTCACCAGCCTCGGCTTTCAGCTGCTGGAAATCCAGTCCGGCTTCGTGCTGATGATGTTGTGGATGGTCGGCGGGCTGACAGCGTTGTGCGGCGCCCTGTGTTACGCCGAGCTTGGCGCCGCGCTGCCGCGGTCGGGCGGTGAGTACAACTTCCTGTCACGCATATACCACCCCGGCGCCGGCTATATCTCCGGCTGGGTGTCCGCCACCATCGGCTTCGCCGCACCCACAGCGCTGGCCGCGATCACCTTCGGCACCTATCTGGCCTCGGTGCTGCCGTGGTTCTCGCCCACCTGGTTGGCATGCGCTCTGGTGGTCACGCTGACGGCCGTGCACGCCAGCAGCCGCCGCAACAGCGGCTGGGTGCAGCGGGCGTTCACGGTGCTGAAGATCGCCCTGATCCTGGTGTTCTGCGTGCTGTCGTGGCTGTTCGTCAGCGAGCCCCAGGAGGTGCGCTTCCTGCCCAGCGCGGGCGACGGCGTGCTGCTCACCAGCGCCGCATTCGCGGTGGCGCTGATCTACGTGAACTACGCCTACGCCGGCTGGAACGCGGCTACCTACCTCACCAGCGAGCTCACGGATCCGCAGAAAAATCTCTCCCGAGTGCTGGTCATCGGCACCGCCGTGGTGATGCTGCTGTACCTGCTGCTGAATTTCACCTTTCTCTACGTCGCCCCCATGGACGCCATGGCAGGCAAGATAGAGATCGGCTACGTCTCCGCCCAGTACGCCTTCGGTACCGGCGGAGCAGCCGCGATGGGCGTGGTGCTGGCGCTGCTGCTGATCTCCACGGTGAGCGCCATGGTGCTCGCGGGGCCGCGGGTGCTGCAGGTGATCGGCGAGGATTTCCCGGCCTTTCGCCTGCTCGCCCGCACCAATCGCCACGGCGTTCCCGATCTGGCGGTAGCGCTGCAGTCGGTGCTGGCGCTGAGCTTCATCATCACCGCCTCGTTCGAATCCATCCTGGTGTTTGCCGGTTTCACTCTCGGCCTCAACACTTTCTTCACCGTCCTGGGCGTGTTCGTACTGCGCTGGCGGCAACCGGATCTGCCGCGGCCGTACCGCATCTCCCTGTATCCGCTGCCGCCGCTGATCTTCCTCGGCTTCACCGGCTGGACGCTAACCTACATCCTGTTGCAGCGGCCGGTGGAAGGGCTCATGGGGCTGGCCATCGTCGCCAGTGGCGGGGCCTGTTACGGGCTCACCGTCTGGTTCGGGAGGACTCGCCCGGCGCCGGCGTCGTAGTGGGAGCGATCTCCTGATCGCGATCGCGGTCTGGAGACCGCTCCTACGATTCGGGCTATTAAATTGAATAAATGAGCCATACGAGGCTTAATTGTCATCCGGCGCATACCCGCCATTGACCAATGGCCAGAACGACAACAACAAGGGATAGAGGGTCAGCCGATGTTTTCTTCCGACAGCCGACGTCTGCGTGCTGGGGCAATTCTCGCGACCGCTGCCTGGCTGGGCCTCGGCGCGACCGCCCACGCCGGCCTCAACGACGGAACCGCCAACGGCGAATGGCGGTACTGGGGTGGAGACGAGGCCAGCACCCGCTATTCGCCTCTCGATCAGATCGATGCCGACAACTTCGCGGATCTGGAGATCGCCTGGCGCTGGAAGAGCGACAACTTCGGCCCCCGACCCGATTACATCCTGCGCGCCACGCCCCTGTACGTGAAGGGCAAACTTTACGCCGTCGCCGGCGAGCGCCGCACCGTGGTCAGCATCGACCCGGCCACCGGCGAAACCCTGTGGATGTGGCGGATGAAGGACAATCCGCGCTGGCGGAAATCCACCCGCAAGAACTATGGCAAGGGTGTCGCCTGGGCCAACGTCGACGGCCGCGACATCATCTACGTGATCACGCCGGGCTTTTATCTGGCCGCATTGGATGCAGATACCGGCCAGCCGATTCCGAAGTTCGGCCTGAACGGCATCGTCGACCTGCATCTCGGCCTGGGCGACTACGCGGTGCATCCCGACACGGGCATCGGCGACGCCGGCGACATCACCTCGTCCTCGCCGCCCATCGTCGTGAACGGCGTGATCGTCGTGGGCAATTCCCACGACGTGGGCTACTACCCCATGACCAAGGAAAACGTGCCCGGGCACATCCGTGGCTACGACGCTGCCACCGGCGAGATGCTGTGGCGCTTCGACGTGGTGCCGAAGCCGGGCCAGTTGGGCTACGACACCTGGGAGGGCGACAGCGCCTCCTACACCGGCAACGTGTCTTCGTGGGCGCCGCTGTCGGCAGACTCCGAACTCGGATTGGCGTACATCGTCACCGACCCGGGCACCAACGACTACTACGGCGGCGACCGCTTGGGTGACAATCTGTTCGGCACCAGCATCCTGGCGCTGGACGTGAAAACGGGGGAGCGGCGCTGGCACTTCCAGATGGTGCATCACGACATCTGGAACATGGACAACCCGAACGCGCCGAAACTGCTCGACGTGATGATCGGCCGGCGCACGGTGCCGATCGTGGTGGAGACCACCAAACAAGGCTGGGCCTACGTCTTCAACCGGGTGACCGGCGAGCCCATCTGGCCGATCGAAGAGCGACCGGTGCCGCAAACCGACGTGCCCGGCGAGGTGACCTCCCCGACCCAACCGTTCGTCACTAAGCCGCCACCATTCGAACTGCAGGGCACCACCGAAGACGACCTGATCGACTTCACCCCGGAACTGCGCCAGCAGGCGCTGGAAATCGCACGCAACTATCGCATGGGGCCCTTGTTCACGCCGCCGTCGTTGCTCAACGCTGAGGATGGCACCCAGGGATCGTTCGTCATGCCCGGCGCCAACGGCGGCGCCAACATCCCCGGCGGCTCTTCCGTCGACCCGGAGACCGGCATGATGTACGTCGCCACCGAGCGCGGTCACAGCGTCATCGCGCTGGTGCCTGGCGCAGAACGCGGCTCCAATGCCGGCTACGTCTCCACGGGGCCCGGTGGCGTCCGCGGCCCCCAGGGGCTCGAGCTGTTCAAGCCTCCGTACGGCAGCGTCGTGGCGATCGTTCTGAACCGTGGCGAAACAGCCTGGCACATCCCCAACGGCGACACCCCAGACGAGGTCAAGAACCATCCGGCGTTGCAAAGCGTCGACCTGCCGCGCACCGGCAAGCGCTCCCACGCCAACATCCTCACCACGAAATCGCTGCTGTTTTATGCCGAAGGCCGCCGCGGCGCGCCCATTCTGCACGCGGTGGACAAGAAAACGGGGCGGGAACTCGGCGAGCTGGCGCTGCCGGCGCCCGGCAACACCGCGCCCATGACCTACATGCACGACGGCCGACAGTACATCATCGTCTCGGTGGGCGGCCCCGGCAGCACCGGTGAGTTCGTCGCGCTGTCACTCCCCGAAGACTGATGACCACCCTGCGCAAACACCCCGTAGGAGCGATCTCCAGATCGCGATCCCTAACCATCATGGCAGCCGCGATCTCCCGATCACGACTCCTACTCCTGGCCCTGGCCTTGGCCACAACCCTGCCACTTCTCGCCACCGCCACCGCCGACGCCCGCACCACCGCCGACGGCGTCTACACCGAAGCCCAGGCCCAGACCGGCCTGGACGTGCACGAGAAGCACTGCGCCAAATGCCACCACCACAGCTACTATCAGGGCACGTTCCTGCTTTCGTGGCAGAACCAGCCCGTGGCGTCACTGTACGACCTGATCCAGATGAAGATGCCGGAAGACCGGCCCGGCTCCCTGCGACCGAGAGAATATGCGGCGTTGATAGCCTATGTATTCGCGTTGAACGAGTTGCCGGCGGGAGAAGACAGACTGGGCCACGGGCATGCGGAGATGCAGAACATTCTCATCACCAGCCCGTAACACCGAGGGGACAACAGCAGGCGGCGCAGTACACCATGCGTCGTCGCCGGCGGTGGGGAGCCGTCGCCACAGTCATCAGGGCAAACATGCGACAGCCTATGCAGCAGCCGTTCTCCAGAAGACAGTTCCTCAACATGGTGGGTGCGGTGGGCGGATCCGCCGCCGTCTATCAAGCCAGCCTGGCTCTCGGGCTGGTACCGACCCGCGCCGAGGCTGACACCCCACGGGCCGACCTGCGCAACGTGGCCAGCAAGGGCCGCAGCGTGGTCATCCTCGGCGCGGGCATCTCCGGTTTGACCTGCGCCTACGAACTGGAACGCGCCGGCTATGCCGTCACGGTGATCGAGGCGTCGAAGCGTATCGGCGGGCGCAACTTCACCGTTCGCCGCGGCGACCTCATCGATGAGATGGGCAACCCACAGGTGTGCCAGTTCGACGACGATCCGGGCCTCTACTTCAACTGCGGCCCGGCGCGGATCCCCGCCCACCACAACCACATCCTGCAGTACTGCAAGGAACTCGGCGTGCCGCTGGAGATATTCGTCAACGTCAACTACCACGCCTGGATCCAGGATCCCGGCGCCTTCGACGGGCGCCCGGTACGGATGCGCGAGTACGTGGCGGACGCCCGCGGGTTCATGACCGAACTCATATCCAAGGCGGTGAACAAAGCGGATTTCGACGCGCTGTTCTCCGACTACGATGCCGAGCGGCTGCTGGGTTTTCTGCGCGCCTTCGGCGATCTCGACGAAAACCAACTGTACAAGAGCTCCCGCCGGGCCGGCTACGCCAGCGGCGGCATGACCCAGGCGCCGCAGTTGAAGACGCCGCTGGACTTCAGCCAGATTCTCAACAGCGATTTCTGGCGCTTCCGCATGCATTGGGGCGAAGGCGAGGATCAGGCCGCGCCGCTGATGCAGGCCGTGGGCGGTAACGACAAGATCGTCCACGCCTTCGTACGCGAGATTCGCAGCCCCATCATCACCGGCGCGCCGGTGCAGTCGATCACCCTGCGCGAAGACGGGGTTGACGTAATCTACGACCAGGCCGGCCAGCCCCGCAAGATCACCGCCGACTACTGCCTGAACTGCATTCCCGCGCATCTGCTGCACGGCATCCGCAACAACCTGCCGCGGGATTACCTCAGAGCCATGGCCAGCATGGGCCGGGGCAAACTGCTGAAGATCGGGCTGCAGATGAACGAGCGCTTCTGGGAGAAGGAGAACATCTACGGCGGCATAACCTGGACGGGGCAGGACGTGGAGCAGATCTGGTATCCGTCCCATGGCATCCACGGCAACAAGGGGGTAATGCTGGGGGCGTATGTGTTCAACGACGCCACCAACGAACGCCTGGCGCGGTTGACGCCGGCGGAGCGGGTCGAGGTCGCCATCCGCAATGGCGAGAACATCCACCCGAACTACCGTCAGCACGTGGAGTCGGCGGTCACCGTTGCCTGGCACCGCATGAACTACATGATG
>JBLRXD010000238.1:0-7089 GCA_047920935.1 Pseudomonadales bacterium | reverse complement strand
CGAAGCGATCATCGTCGGCTTTGCGCTCGGCTCGGTACTGTTCATCCACCGGATGTCGACAACAACGGCAATCGAGTCGCATCGGCCGTTCGTGGCAGAAGACGAAGCCGACTACGCCAACGGCCGGGAGCCTTACGATGAAAATCTGCATTCCGACCCGAACGTCGTGGTCTATCGAATATCCGGCGCATTCTTCTTTGGCGCGGCCGCAGCGATCGGAGCAGCGCTCGAGCGCACCGCCGTTGCGCACAAAGCGCTCATCATCGACTTCGCGGCGGTGCCGTTCCTCGATTCGACCGCAGCGCACACGATTGAGAGCCTCGCCCGCAGGGCCGCCCGCCGAGGCGTTCGGGTGATCTTGACGAGCACATCTCACGAGATCCGTAGAGAATTGTTCGTTCACGGGATCAAACCTCCGCTGGTCGCCTACAAAAGCAGCATCACAAAGGCCGTGGCGGGCTGATCTTCAGGCGGTACGGCAGAAATCGGCGATGCTCACGGCCGTTTCGCGGCTGATGTCCGGGCAGGCCATGGGAAAGATCTCCGTGCCGTGAATGGTGCCCATCACCTGCCGGCAGCGCGTCGGCACGCCCGCGCGCAGCAGCAGGCGGTAGAAGGCGATGCCTTCGTCGCGCAGCGGGTCGCATTCGTTGACGCTGATGATGGTGGGGACCAGCCCGCGCACGTCGTCTTCGCTGGCGAAGCCCGGCCACGCCAGCGGATTGCCGCGCTCGAACTCCTCGATGCCGTATGCCAGCGCGCCCTGGTCCTGGTGCAGGTTGAGCAGGATGCCTTCGTTCTCGAAGGTCGACGGCAGATCGTCCCGCGGATAGCTGCCGGCAATGTAGGGGCACAGGGCGTACAGGCCGCGGATCAGGCCCAGCGCGCCGTCCTGCTTCAGGCGCAGGCCGGTGGCCAGGGTGAGGTTGCCGCCGCCGCTTTCGCCGGCGACGATGATGTGGCGGGCGTCGACGCCCAGCGTCGGCGCGTTGTCGACCAGCCAGCGCAGGCCGGAAACGCAGTCGTTCAGACCGGCCGGAAAAGGCTCGACCTCGGGCGCCGACGAGGGTGTGAGGGCATTGCGGAAATCCACCATCGCCACCGCTACGCCCTGGGAAGCGATGATCCGGCCCCAGGCGCGGTAGTTGCCGTCGTAGCACGACATCGACTGCATGCCGCCGCCATGGATGTAGTAGACGCACGGCAGCGGCTCGCTGCCTTCGGGGCGGATGAAGCGAAGCTTGACGACGTTGCCGTCGGGTTGCGAGGCGAACTCGAGCTCCCGGACCTGCAGGCCCGCAGACGGGGCGACCTCTTCGGTGTCGCACATGTTCAGGAACGCCGTCAGCATCTCGCGCCGGGCCAACGCTTCCGGGGCGTTGGCCGCCGCGACCAGTTCATCGCGGCTGGTGGCCCGGGTCGCGGCCGGCAGTGCGGCGGCAAGACCGCCGAATACCGCTTTCAGGCGCGGATCGATGCGTGGATCGTCGACGATTCTGTTGGCCATGAGCTTGCTCCAGTTGGCGACTCGGAAAACACCAGAGCCGATATACTGCAGCAGCCAGGTTCCTCGGGCCAGCGCCGATGCACCGACGCCCACCGGCTCCCCGAAACGTCAGAAGCGCAACACGGCCCCGACCGACAGCATGTACACGTCGTCCACGTCGTCGACGTCGAACAGTTCGAGCTCCGCACGCACCGCGAATCGATCGAAATTGAAGGCCGCGCCCACCCCATAGGCGACATCGCTGCCATCGTTGCTGATGCTGGTGTCGTCCAGGTCGGTCAGCTGGTCGGCAAAGTCGATGTCGACGTTCCACCAGATCACACCGAGTTTGGCGAAGACGTCGATCGGTCCTACCGGAAGCGTGGCGACGGCAAAGAGGTTCCAGCCATCGACCTCCGTGGTCACGACGCCGCCGGGAGTAGCGCCCTGCACGTCGCCGAAGTCGACGTATCCGCCCTCGATGCCGAGCCACGGCAGGAACTGGAAGCCGATGAAGGCCTTCCACGCGAAGTCGTCATCGTCGATGTCGAAGTCCTCGACGCGGTCGCCGATGTTCAGCTGGTCTTCGGTCTCGATGAAGCTGATGCCCAGGCTGCCACCGAGGTAGAAGCCCATGTCTGCCGCCGTCGCGCCATGGGCAGCGAAGGTCAGCAGCGCGCCGCCGATCAGCGCCGCCAGAGTGTGCTGTTTCACGTCGTTACTCTCCAGTTACTGCGGAAGCCGGAACGTTACACGGCTCGATCTGCAACTGGGTTAACGGACGTTAGCTTCAATCAGACAGGTGAAACAGGTCGGCGAAGTTGCCGTGATAAAACCGCTCCCGGGAGGCGGCAGGGGCGTGCGCTGCTTCCAGGCTGGCGTCGAAGCGGCCCACCGGATCGCGGCCCCCTTCCGGATGGGGATAATCCGAGGCGAACATGAAGATCTCCGCCCCCGCCTGCTCGATCAGCCAGCCGATGTCTTCGTACGGAAACAGGCTGACGCGGACGTGACGGCGAAAGCACTCGGACGGCGGCATCTCCAGGCTCTGCAACAGCGGCTCGGCCTTGCGAAAGGCCATGTGGCCCTGGTCGAGAATGCGCAGAAAGCCGGGCACCCAGGTGGCGCCCAACTCGATCACGCCGCACTTGAGTTCGGGGAAGCGCTGGAACACCTGATCGTAAATCATCGCGGTGAGGAAGTTCTGCGGCGAGTGGGAAATGGCGTGGTAGTCCTTGCCGCGCAGGTTTTCACCGCCGCCCAACCAGTCGGTAACGGCCGCGTGGCCGTTGTGGTGGTAGTCACGGTCGAGGCCGCGACCGCCGCCGATGTGCAGCACCATGGGCACCCGCTCGCGCTGCAGCAGATCCCAGATCGGGTCGTAGTCCAGGTGCGAAGGCGAACGGCCGCCGGCTGGGTCGGACTACTTGATCAGCCCCTGCTGCTCCGGCCTGGCGTGGCGGGTGAGCCAGTCGATGGTCTCCATCACGTGACTGTCGGAGTCATACATCTTGCGGCCGGCGCTGTAGCTGCCGAGGTTGCTCATGCTGGCTCTCCGGTCAGCCGCTCGCCTGGTCGGAAGCGGGTCGGCCTACTGCGCCTGCGATCATGTCGCGCTGCTGCTTGGTGGACGCCTGGGTGGGCTTGCGGCCGCGAGTGATGTTGAACGGCTCGGTGTCGATGTCCTCGAGGACGATGTCGCCGGCGAGCACCGAGCGCTTCCAGGCCTGATGCTCGGGCTCCCGCTCGTGGAACTCGCCCATCACCTCGTCGGCGAACAGCTCGAGGCTCGCGCAGATGTCCTCGTGAGTGTTCTTGCCGGCCTGGTTGAGCAGGATCACCTGATCGACGTTGGCGGCTTCCAGCTCCCTCAGGCGCTCGCGGATGGTGGCCGGTGAGCCGATCAACTCGCTGCCCGTACGTCGCTGGCCCTCCGGAGTCTGCTTCCACTTTTCGTAGCGTTCCCAGAAGTTCACCGTGCCGGGCTCGAACGGGCCTTCCTTGTTGTAGAGCTGCAGGGCGAACTGAAAGAACGTCCAGCCGTCGGCTTTCTGCCAGGCTTCCTCGTCGGTTTCGCAGCACATGAAGCCGGCCACCACCGCAATGTTGGGGTTGGTCTGGTAGTCGCAGAGCTTCTCCTGGTCGTGCAGGAAGGTGTTGTAGTAGGCGTTTACCCAGGCGCGCGCCGATTGCAGGTCGGCGAACTTGAAGCACAGCGCCCCCATGCCCCGGTGCGCCGAGTATCTGATGGTATCGAGCTGGGAGCAGGCCACCCACAGCGGCGGATGAGGCTTCTGCAGCGGCTTCGGCACCACGGCCCGCAGCGGGAACTTGAAGAACTCGCCGTCGTACTCCCAGCCGTGATTCCAGAACATGGGCAGGGTGCAGCGCACGGCGTCTTCCCAGACGTCGCGCTTGTCGCGAAAGCGCAGGTTGAAAGGGTGCAGTTCGGTCACCGAGGCCCCTTCGCCGAGGCCGAGTTCGACACGCCCGTCGGAAACCAGATCCAGGGTCGCGACCTTCTCGGCCACCCGCGCCGGGTGATTGGTGGTCAGCTGGATGATGCCGTGGCCGAGACGGATGTTGCTGGTGCGTTGGCTGGCGGCGCCGAGGAACACCTCGGGGGCCGCGGAGTGGGAGTACTCCTCGAGGAAGTGGTGCTCCACCTCCCAGGCGTAGTCGAAGCCGAGCTTGTCCGCCAGCTCGATCTGGTCGAGCGACTGTTTGAACAGGCGGTGCTCGCTGCCCTCGTCCCAATCGCGCGGCAGTTGGTGTTCGTAGAAGATTCCGAATTTCATGTGTCTGCTCTCCCGGTGTCGATTGCTCTCCACCCCCAAGTCTTGCACAGAGTTTTGGTAGGAGCGATGTTTTGGTGGGAGCGATCTCTAGATCGCGATGCCCCGCAGGTCACGCCCCGCACCTGCCCGCTGACGTGGTGCCGCTCGATCAAAGCTGCTAATTTCGAGTTTCATCCAAGCGCTTGAGGGGAGAGGCATGGACTATCCGATCATATCCGCGGACTCGCACATCACCGAGCACCCCGACACCTACCGCAACTACATCGATCCGGCCTGGCGCGATCGCGCGCCGCGCATGGTCGACGGCGGTGAGCGTGGCGATCTGTTCGTCATCGACGGCATGGACTCGCCCATCGCCATGGGCCTGGTTGCCGCCGCCGGCAAGCCGCCCGAGGAGATCACCACCGACGGCGTCAGGTTCGATGAGCTGCATCGCGGCGGTTGGGATCCAGAGTGTCGACTGGCGGACCAGGATCGCGATGGTGTGGCGGCAGAGATCATCTACCCGACGGTCGGCATGCTGCTGTGCAATCACAAGGATTTCGCCTACAAGAAGGCCTGCTTCGACGCTTACAACCGTTGGATCGCCGAGTACTGCGGCGCGCACCCGGCGCGGCTTCTGGGCTGCGGCCAGACGGCCATGCGCACCCCCGAGGAGGGGGTGGCGGATCTGCACGCCATCAGCGCGCTGGGGCTGCGCGGGGTGATGATGCCCGGCAATCCGGCGCTGGAAGATTACGATTCCGAGATCTACAACCCGGTCTGGGAAGCCGCCATCGAGCTTCGCATGCCGCTGTCATTCCACATTCTCACCACCCGCAACGAAGCCCCCGTGCGCGGCCCGCGCATCAACAGCTTCCTGTCCATCATCCGCGGCAATCAGGACATCATGGGCACGCTGATCTTCGGCGGCGTGTTCCAGCGCTATCCGCAGCTCAAGGTGGTTTGCGTGGAAGCGGATGCGGGCTGGGTGCCCCATTACATGTACCGCATGGATCACGCTTACAAGCGGCACCGCAATTGGCTGGCGCGCGGCGTCAATCTCGAGCGGTTGCCATCGGAGTACTTCGCGGAGCACATCTACACCACCTTCCAGGACGATTGGGTAGCGTTCCGTATGGCGGATCAGATGAACTGGCGCCGGCTCATGTGGGCCAGCGACTTCCCCCACAGCGACTCCACCTGGCCGTGGTCCCAGGAGGTGATCGCCGAGCAGACCGGCCATCTGCGCCCGGAGCAGAAGCAGGCAATCCTGTGCGACAACGTGGTCGATCTCTACGGCATCGATGTGAGCCGGCTCGAGGTGGCGGCATGAATGCGCAGGCGACGTTCACCGGCGCCGATCTGGTAGCCCAGGCCCTGGCGCAGATGGGCGTGCAGCACGTGTTCGCCATCGTCAGCATTCACAACATGCCGTTGCTCGACGCCATCAACCGGCTGGGCGAAACGCGCATCATCGACGTGCGTCACGAGCAGGCGGGCACCCACGCCGCCGACGGCTATGCGCGCGCCACCGGCCGCATGGGGGTGATGATCGCCAGCACCGGGCCCGGAACGTCCAACTGCGTCACCGGGCTGTACGAGGCGCAGTATGCGTCTTCCCGGGTGCTGCTGATCACCGGTCAGGCGGAGACGGCTTTTTACGGCAAGGGCGTGGGCTACGTGCACGAGGCCGAGGCGCAGCTGCCCATGCTGCGCAGCGTCTGCCGCCGGGTGGAGAGCCCGCGCCACGTCAGTCAGCTGGCGGCGGCGCTGAATACGGTGGTGGCGGACATTCACGCCGGCCGCGGCGCGCCCGGAGCCATCGAGATTCCCATCGACCTGCAGTACGCCGAGACCTCGTCGGTTGCCTTCGCGCCGCCGCTGATTCCCGCCTACCCGCCGGATGCCAAGGTGGTCGGCCAGATCGTCGAGCGCCTCGGTGCGGCGCGGCGGCGTGTCATCGTCGCCGGCGGCGGCGTAATCGCGGCCGGTGGTGCCGAGGCCTTGCGGCGCCTGGCGGAAGCGTTGGACGCGCCGGTGATCACTTCTCCGGACGGGCGCGGCGCCCTCTCGGAAGACCACCCGTTGTGCATCGGCAACTTTTACAGCAGCGCCGGCATCTATCAGGCGATCGAGGACGCCGATCTGACGCTGGCCGTCGGTACCCGCTTCGCGGTGGGCGTCGACGGGCAGGGCGCCCGTTTCAAACCGCCCGGCGCCCTGATACAGATCGACGTCGATCCCACCATGATCGGCCGTACCCATCGTGCCGATCTCGGCCTTGCCGCCGACGCCCGACTGGCGCTCGAGGAGATCAACCGGCATCTGGTCGACATCTCCGGCAACGATGCTCAGTTCAACGCCACCGTGCTCGAGGCCCGGGACGGCGTGCGGGTTGCCATGCGTCGGCGGCTCGGCAGCGACTACGGCCGGGTCATGGATCTGATGCGCCAGAAGCTGCCGGCCGATGGCCTGTTCGTGCGCGATCAGACCATCGCCGCGTACAATTTCGGCAATCAGCTGTTCCCCATCTACCAGCCGCGCACCACCATGAACCCGGTCTCCGGCGCGATTGGCCCCGGCTTTCCCATGGCCGTGGGCGCCGCCGTCGCCACCGACAGGCAGACCCTGCTGATTCATGGCGACGGCGGCTTCATGTTTCACGCCACCGAACTGGCGACCTGCGCGCAATATCAGCTGCCGCTGGTGATCTGCGTGTTCAACGACAGCGGCTACGGGGTGCTGCGTTGGCTTCAGGACACCCGCTTCGGGCGCATCAACGAAACCGACCTGGGCAAGGTGGAGTTCGCCACCATGGCCGAG
>JBLRXD010000237.1:0-7096 GCA_047920935.1 Pseudomonadales bacterium | reverse complement strand
GCGCGGCGGCAGGTCAGTCGCTGATCGGGTAGCGCTCGAGCACCGGCCCCAACGCTTGCTCGAGTGGGTCGAGAAAGCCCTCGAAGTGGCGCCACTGCTCGATGCCGCTGCGGTAGATCGGCTGACGTACCTGCTCGGAACTGGGGGTCCGCACCGAGCGTTCGGTCTCATGGAAGCGCATGCAGGCGTCCTCGAACGGCAGACCGCAATGATCGAGCAGGCGTCGCACCTGGCCTTCGAGATCGGCGACCACGTCCTCGTAGTGCACGCGCAATACCTTGCCCGGTAGCACGGCATCCCAATGGTCCATGAGCTCGACGTAATCCCGGTAGTAGCGGCCGATTTCTTCGAGCCCGTAGGTGTACTCCTGACCCGAAGCGAACAGCTGCTTGAAGTTGCTGAAGCAGCAGCCCATGGGATGGCGCCGGGCATCGATGATGGTGGCGTTGGGCAGGATCAGCTGGATCAGGCCGATGTGCACGAAGTTGTTCGGCAGCTTGTCGATGAAACGCGGCGCGCCCTGCCGATGGATGCGGGTCTCGTCCAGATAGCGGCGGCCCAGCGCCTCGAGCTGCTCGGCGGTAAGTTCGCCGAGCTTTGCCGGGTAACGGGCGGGCTCGTCGACCCGCCGCCGGCCGTCGAGCGTCTGGGCGATGGCGGTGATGTTCTGCAACTCCATGGTGCCGTCCACCAGGGAGTGTGAAGCCAGAATCTGCTCGAGCAGCGTCGACCCGGCCCGTGGCAGGCCGACGATGAAGATCGGATCTGAATCCCCACAGCCGCTGCCGGTGCGGCGTCGAAACAGCTCCGCGGTGCAGGTGGCCCGCTGCAGCGCGAAGCGCTGACTGGTCTTGTCGGCCGAGTAGCTCAGCTGGGCTTTGCGCAATTGGTTGCCGCGCTGGTAGTGATCGAAACTGCCGGCATAGTCTTCCGCATCCTCGTAGTGCTTGCCGAGCGCGAAGCAGAAATGGATGCGATCCTCGAGCCCGGTGGCCGGGGCGACGGCGCGACGGGTCATGGCCGTCACCTCAGTGCCCGTGAAGCGGTAGGTCTTCAGGTTGGCCAGGCTCCAGTAGGCGTCGCCGAAGTCACCGCGGGCGCCGTAGGCACGCCGATAGGCGGCGATGGCGTCATCGAGCCGGCCTACGGTCTTCAGCGTGTGACCGTGAGTCAGGTGCAGGGTCGGGCTTCCCGGCAATCGCTGGGTCAGGCGCTGATAGATGGCCAGCGCGCCGTGGTAGTCGCCGACGGCCGTGCGCTGATTGGCGTAGGCGCTCTCGACGATGGGGTCGTCCGGATGGCTGTCCAGCAGCGCCGTAGCCTGTTCCAGCGACTGCTGAAACTTCTGCCGCCGGTACAGCACATTGACGTAATCGAGCCGAGCCAGTTTATGGGTCGGCGCGAATTCCAGCGCGCTCTCCAGCAGGAACTCGGCATCGTCGAGAATGCCGTTCTTGACGCCCAGCGCCGCCAGCAGCCGCATGCCTTCCACATCCTGGGGATGTTCCCGGAGAAAGCTCCGGCACAGTTGCTCGGCTTTGTACAGCCGGCCTTCGTGCATCATGCTGGTGACGCTGAGCAGCGGCTTGGGCAGCCGCTGCAGATGCAGGCGCTGACTGCCTGCCTCGTTGGCCAGAGCCATGTCTCCGGCTCGTTGCCCGAGACCTTCCAGCGTTTTCCAGCTGGCCAGCAACCCCGGGTTCAGAGTCACCGCCTGGCGATAGGCCTGCTGGGCGGCTTCGGGTCGGTTCAGCAGCAGCAACGTGTGGCCACGCTCCTGGTAGGCTCGAGCGTGTTCCGGTTCGAGTTCGAGTAGCCGCTCGAGGGTCTCCAGCGCCCGCTGTGGTTGATGCAGGTAGCGCAGGCAGGCGGCGCGCAGATACAGCGCGTCGCCGTTGTCCGGCTCCCGGTCGAGCAGGTCGTCTACCTGAGTGACCGCCGCGGCAAACTGCCCGGCGGCCATCAGGTCTGTTGCGCGCGTCAGCGGGCGCGCTGCAGTCTCAACGGTCGAAGTCATACGAGATCCGCAGCCCGATGGTTCGGGGGCGGTTCGTGGTGACCTTCCTGGATCCATCCAGAGTATTGATGTGCAACTGCGCTCGCTCGTCCGTCAGATTGTTGGCGAACAGTTCCGCGCGCCATTCGTTGGCACGGTAACCGATGGCCGCGTCGGTGATGATGTAGTCGTCCTGCAGTTCACGACGTGGCGGCACGTTGATGATCGAGCTGTAGCTCTCATCGGCATAGGTCATGGCGAGTTGCACGTGAGCCAGACCGCCGGCCGCTTCCCACTCATAGCGCCCGCGCACATTGAACTGCAGTTCCGGCGCCAGCGGCAGGGCGCTGCCCTTGTCGGTGACCGCGAAGGCAAATGCCGGGTTCAGATCGGTGATCTTGGTGTCGTTGAACGAGAACGAGCCGTACAGGGTCAGGTTTTCGGTGGCCGCCCAGATGACATCGCCCTCGAACCCGGTGATCCGCGCATCGCCGGCGTTGTCGACGATGGTGAGGAAGCTGATGTTCTGCGAGTCGATGTGGCCCACCTGGATGGACTCCCAGTCGATTCGATAGATCGAGCCGTTGAAGCGCAGCAGACCGTCGAGGAACGTGGTCTTCCAGCCGATCTCGGTGTTGGTCAGTTCGTCGGACTCGTAGATCAGCGGTATGAAGTAGTCGGGGAAATCGCCGTCCGGGCCATCGTTGGCGGTGGCCGCCGCGCTGGGCACCTCCCCGGGCACGAGCTGGCTGCTGGCCACCGCGCGGTTGTAGCCCGGTGGGCGGTAACCCTCCGACCAGGTGGCGTAGAGCATGACGTTGTCGACCGGGAACCAGTTGACGGTGAATTTGGTGATCACGTCACTGTCTTTGAACGGCTGAAACTCACCGATGTTGGTTCGGTAGTCGCGCCCTCCGGTTATGTTCGGAGCGAGAGAGCCGGGCACTGCCGGGTCTTCGAGCACGACGCCGGCGGCGTTGTTGCCTCCAGCCAGGTTCGGTACTGGGCGGTTGCCATACTTGAACGCCGAGAAGCCTTCGAAACCCACCTCGATCTCGTACCAGCGGGCGCCGGCGGTGACCGACAGATCCTCGGTCAGGTCGAACGTCAGCTCGCCGAACACGGCGATCTGTTCTTCAGGCCGGATGATGTCGTTGGTGAACTGCACCCGCGGGTCGCGCCGGGTGGGATCGTTGGCATTGGTCGGTGGCCCCCAGGATGCCTGGTTCTGCGGGTCGATGGCCGCCCAGGCAGGGTTGCCGTAGGCGAAGTCGCCGACATGCTTGGTCTCGGCATCTTCGTAAAAGGCCCCGGCGACCAGCCGCAGACGCTGGGTGGGGTCGGTGGCGACGCGGACTTCGTGGGTCCAACGCGTGTTCTCATTGGTGATGGCGGCGAAGCTGTCTCCGGCCGAGCACTCGATGACACCGGGATCACCCGAGAGGGTGGGGTCGAAGGTATAGCCTACGCCGCCGCCGCCGTGGTAGCCGGGCGTGTTGTACTCGCACAGGTAGCCGCGGATATAAAGACCTGTGTTGGCGTAGTTCGAGTAATCGATGGTCTGCTCGACCTCACGCTTCAGGTATGCGCCGGTGTACAGCACCTCCAGCGCGCCGAGGCGCCCCTCAAGCGTCCAGGAGGTCTGGCCGAACTCGTCTCTGAGAGTATCGCGGTTGAATCGTTGCACCTTCAGGTCGCCGACTTCGGGGTCGTAGTCGAACACCCCATCAGCCTCCAGCGCCTGCTGATGGTGGCTGACCAGCAGGCTCCAGTCTTCGTTGATGGCGTACCTGGCGCCGATGCGGAAGCCCTGGTAGGACGCATCGTTGAAGTTCTTTTCCGCCAGATCGGCGTTGTTGCTGGAGGTGTATTCCACCGGGTAGACGCGCCCCGGCTCGGCAAAGCTGCCGTCGGCGAACTGGTGGTCGGTGGCGCCGCCGTCCGCCGGGACGAACTGCACGCCCTCCCGCGGGGGCAACACCGGATTGACGTCCGGATTCGGCGTGAAGGTGCCGGCGACGTTGTCGATGTAGCCGCCCTGATTGTCGCTGAACAGAGCGGCCCGCACCGCCAGACGGTCGTCGATGAGCGGAAGGTTGAGCACCGCTTCCACCTTGTTGCTCATGTCGCCGCTCTTGGTGGTGGAGGCGGCGCCGTTGAAGCTGGCCTGGAACTCGTTGAAACGGGGTTTGTTGGTGATCAGCCGCACCGTGCCGGCCATGGAGCTGGCGCCGTACAACGTGCCCTGAGGCCCCGGCAGCACTTCGATGCGCTCGAGATCGGTGGCGTACACATCGAGGTTGCGCCCCCCCGCGGTCACCGGCTGCTCGTCCAGGTAGAGGCCCACGTTGGGCGCGCTGCCGTTGGCTTCGGCGATGGTGGTGTTGATCGCCTGCACCGCCGTGCCGCGAATGTAGATCTCATTCTGCCCGGGGCCGCGGCCGCCGGCGGTGATGTTCGGCAGGTACTTCACGTAATCGACGAACGAGTCGATACCGACTTCCTCCATGCCTCGCTGGTTGATGGCCTGCATGGTGATCGGCACGTCCTGCATGGGCTGGGCGCGCTTCGACGCGGTCACCACGATTTCTTCGATGGCGGCAGGCGCGGCGTTGGCGGCGCCCGCCGCACTCATGGCGATGGCCGACACAATGGCTTGGTTGAGCTTGCTGCGTTGAAAGTCCAAGACTACCCCCGGGAGGTTATTTTCATATTGGTTGTCGCGTGCGCAGAAGGACAACGGCGCCGTCCGTGCGCGGCGACATTCTATCGGCAACGAAACATTACATCACTAGTTAATTGCCGAAATGAAAAACCGCTGGGAGCGGGGCAGCAGTAGGCGGGCTCGCCGGTGTCACTCGATCGCGTCGGGTGACTCCGGCAGGATCTGACCGCCATCGATGATGAGCTGCTGGCCGGTGATGTAGCGTGCTTGCTTCGAGGCGAGGAAGCAGACCGCATGGCCGATGTCCTCGGGCGTGCCCAACTCGTGCGTGGGGACGGCGGCGCGCATCTGCTGCAGATAGCTTTCGCCTTCGGCCTCCAGGCCCTCGGTGAGGATGTTGCCGGGCATCACCGCGTTGATGGTGATGCCGAGCCTGGCTACCTCGAGGGCGGCGCTGCGCATGAAGCCCAACTGCCCCGCCTTGGAGGCGCCGTAATGGGTCCAGCCCGGATAACCGGTCACCGGCCCGGTGATGGAAGAGGTGATCACCACGCGACCGTAGCGCTGCTGTCGCATCGGCCTCAGGGCAGCCTGCACCATCAGGAAGGTGCCCTTGAGGTTGATGTCGATCACCCGGTTCCAGTCTTCCTCACTCATCGTTTCCAGCCGCGCCTGGGGAAATATGCCGGTGTTGGCGCAGAGCACGTCCAGGCGCCCGTGCCGCTCAACGACCTGGTCGACGCTGTTACGGCAATCGTCAGCTGAGCTGACGTCGGTGCGAATGAAGCCGACCCCCAGCTCGGCGGCCGTTGCCTGCCCGCGATCCGTGTCGATGTCGGCGATCACCACGGTCGCGCCTGCCAGCTTGAGCGTCTCGGCGATCCCTCTGCCGATCCCCCGGGCGGCGCCGGTGACCACGGCCACCTGGTCGTTGAGTTCGAACATGACTGTTCCTTTGCGCAGTGGAACCCGGCTGCATGCAGAGCTCGTGCCGTTGATGGGTGCCCGTTGACCTGAGTGCTGGGTGCAGGTTGTAGCCTCAGGCGCATGAAGAGGTTGCCATGAAGGTCGTCATGTCGGCCCTGCTGTGCCTGGCAGGGTGCTCGGCGGTGGCGGCAGACGACAGGACAGAGTTCGCCGGCCCGTTCCTGGGCGGCGCCGCGGTCGCGTCGCCGCAGCAGCAGAGCACGGTCGATGCGCCTGCGCTGCCGGATGATGCGGCGTTGGATGACTATCTTCGCTATGCGATGCGGCGCAATCCGGCGCTCGCGGCGGCCTACCACCGCTGGCGCGCGGCGCTGGCGCGCGTGCCCCAGGCCACCTCGCTGCCGGATCCGCAAATCGGCTTCGAGATCGTTCTCGATGAGGTGGATCGCAGTGCCGAATACATGGGCGAACGCTACTCGATCTCGCAGATGTTTCCTTGGTTCGGCAAGCTCAAGCTGCGCGGCGACATCGCCATGGAGCAAGCCCGGGCCGAGGAGCAGCGGTTCGAGGCCGTCCGGCTCGAACTCGCCGATCGCATCACCGATGCCTGGTTCGAGTACGCCTGGCTGCACCAGGCCGCGGTCACCGCGCGCGAGAACCGCGATCTCATGCAGCGCCTGGAGTCGGTGGCGCGATCGCGGTTTCGCGCCGGCGCGGTCTCTCAAGCGGATGTCAACCGGGCTCAGGTGGAGCTCGGCCGCCTGGATGACCAGGCGCGCTCCCTGGAGGATATGCTCGGGCCGGCGGCGGCGGAGCTGAATGCGCTGCTGGGGCGGCCCGCCCACGCCCCCCTGCCGGGCGCGCCGCTCGCACCTTCCAGGCAAGTGGTGCAGGCGCTGCCCGAGCGCGACGATGAACAATGGTTGCAGCTCGCGCGCCAGGGTAATCCCGGGCTGGCGGCCTCCCGCCACCAGGTCACCCGCGAGCAGCAGTCGCTGGAGCTGGCGCGCCGGGAGTATTACCCCGACATCATGCTGGGGGTGCAGTATGCGCGCGACGGCAGCGCCCGCATGGCGATGATGGATGGTGGCGGCGCCGACATGGTCATGGGGATGGTGTCCATCAACCTGCCGCTGCGCCGGGGCAGATACGATGCCGGGGTGCGCGAGGCGCGGGCGCGCATGGACGCGGCTGCTTTCGAGGTTGAGGATCGGCAGGCCGGATTGGATGCCGCTTTGAAGGGCGCGTTGTTCACCTATCGCGACAGCGCGCGCCGCATCAGCCTCTACGGCGGCACCCTGGTGCCGACGGCGCGGCAGGCGATGGCGACCACGGAAATTGCCTACCGCACGGGTGCTGCCACGTTCACCGATCTGGTGGATGCCCAGCGGGTGCTGCTGGAATTCCAGCTTGCGCACGAGCGCGCTGCCGCCGATCGCGCCCGGGCGCTGGCGCGCATCCGCGCCCTGGTGGGCGCCAGCGGGAGCGAAGCCTCGTGATCCGCCGTC
>JBLRXD010000236.1:0-7136 GCA_047920935.1 Pseudomonadales bacterium | reverse complement strand
GGCGTCCACCGCCGGCGCGGTGGCGAACAGCGCCGGATTGCTGTTGTTGGTGATCTCGAACGTCAGCGTCTGCCCGGCCTCGTCCGGCGGGCCGGCAGACATGCCGCTGGCCCAACCAGCGAAGCTCTGCGGGCCGGCGTCTTCCAGCACCTCGACGTTGCCGCCGCCGCTGAAGCTCGGCGCGTCGTTCACCGGCGTCACCGTGATGGTGAACGTCTGCGGCGCGGAGGCATCAATCCCGCCGTTATCGGTGCCGCCGCTGTCGCGCGCCACCACCGTCACCAGCGCGGAGCCGTTGGCGTCAGGCGCAGAGGTGAACGTCAGGGTGCCGTCACTGCTCACCGCGGGAGCCGCCGAGAACAGCGCCCCGTTGTCGTTGCTGACCTCGAACGTCAGCGTCTGATCGCTTTCGTTCGCCGGGCCGGTGGACAGGTTCGTCGCCCAGCCGGTGACCGTCTGCGGGCCGGCATCTTCCAGCACCGTCTGATCCGGACCGGCGGTGAAGCTGGGTGCGACGTTCACCGGCAACACCGCGATGGTGAACGTGTACGGCGCGGAGGCAGCAACGCCGCCGTTGGCGGTGCCGCCGTTGTCGCGCAGCTCCAGGGTGATCTCGGCCGTACCGAACGCATCGTTTGGCGCCGCGAAGCTCAGCGTGCCGGTGCTGGCGTCCACCGCCGGCGCGGTGGCGAACAGCGCCGGATTGCTGTTGTTGGTGATCACGAACGTCAGCGTCTGGCCGCTCTCGTCCGGCGGCCCGGCCGACATGCCGCTAGCCCAGCCGACGAAGCTCTGCGGTCCGGCGTCTTCCAGCACCTCGACGTTGCCGCCGCCGTTGAAGCTCGGCGCGTCGTTCACCGGCGTCACCGTGACCTGAAAAGTGTCTTCCGCGGAAAGCCCCCCGATATCGGTAGCGCGCACCGTCACCAGAGAGACTCCGTTCTGATCCGGCGCAAGCGCCAGCGTCAATGTGCTACCGACGATGGCCGCGGATGCGAATACTGCGTCACCCGCGGTCAATACCTGATAGGTCAGTTCGTCGTCGTTGGTGAGGATGTCCACGTCGTCGAACACGAGTGACAAGTCGATCACGATGTCTGGGCCGTCTTCGATGGTCTGGACGTCGGCAATGGGGTTAGCGACGAACGGGGCGTCATTGACGGGCGTCACGACCAGGGTCAGATTCCAGTCAGCGGACTCCCCCAGGTCATTGGTTGCCCGGAAAGCGTAGGTCTCGGTGCCATTGGCGTCTTGGATGAGAGTGATCACAGTGTCGCCGCTCGCGTTGTCGACCGACACGGCGGCGACATGGTCGCCAACGCTGCCTACATGGGCGTAGGAGACGATCGTCCGGGCTGCATCGTCGGAAAGTACCGAAGTCAAACTGAAAATTATCGCTCCGCTGTCTTCGTTCCGCGTCACAGTCGCGTCCGGGCTGGCCACCGGCGCCGCCACGGCAATGCTGCTCGCTAACGAGATCAGCATGCCCAATCCCCAGCGCAGCAGCGAGATCGATGTGGTTTGACGATACTTCATGGCACCCTCCTGAAGCCTGCTAGGGCTTCGGCGCGTTAATCGAGAATCCTGCCGTAGGTGGTCTGCAGCACGACCTCAGCACTGGCGCTGCCACCCACCCCGCGGGCGGTGATACGAAAAATCTCCACCCTGTCGGCGGCGGTCGCCGAGTAAGGGTCGTTGATCTGATAAGCGTTTTCTTCGCGCAACACCGAGGCGACGTGCTCGATCAGGTAACGCGGCGCCGCCGAAACCGCCGCTCCGGCGCTCGTCGCCGCCACCACGCTGGTGCCGCCGAGCCAGACGTTCGTCGTCTCCCAGCGGTTGGGCTGGTCGAGTTCGGCCACGGTCCACATTCCAGCAGTGCCGGCATCGTCGAAGAACGCGGTGGTGGTCACCGTTTCGAGGAAATTCTCGGCATCGCGCAGCGCCGACTCCGCCGCCTGGAAGGCCAGCAGTGTGTCGTGCTCGTTGCGCGCCATGCGGGTCTCGAGCGTCGACGTCTGCACCGCGGACACACCGATGATGGTGAGTATCAGCAACAGCACCAGGCTGATGAACAGCGCCACGCCACGATTTTTGCTGAACGTTGGTTGCACCATCACGGTCATACCTCCGGGTCCGCGTTCCTGAGGAGAATGGTTTTGCTGAAGGTGCGCCGCAGTACCTGGCCGTCGTCGGTCACGGCATCGATGCTGTTGACCGTCAACGACACCCGCACGGATACCACGTTGTCGGGATCGTTCGGGTTCGGCAGGTTGTTGAAGGTGACGTACTGGTTGGCATTCGCCACGCGGTCGTTGAGGGTGGTGTCGATGCCGTACAGCACCTGCAGATCTTCGACCCCCTGCACCAGCTCCACCGGGGCGGCACTGCCGAGCTTCTGCCACAGCGACGGCACCGGGTTGAGCTGGTTGTCCACACCCGCACCGGGGGCGACGAAAAAGTAGGTGCTCTGCAAGGCGGCCACGGTGGTGTCCGGGCCATAGGAGCGGCCGAGATACGACAGCGTGAACGGTACTGATCCGGTGGGCGATTCGATGATCGCGCCGTTGTCGTAGAGGCCGCCGCCAAAGGTGTCGTAGCGCAGCGTCGCCTCGTTGCCGTTCACGGTCATGGCGGTAACGCGGAACACGGCGCCCTGCTCGCAGTCGGCCACCATGACAATGTCACCGACACCGAATCCGGGGTTACCGCCAGGAGCCGTCACCACCGGGTTGCCATCCGGCTGCAGGGTTTCTACCAGGCGTTGGCCAGGCAGCTGCTTGCTGCGAAACACCAACACGTCGGTGCCGGGGACGATGACGTTGGTATTGATGCCGTTGCCGGGGATGTAGACGTTGGTGTTGGTGCCGCCCACGGTGCGCGGCACCGAAGTGATCGCCGGCGACCAGCCACCGCCACCGCCTTCGTAGCCTTGCACCATGCGGGTGATGTCGAACTCGGGAATCGTGTCCCAGGTGCCCATCAGGCCCCTGACGATGTTCGGCCGCTCCGGCGCGCACCCGAAGTAACCGGCGGAGCGGGCAGCCCGGGAGATGAACTCCATGGCGAAGCGGGCGTTCTCCTGCATGCGCGCCTGGCCGTTGAGCACGGCGTAGGTCTGGGAGTTGCCGACGAACAGTTGCACGATGCCGGTGACCACCACCAGGCCGAGGGCCAACGCCAGAATCAGCTCCACCAGCGAGAAACCGGCAGCTCGTTTAGACGTGTGTCGTGGTTGCATCATCTGCTGGCCCCTGTCATCCCTGGCTGTCGATGACCACGGTCTGCTCCGTGCCATCGATACCTCTCCACTGAACCGTGACCTGTATGACGCCAGCACCGGAGACGGTGATGGCGCCGTCGCCGCCCGGCAGTCCGGGCTGAGCCAGCTCGGAGGGCAGCGCGCCGGCGGCGCGCAGCGCCACACAGACGGCCTCGTCCTTGTACTCACCCAGCTGACACTTCCAACTCGCCTGATCGAAGGCAACCATTTGCGCCGTCGAGCAATTGTTGGCGATGCAGTTGTTCGCTGCCGGCGGCCCATCGCCCACGCCCAGGCCCCCGTAGGCGGCGCCTGCAGGCGTGCCACCCGGGTTGGCGCGAATCCGGTCCATCATGTCGTAGGCGAGATGCACCGCTTCGGCACGCTCCAGGGCGCCGCGATTGTTCTGCAGGCTCACCATCTGCAGCGCGCTAACCCCCAGCACGCCGATGCCCATGACCAGCACCGCCACCAGAACCTCGATGAGCGAAAAACCACCAACTCGGCTCAAATGCGCAGCCGCAGGCTCGGTGATCGAACGGCGGAGGCGTCGCTGGGTCATCATGAACACTCCAACTCGTTGGCATCGGGCGAGCCGACCAGGGTGACGTTGACGATGCGGCCGGGATTGACATCGGGATTGGTGCTGCACAGCTCCACGGCTCCGGCAGCGCCGAGGTTGAGCATGCCGCGACCGTTGAAGCTGAGGGTCGCGACCCCGGCGAACCCGCCGGTGCCCACCAGCGTGGCGTCGTTCATGGGGTCGAAGCTGCGCAACACGTCGCCATTGCAATTGCCAGGGGTGCCGACGACCACGCAGTAGCCTTCGCTGCCCCAATCACCGCCGCCCGCCCCGGACTGCACGCTGACGATACCGCCGCGGCGGATGGCTTCGCTGCGGGCATAGGTCACCGCCAGCACGAAGTCGTTGCCTCGCGCGGCCATGGTGCGCTGCTGGATGAATTCGTTGAACGCGGGTATCGCCATGCTCATCAGGATGGCCGCCACTGCCAGGCTGACCATGAGCTCCACCACCGTGAAGCCTTTTTTTTTGCTGCTATCAGGCCGCATCTGTTTGCGCATCCTCTCCCACCTCCAGGGTGTGGCGTCCGCCAATGCCAGGCCGGCGCACGCCAGCAGGCACTATAGGCAGGCAGACATGGAAGCTAATGGGGTTGCCGACGAGCGGCAGGGTTTTATCGGACCAACGGTCGCTGCGCTGGGAGCAGCCCGCAGGCGTTACTCATCCCAGGAGTCGTTGCCGTTCCAGGTGCGGGCCCCGGTGTTGTCGTAGGTGAGGTCACCGGTGCCGGCCATCTGGCCGATGGGCTCTGCCCTGAGGGTGAACCGGTCGGGTTCGACGTCCTCGACAGTGATGGTGTAGCGATCGACGGAGCGTGGATTGCAGATCGTGTCGAACACCAGATCGGCGCCTTCATAGTCGAAGTTCACCGCCGCGTAGCGCTCCATACCCTGGGCGCAGTTCATCAGGTCGGCCTGGGCCTCGGCGCGAAACGTGCGCTGGGTGTATTGGTTGTAGATGGGCATCGCCACCGCGGCGATGATGGCAAGAATAGCCACCGCAATCATCAGCTCTACGAGGGTAAAACCGGCTTCACGCATTCCCTGATCCTACGACATACCTGAGGAAAGCATAGGAGCCGGTGACCACCTGACCCATGAGACATCGACCAGCGGCGCTATTCGCCCGACGAGTGGTCGTCGGCTGGTGGCAGCGGGTCTTCCACCGCCAGGATGGAGACGTCGAAGACGATCCGGCGGCCCGCCAGCGGATGGTTGAAATCGACCTCCACGGTACGGTCGAACACCCGGCGCACCACGCCCGGCAGCTCGCCATCCGGGGCGGCAAACGACATCATCAGGCCGGGCTCGAGCTCCTGGCCGGCAAACCGCTCGCGCTCGAGCAGCTGCACGTTCTTGGGATTATGCTCGCCGAATGCCTGTGCCGCCTCGATGACGATCTGGGCATCATCACCCGCCTTCATACCCAGCAGGGCCTGCTCGAAGCCGGGCAGCAACTGCCCGTCGCCCATCTCAAAGGTTGCCGGCCGGCCGCGACGGGTGGTGTCCACCTCTTCACCGGTTTCCAGCAGCAGCGCGAAGTGCAGGGTCACGCGGACGTTGTCGGTGATGCGGCGGTCGGAGCCCCGGGTGATGAGACCGCTCACGACGACGCCTGTTGTTTCCGCTCGCGCAGGTGCTCGCGCACCATGGCGATGATCCACAACGTCGCGCCGAACGTCAGGGCCATGTCGGCGATGTTGAAAGCCGGAAAGTAGTACTGCTGATAGTGGAGCAGCACGAAATCGACCACATGACCGTGCGCCACCCGGTCGATCAGATTGCCTACCGCCCCACCGGCGATGAGCCCGTAGACCCAGCCCATGAGCTTGTGATCTTCGGGCAAGCGGCGCAGTTCGTAGATGATGAACGCCACGAAGCCCACCGCGAGGACAATGAAGAACCAGCGCTGCCAGCCGGCGGCGTCGCTGAGCATGGAGAAGGCGGCGCCTTCGTTGTGCCAGCGTACCCAACTGAGGAACGGCAGCACCGGCACCAGATCGCCGAGTTCCAGCAACCTCATCACCACAGCCTTGGTCAGCTGATCGAGCATTGCCACGGCGGCGCCGAGCCACAGCCACTTAAGCATGCGCAAACCACTCGCGGGTACGGACGATGTCGCGCTCGATCTGGGCTTTCAGCGCATCGAGGCTGTCGAAGGTGCGCTCGTCGCGCATCTTGTGCTTGAACTCCACGGTCAGCAACTCGCCGTAAATATCGCCGGCGAAGTCGAAGATGTGCACCTCGAGCAGCGGCTCCTTGCCGTCCACCGTGGGCCGGATGCCGACGTTGGCGATGCCCTGGTACTCGCGCCCGAGACCTTTGACGGTCACCGCGAACACGCCTTCCACCGGAGTCCGGTAGCGCTGCAGGCGGATGTTGGCGGTGGGCACGCCGAGCTGCCGGCCGAGCTGACGACCGTATACCACCCGCCCCATCATGAAGTAGGCGTGGCCGAGCAACTCCTGGGCGAGCGGGAAATTCCCTTCCCACAGCGCGTCGCGCACCCGCGTGCTGCTGACGCGCGCGTCGTCGACGGTCAGCGTGCCCATCTGAGTGACGCCGTAGCCATAGCGATCACCGGCGCGTTGCAGCATGGTGTAGTCACCACGGGCGCCCTTGCCGAAACGAAAGTCGTCACCGACCATCAAGTAGCGCACGCCCAGCCGCTTGGCGAGCAACTCGTCGACCACCCACTCCGCCGGGGTATTGGCGGTGGTCTCGTTGAACGGCAGGCACAGAACCCGGTCGAGGTCGGTGGTGCCGAGCAGGGTGATCTTCTCGCGAAAGCGAGTCAGCCGCGACGGCACCACGCCGCCGCGAAAGTACTCCCGCGGGGTCGGCTCGAAGGTGAGCAGCATGCTGGGCGCGCCCAACTCACGGCTCTTCTCCACCAGCCTCTCGAGCAGCATGCGATGACCGCGATGCACGCCATCGAAACTGCCGATGGTCAGCACGCAGCCCTCGTGCCGGGGTTTGATGTTGTGCAGGCCGACGATCACTTCCATGGGCGGCATTATACGGACGCTTGCGAACTAAACACGATGCATTAAACCTCTCGGGCGTTCACCGGTAGCCACCAGCAGCAACAGGTAGAGCGCCGCGCCGCTCGGCACCGCAAGCAACAGCCACCAGGCGCGCTGCCACACATCGACCTCCAACCACTCGGCGGGCTCCGGCAGCAGCACCGCCAGCGTCAGCCCCATCACCACGGCGGCAAAGGCTGCCCGCGCCAGGGTCCGCAGCAGTGCGGCGGTGGGCCGGTAGCGGCGCTCGGCTGGCGCCGCCGGGC
>JBLRXD010000235.1:0-7153 GCA_047920935.1 Pseudomonadales bacterium | reverse complement strand
GATCACGGGTCCGGCCCGTGTTGAGAATGAGCGGGCGCCGCCGGCGGGGGCGGGTTGCGCAGATGCTCGGCGGCGTCGACGCCGTCCGGCAGCAGGCCGCAGCTTTCCGGCGTGTCGCGCACGGCGATCAGGCACAGCAGGGGGAAGGCCACGCCGACCGTTACCGCCATCACCCACAGGGCACCGCGCCAACCCCACTGGTCGATCATCAGCGCCAGGATCAGTGGCGCCAGCGAGAATCCTAACGAGACAAACACGCCACGGAACCCGGAGACCAGGCCCCTGCGGCGATCGAACCACATCAGCAGCACGTTGCGCGAGGCACTGGTGAGCACCCCTTGGCCCCCGAAGCGCACGCCGAAGTAGCCGACCAGAATCAGGCTGAAGGCACCAACGGCGGCGATCTGTGGCGGCAACCAAGCGACGACGCTGTCGATGCCGCTGATCAGCACCAGAACCACGCCCAGCAGCAAGCTCGAGCCGCACATCAGCGTGCGGGCCTGATGGCGATCGTACCAGCGGCCGGCACGGGTCAGAAACAGGCTGCTGCCGAGGGTGCCGAAGAAGTAGGCGCTGGAGAGTTCGGTGCGCGATAATCCGAAGGCGTCCATGAATGGGTCGGTAAAGACCGCCATGCCCATGGTCTGCCCGGGAACGCTCATCAGAAACCCGAGGGTAGACAGCAGCCAGATCACCCAGCCGTAGAAGAACGGGCTGCGGCGGACGTCGAAGGGCCAATCGGCGGGCAGCGTGTAGCGGCGCGGCTGGCTCAAACCGCCGCGGTCCCGGAAATTGTCTGGCCCCGACCCGACGGGGCGCGCTGCTGCATGATCATGGTGCCCTCCTGGTCCGGTCGCCGCACTTGCACCCAGCCAATGGCGGCGTCATCGTTGCCGCGCGACGGCGGCCAGTATACTGGTGCGGCAGCCGCTTGTTTGGTTCAGGGGCCGATAGACGGATGACGTTCGAGCAATTGCTGATCTTCGGGGTGCTGGCAGCCACCGTAGCCATGTTCCTGTGGGGGCGCTGGCGCCACGATATGGTTGCTCTGGGCGCGCTGCTGGCGTGCGTCGCAACCGGTCTGGTGCCGGCGGAGCAGGCGTTCGCCGGTTTCGGGCATCCGGCGGTGATCACGGTGGCCGCGGTGCTCGTGCTCAGTTACGGGCTGCAGACTTCGGGCGCCGTCGATGCGCTCACGCAGCGGGTGGTGCCGTCGGCGGCAGGCCCGACCGTCACCATTGCCGCGCTGGTGGGGCTGGGGGCGTTCCTTTCTGCATTCATGAACAACGTCGGCGCCATGGCCCTGCTGATGCCGGTAGCCGTTCACGTAGCCAACCGTCATCAGTTGCCGCCCGGCAAGGTGCTGATGCCGTTGGCGTTCGGCACCATTCTCGGTGGCATGACCACGCTCATCGGCACGCCGCCCAATCTCATCGTGTCGGCGTTTCGAGCGGAGACGGGCATGGGCAGCTTCGCCATGTTCGACTTCAGCCCGGTGGGGCTGATCGTCCTCGGGGTCGCCATCACCTTCATCCTCGGCGTCGGCTGGCGCATCGTGCCCGCCCGCCAGGCGGCGAGCGCGGCCTCCTTCGATACCGGCACCTACCTCACGGAAGTCCGCGTTACCGAGCTAAGCAAAGTGATCAGCGCCACCCTGCGGGAGGTGGAAGCGCAACTGGAAGAGGCCGACGCGCAAATCGTCGGCATGATCCGCAACGACGTCCACGTCTCCGCGCCCAATCCGGGCCGGGTGTTGCGACGGGGAGACATTCTCATCATCGAGGCGGATCCCGAAGCGCTTGCCGGAATCCTGGCGAACCTGGGGCTTAAGCTCGAAGAAGAGGTGGCGCCGGAGGAACCGGATCCGCAACCGGAAGCGGAGGACCCGGACGCCGAGCCTGCCGTGGCGGCGCCGGGCGACGCGCATCGATCCGCCGGGCCGTTGGTCGGTGGCCACGATGGCGCGGCCGAAAAGGCGCAGCACCACTCCGATGGCGACGGCCGCAGCCGCGATGGCAGAGAGATCACCCTGCAGGAACTGGTCGCCATGCCGGGATCCAGGCTGATCGGCCGCAGCGCCAGCGACGTGATGCTGCGTACCCGCTACGGGCTCAACCTGCTGGCCATCTCTCGACAGGGGCGCCGTTCCATCAGCCGTCTGCGCTCCACGCGCATCATGTCCGGTGACGTATTGCTGATGCAGGGAGGAAGCGAAGCCCTTTCCGCATTCGCCAGCGAGCACCACTGCGTGCCGCTGGCGCAACGCGCGGTGCGCATCCCGGACAAGCGTAAGGCCATGCTCGCTACCGTGGTGATGCTCAGCGCCATCGCCGGAGCGGCGTTCGGCCTGCTGCCCGCGGCCGTGAGCTTCACTGCTGGCATGTTGGCCTACATGGCGTTACGCATCGTGCCGCCGCGCAATATTTACGACGCCATCGACTGGCCGGTGATCGTGCTGCTGGGCAGCCTGATTCCCGTAGCGGCGGCAATGGCGACCACGGGCGCCGCCGACCTTCTGGCCCGGGTGTTGCTGGACGGCATCGCCCAGGGACATCCGATCATCGCCCTGACGCTGGTTCTGGTGGTCACCATGACGTTGTCGGATTTCATGAACAACGCCGCCACCGCGGCGGTGATGTGCCCCATCGCCATCAGCGCCGCGATGCAACTGGGGGTCAGCGCCGATTCGTTCCTGATGGCGGTGGCCATTGGCGCCTCGTGCGCCTTTCTCACCCCCATCGGCCATCAGAACAACACCTTGATCCTCGGCCCCGGAGGGTTTCGCTTCGGTGATTACTGGCGTCTGGGGCTGCCGGTGGAAATTCTCGTGGTCGCCGTCAGCGTGCCGGCGCTGCTGTGGATCTGGCCGCTGTGACCAACAACCCGTATCGCCAGCCTCAGCCGATCCCCTGGTCGATCATGGCGTCGGCTACCCGGCGGAAGCCGGCGATGTTGCCGCCGAGCACCAGATTGTTGGGTTCGCCGAACTCCGCCGCCGTGTCTCTGGCGCGCTGGTAGATGCCCGCCATGATGTCCCGCAGATGCGTATCCACTTCCGCCATGCTCCACTGAGTGAGGCTGGCGTTCTGCTGCATCTCCAGCTGGCTGGTGGCGACGCCGCCGGCGTTGGCCGCCTTGCCCGGACCGTAGGCAATGCCGGCTTCGAGGAGCCGATCGACGGCGCTGGCCATGCTCGGCATGTTGGCCCCCTCGCTGACACAGATGACGCCGTTGGACAGCAGAGCCTCGGCGTCCGCCGCCGTGAGCTCGTTCTGTGTGGCGCACGGGAAGGCGGCATCGGCGGGATAGCGCCAAACCGTGTGACCGTCGTTGGGGTAGTCGGCAATGGGTGTGAACTGCGCATCGGGATGCGCCTCGAGGTAGTGCACCAGAGACTTCCGGTGGCGCTCCTTGAGGGGCTTGAGGGTGTCGAGATCGATGCCGGCCGCATGGTAGAGGGTGCCGGTGGAATCCGAGCAGGTAACCGCCTTGGCGCCAAGCTGGTGGAGCTTCTCGATGGTGTAGATGGCCACATTGCCGGCGCCGGAAACCAGGCAGGTCATGCCGTTGAAGTCGCGCCCGCGGTCGGCCAGCATGTTCTCGGCGAAGTAGACGCAGCCGTAGCCGGTGGCTTCGGTTCGGCCCAATGAGCCCCCCCAGGAAAGCCCCTTGCCGGTGAGCGCGCCGTCGTATCTGCCGGTGAGCCGCCGGTACTGGCCATACAGGTAGCCGATCTCACGGCTGCCGACGCCGATGTCGCCGGCGGGCACGTCGATGACCGCGCCGATGTGCCGTTGCAATTCCGTCATGAACGCCTGGCAGAAGCGCATGATCTCGCCGTCGGAGCGACCCTTGGGGTCGAAATCGGCGCCACCTTTGCCACCGCCGATGGGCAAGCCGGTGAGCGCGTTCTTGAATATCTGCTCGAAGCCCAGAAACTTGATGACCCCGGAGGTGACCGTGGGATGGAATCTGAGCCCGCCCTTGTAAGGGCCGAGCGCCGAGTTGAACTGAA
This sequence comes from Pseudomonadales bacterium, assembly GCA_047920935.1. Classification (GTDB taxonomy): domain Bacteria; phylum Pseudomonadota; class Gammaproteobacteria; order Pseudomonadales; family Azotimanducaceae; genus UBA7803. The sequence continues at coordinate 3,138 of JBLRXD010000235.1, read as the reverse complement.
CGCGATAGCCCTTGTTGACGCACACCTGGCCCCGGTCGTCGATCCAGGTGACGCGGAACAGAATCTGCCGCTCGGGCTCGACGATACGTTGGATGATGCCGTGGCTGATGTAGCGCGGGTCGCGCTCGATCAGCGGCTGCAGCGATTCCAGCACCTCTTCGGCGGCCTGGTAGAACTCGGCCTGGGCCGGACTGCTGCGGCGCAGGCTTTCCAGCGTGTCGTGAAGGTAGGTCATTTAGGCGCCCCGGTTGGAATTGCGCGATGGTGCCGCAAACGCTCGGAATCGGCTACCCCGGACCGGAGCAACGCGGGCCCGAGTTTACGCGGCCGAGGCTACGCGGCGTCGGTTCCGTCCGAGGGCGGCGGGAACTCGTGCTCCAGCCACTCGGCGAAATGGCGACAGGCGTCGGTGGCGGTGAAGATGCCAGCCAGCCTGCCGGATTTGGTGACCAAGGCGGTGCCGATGTGCGCATCGGCCATGTGCCTGAGCACGGTGCGCAGCGCCGTGTCCAGATCGACCACGTAGGGATTTTCGACCATGACTTCGTCGACGCTGAGGTCGCGGGGGCTTGGGTAGTCGAACTCCGGCCCCAGCATCAGTTTGATGTCGCGGTCGGAAATCAGCCCGACCAACTCGTGGTTGTGCATCACCGGCAAATGTCGAATGCGATGCTCGAGCATCAGCTTGCGAGCTTCCAGAACCCCTGCGCCGCGCTCGATGGCGTGGGGAAACGGGGTCATCAGTTGCTTGATTCGGGGCTCTTTCTTCATCGTCCGATACTATCCCCAGCGTGCCCCGGCGCGCGCTATAGGGGATTTCCGAGGCTGTTCCCAGTTTATGGTGAGTTCGTCTTCTATAGTACCGGCAGGGCTACGATGGAAAGAGTCGATGTCAGGAATATTCGCGACCCTCGGATTGCTGCTCGGTGGCTACACGGCCTATGCGGCTTTTTCGGGCGCGGTGTTCGCTAAGCATCGGGCCTGGGGGCGGACCATTACCCGCGGTGAGGAACCGGCGCGTTTCTGGCTCACCATCGCCATCTACGTCGGTCTTACGCTCGCGTTGCTGTTCTACTTCTGATCAGAACCGGTAGCCGATGGTCAGCGCATGTTCGACGTCGGTGCTGGCGGTGTCGGGCGGTGGGTTGTTGTCCCAGTTGAGCGTCGTCTGCAGGCGGGCGATTACGCGCTCGGTCACGCTCATACGCAGGCCGGTTCTCGACCGGATGGTCAGCTGACCGGATTCCTCGAGGCCGAGCAAGCCGTCGTTGAAGTGAAAAAAGCTCAGCCCGTTCCAGATTCGCTGCTCGTAGTTGATGGCCCATCTGGAGCCGAGGAAGCTGTCGTCTTCCGCCAGGTTGAAATTTTCGTTGATGTAGCTGGGACCGATCTCCAGCGACAGCGAGCGGGAGGGGGTATCGAAGAACTGATAGCCCATGCCGGCGGCCAGCGCAGCGCGCAGGTCGAGATCGGCGAATTCGTCGCTCTCGAGGTTGACGCTGTTGAACCGGAACCATTGCTGAAGGTGATGCCGACGTTCGCCTCGGCCGTAACGCGCACCGCCAGTTGGCGGCGCTGCACCGTCTGGGGATCTTCCCGATAGATTGCCTTGATGTCGCCGAACGGCACCTGGCGCGCGCCCAGGCCATCGACTTCCACCGTCACAACGCCGCTCTCGGACGAACCCAGGCGCCCGGTCAGGTAAGCGCCGTTGCTGAGTTGCAGGGTGACGGGGTGCTCGCTCTGACGGTGGCCAGCAGATCTCGCGGCACCTTGAGCTCACCGGCAAAGGTGCCAGAGAGCTTCACCTCGGAAGCGGACATCGCCTCGATGGTACCGACCAGCCGGGTGCCGTCGTGCAGATTGAGCACGTCGGCCTGTAACCCGCCGGCGCCGAAGGTCATAATGAGCACAGCAATGCTGCGACGGATTTCGTTCGCCATGGTGTGCCCCCTGGCCAAAAAGCGCGCATTGTAGTTGGTGCCGGGGGCGTTGCAATTCGTCAATCGCGAGGAGCCAGCAATGATCGTCGAGCAGATCTGGACAGGAAACGCCTACAGGAACTTCAATTACCTGATCGTCTGCCCGGAGTCGGGCGAAGCGATGGCCGTAGACCCGCTCGACCACCGCAAGTGCCTGGAGCGCGCCAAATCTCAGGGCTGGGACATCACTCAGGTGCTCAACACCCATGAGCACGGCGATCACATCGGCGGCAATGCACCGATCATCGAAGCCACCGGGGCGCGTCTGCTGGCGCACCACAAGGCCGCCGGCACCATTCCCGGCATGGACCGCGGCCTGGCTGCCGGTGATGTCATCAATGTGGGCCGTTCGGTGGAACTGCTGGTGCTGGATACGCCGGGCCACACCATGAGCCATGTCTGCGTGTTGTCGCAGACCGATGCGCCAGCTCTGATCTCCGGCGACACCTTGTTCAATGCCGGCGCAGGCAACTGTCACAACGGCGGCCATCCCAACGAACTGTACGAGACGTTCGTTTCACAGCTCGCGCAACTGCCGGACGACACGCGGATTTACCCGGGGCACGACTACATCGCAAACAACCTGCGCTTTACGCTGGACCGTGAGCCCGACAACGCTCGTGCCCGGGCGTTGCTGGGCGAGATCGAGGCCGGGCACGACCCGGAGCGCCCGATGGTGACGAACCTCGGGCTGGAAAAGGAGATCAACACCTTCTTCCGATTGACCAATCCGGTGGTGATCGCGGAGCTACAGAAGGCGTTTCCCGACCTGCCGGAGCAGCCGTCACCGCGGGAGGTGTTTCTGCGTCTGCGGGAGCTGCGCAACAGCTGGTGAGGACCGCGGCGCAGCCTCAGAACATGCGGCCTTCCAGCGGCCCGATCACCACCCAGTCGACGATGAAGCTGGTGATCGCCAGGACGACGATGACCACCGCCAACGCGCCGAGCAGCCGCCAGCCGCGGAATTTTTTGTCTTGATCTACAGTCTCTTTCATAAGCCTATGATCTCAGAGGCGCCGGGCTTGGCCAAGCCCAGCTGCTCCTTTCGGAACGTGGTTTCCTTGACGCGCCATAGGCGCTTCCAGATAATAGCGCGCCTTTCCGCGCCCGTAGCTCAGTTGGATAGAGTGTCTGGCTACGAACCAGAAGGTCGGGA
>JBLRXD010000234.1:0-7247 GCA_047920935.1 Pseudomonadales bacterium | reverse complement strand
GATGCTGATGCGACCGTCATCGAGCTGCGGCAGGAACTCGTTGCCGAGGCGGTCCACCAGCAGCAGGCTGCCGGCGAAGACGGCGATCACGCTGGCCAGCACCGCCCAGCGCCAGACCAGCATGGCGGCCAGTGCGCGCCGATAGCCGGCGACCAGCCATTCCACGCCGCCGTTGAACCATCGATAGCCGCGTGACCGGTCGAGACCCGAGCGAAACCTGATGCGGCCGAGCTGCGCGGCGAGCATGGGCACCACCGTCAGGGCGACCGCCAGTGACGCCAGCACGGCGAAGGAGATGGTGAGGATCAGCTCGCGGAAGATCAACGCCGCGAATCCGGTCACCAGCAGGAACGGCGCCACCGCGGCCAGATTCGTCAGCGTGCCGGCGGTTATGGCGGAAATCACCTCGTCGGCGCCCTCGTGTGCCGCCTGCTGCGGCGGCTTGCCGAGCCTGGTCTGATGTCGGCTGACGTTCTCGAGCATGACGATGGCGTTGTCGAGCAGCAGCCCGACACCCAGCGCCAGCCCCCCAAGGCTGATCACGTTCAGCGTCAGCCCGCCCCACCCCATCAGCACGAAGGTCGCCAGCACCGCAAACGGGATCGACAGGCCGATGATGAAGCTCTTGCGCAGCGAGCCGAGAAACGCCAGCACCACCAGCATCGACAGGCCGGCGCCGGCAGCGGCCGCCACCGACACCGCTCGCAGGGAATCGCGCACGAAGAACGCGCCATCCCGGGTGGTTTCCCACTCGATGTCCGCCGGTATGAAGCCGGAGCGCCGCAGCTGGTTCATGGTCGCCTGAATGTGGTCGACCACCGCCACGGTATTCGCGCCGGGCAACTTGAACACCGACAGCTGAGTCGCCGGCACGTCGTTGAGGCGCACGAACACCCGTTGCTCGCGAAAACCGTCGCGCACCTCGGCGATCTCGCTCAAGCGCACGCGTTGCTGGCTGCCCGGCAGATTCAGCAGCACGTTGGCGATCTCCTCGGGAGAGCGGAACCTGCCGTCGGTGCGGGCCATGACGTCGAAGCCTTCGGAGGTGACGTTGCCAGCGGCGATGTTGACGTTCTCCAGCGCCAGTTGCTCCGCCACCTGGGTCAGCGTCAGCCCGTAGGAACGCAGCCGCTGCTGGTCGAGTACGACTTCGATCTCGCGCACCTGGCCGCCCACGGCTTCCACCGTAGCGATGCCCTCGATGCTCTGCAGCTGCGGCAGCAGACGCTGATCCACCCAGTCACGAACTTCCAGCGGCGATCGGGTTGCCGACGACAGGCCGGCCTGCCAGACCGGCCACTCACCGGGGTCGCGCTTGCGCAACCGCGGCGGGTCGATGTCCCGAGGCAACTGCTGGCGCGCGGTTTCCAGCAGGCGCGCCGCATTCTGCATGGCGATGTCGAGATCGGTGCCGTACTCGAACTGGAGATTGACGTTGGTGCGCCCTTCCGAGGCACGGCTGGAGAGGTTGATGAGGCCCTCGGTGGCCGACAGGTTGCGCTCGAGCACCCGCGTCACCTGCTCCTCCATCACTTCCGGGGCGACCCCGGGGTAATTGACGGTAACGGTGACCAGGGGAAACTCCACTTCCGGCAGCAGGTTCACCGCCAGCCGGCCGATGAAAAACAGGCCGAGCATCAGCACCACCGATGCGATGGCGAGGGTACCCACCGGCCGCTGGATGGCGGCGTGGGTCAGGCCCCGGTAGTAGCGGGTGCCGCGAGCGGGATCCGCGCCGCGATCGTCTGCCGGCTCCGCCACGCTACCCGGCCCAGCCGACGATGCGCACCGCCGACCCCTCGCGCAACTCCATGGGATTCGACGCGACCACCCGATCGCCGGGCTCGAGGCCGGCGACGATCTCACGCCACAGGCCGCGGGCCACGCCCGCGTCTACCGCTCGCCGCTCGAGGCGGCTGTTGCCGTTGATGACCATGACATAGGCGCCGGTCTCCTGGGCTTCGGCCACGCTGTTGATGGGTACCGCCAGCACGTCCGGGCGCCGATCGACGATCAGCCGTGCCCGCGCCAGATAGCCAGGGCGAACGCCGCGGGCGGCGGCATCGGCCAATTGCACCTCCACGGTCACCAGCCGGCTGTCGGCATCGGCGGCTGGGAAGATCCGGCGCACGGTGCCCGTGAGCGGCGGCCCGTCCCCCAGGGCATCTACGGTGATTTCCACCGGTACCGTTCTGTCGATGCCGCCAACGTCCAACTCCGAGACGCCCAGACGGATCACCTGAGTCTGCAGATCTGCCAGAGTGAACACCGGCTGGTGCCTGCCCACCGCCTCGCCGGGCTCGAAGTGCCGTTCCACTACCGTAGCTGCCAGCGGCGCCTCGAGCACGCCGAAGTCACTGCGCGCCTGCCACAACTGCACCTCCGCCTGAGCGATTCCCAAGCCGGCTCGCGCCGCCTCGTAAGAAGCCACGTCCACCACCTCGCGCTCGCGCAATCGCCGCATGCGCTGGTAGGCCGATTGCTGCTCATCCAGCCGGGCACGGGCGCGCGCCAGCTCCGCTCGATGCTCACGCACGTCGATGCGCGCCAGCACCGCCCCGGCCTCCACCTGATCACCCTCTTCCACCAACAACTCCGTGAGCACGCCATCAGTGCGTGCCGCCAGCTGGATGCGGCGCATCGGCTCGACGATGGCGGACAGCTGGATCACCCGAGACAGATCGCGCGGCGCCACGTTCAGCGCCTGCACGGGGAACGTGCGCTCGCTGCGCACGCGATCGGCCGCGGCGGCATCGGCGTTGGAAGCTGCCGCGGGCAATGACGAGGCTTCGCCGCATCCCGCGGTCATCAGCCCGACCGTCAGCAGCACGACCGCCAGCAGTGACGCCACGAGCCGTGGCAGATGGATGGGGACGGGATTCATGTGGATCATTTGAACTCACGATAATGCATTCGTTCGGCCGGATGTGGCCGGGGGCGCAGCCGTTTTTGTCGGACATTCCGACACTCGTGCGCCCAAACCCGGCACGGGCTGCATTCGGCAGCAGCCCTGCGTATTCTTGACGGGGCCCTATTGGTATCGAAAACTGAGCCGTGGCGCCAGTCGTGGTCGCGGACTCCCGGCAGGGACATCCTCATGAGCGACTCACCTGGCAGCGCCGCTTCCCGCCACGAGGGTGAAGCCACAGACGCGGGCAGCCATGCTGCCGCGTTGGCGGACATGTCCAAACCTGGCGGCCCTTATGCACGCTACGTGCTCGGGGTGCTGTTTCTCGTCTACATCTTCAATTTCCTCGACCGCCAGATCCTGTCGATCCTCAATGAAGCCATCCGCGCCGATCTCGGGCTGAGCGATGCGCAGATGGGGTTCCTCTACGGCACCGCCTTCGCCGTATTCTACGCGGTGTTCGGGCTGCCTCTGGGCCGCCTGGCGGACGTCTGGGATCGCCGCAAACTCATCGCCATCGGCCTGGGGTTCTGGAGCGCCATGACCGCTCTGTCGGGGCTGGCGCGCAACTTCGGCGAGCTCGGCGCGGCCCGCATCGGCGTGGGCATCGGCGAAGCCAGCGCGACGCCAGCGGCGTTCTCCATGCTCGGCGACTACTTTCCCGGCCGCTACCGAGCCACGGTGCTCGCGATCTACTCGAGCGGCATCTACGTGGGCGCCGGCCTGTCGCTCGGCATCGGCGGCGCCATCGTCGACAACTGGGACGCCGCCTACCCTGCCGGCACCGCGCCGTTCGGCCTGATGGGCTGGCAAGTGGCGTTCTTCGCCGTCGGCTTGCCAGGGTTGCTGCTGGCACTGTGGGTGGCGACCCTGCGAGAGCCTATCCGCGGCATGGCCGACGGCGTGTTCACGCCGCCGGAGCCGCACCCGTTCCGGGTGTTTTTTCTGGAACTGCGAGCCGTGGTGCCGCCGTTCACCCTCTACCACCTCTGGGCGACCCGCGCCGGCCCCCGGGGCTTCGCCGTGAATCTCACCGCGGCCGCGATACTGGCGATCATCGCCGCGTTGCTGATCGCGTGGCTGGGCTCGCCGGCGCAGTGGATCGCCATGGCCATCGGCCTGTACGCCACCTTCTCGTGGGGGCAGGCCCTGGCGCGACGGGATGCATCCACGTTCACGCTGATTCTGCGCACCCGCGCCATGCGCTACGCCGCGCTCGCCTTCGGCGCCATCGCCTTCGTCGGCTACGGCGTCGGCTACTGGACGGCGCCCTACTTCATCCGCGCTCATGGCATCTCCACCGCCGAGGCGGGCGCGGTGCTCGGCGGTACCGCAGCCGCCGCCGGCTTCCTCGGTGTGACCGTGGGTGGCATCGTCGGCGTCCGCTTGCGGCAGAACCACGTCAACGGCCGGCTGTGGGTCGGCATGTTCGTTGCGGTCGCGATTTTGCCGCTGGGCTATGTGGTGTTCACCGCCGAGTCGAAGCTGGTGGCCTACGTGGTCAATTTTCCGCTGACCATGGTGGCGGCCATGTGGATCGGACCGGGCGCTTCGACCCTGCAGGATCTGGTGCTGCCGCGCATGCGCGCCACCTGCGGGGCCGTGTACCTGCTGACGGTGACCTTTCTGGGGCTTGCCCTTGGCCCCTACACCATCGGCCAGATCAGCGGCACCCTCGACGACCATCTCGGCCATGCCATCCTCATCGGGCTTACGGTGAGCGCCTTAGCGGTGCTCTTCCTGCTGCTGGCCATGCGGCATCTGCCCGGCGACGAATCCAGCCTGCTGCAACGGGCCCGGCAGGCGGGCGAGACGATTGCCGGCGACACCACCGACCAGGACGCGGCGCACCGGTGACCAGCTACGGCGTCGCTGCCTCAACATCCCACTGTGACAGGAACGACAGACCGCGAGTGTCGCAGCCCAGGTCGCGGACCCACGCGGCCACCATGTGGTTGGAGTTCCAGAACCAGCTGTAGCGTCGCGGGTGGTGCACGAAGTGCAGCCGCACGTCGTGCGCGTAGACCTCCGTCTCGCGATGGGCTTGGTAGAGCCCGTCGAGGTGCTGCTGCAACTCCCGCACCAGCGCGAGCTCCACCGTGAGCGGGTGAATCTCCTCGGCACCGGGGATGTGACGCTCGACGGTCGAAAGCGTTGCCGGCCCTCGCAGCCGTTCGCGCCCGAGAGCGCCCCGAGTGGGCCACAGCAAGGCCGCTGCGCCACGGAACAAGCCCGTCTCGCGGAGCGCGTACCAGTGCCACTCGCCGTACGCGTAGCGCACCAGGCCCCCGCCGCTGCTGGGGATCACCAAGCTGGGCGTACGGCCTTTGTCGACCACGTACACGGTAGCCGGTTGCTCCACGTCTGCGCGCGGGATGATGGTGGTGCTGCAGCCGCCGAGCAGCCACAGCGCCACCAGGCCGCCCAGCAAGGCTGATCGCCCGGCACCCGCCGCAGACCAGAGGCGTGGTTCGCTCATTCGCACCGCCCTCGTTCACCGCCGTTCACTGCGTTGCACGCACGACGCACGGCGTGCGCCAACCGTACCGCCATGATCCAGCGAGTTTACCAAGGTAAAAGCGCTTTGTTTCCGGACAGTTACGCTAACGCAACCGAGTCGAAGACTTCATGCGCTATCTGCCCCAGGTGTACACCGAACAGAGCACGGGCATTTCCAACGGATCTACCGGCAAGGCGACCATCAACCTGCGCAACCTCGGCCCCGCCCGCACCCTGGTGCTGGTCAACAGCCGGAGGCTGCCTCCCGGGTCGCCGTTGCAGGGCGGCGAGGTCAGCGACGTCAATCAGATTCCGGGCGCGCTGATCGAGCGGGTCGAGGTGCTGACGGGCGGCGCATCTTCCGTCTACGGCTCCGACGCGGTGGCTGGCGTGGTGAACTTCATCCTCCAGGACGACTTCCAGGGGGTGCAACTCGACTACCAGTTCAGCCAGTACAGCCACAGGAACGAAAACCGGCGGATCCAACAGCTCATCGCGGCAGAAGGCTTCGAGGTGCCGCGGGGCAGGAACAACGACGGCGACATCTCCGACTTTTCGCTGATCATCGGCGGCAATCTGGAAGACGGCCGCGGCAACGTCACGGCCTACGCCACCTACCGCAACGTCGATGCGGTGACCCAGGGCGCACGCGACTACAGCGGCTGCGCGCTGAATGCCACGGCTACCGCCTGCTTCGGCTCGGCAACCTCCGCGGAAGGCTCGTTCTCCGACTTCGGCGTGCTGCCGGCGGCAGGCCTCGGCCCGAGCTTCGCGTTCAACGTGCAGGGCGATCAGTTCGTGCCCGGCCTGACGACCTACAACTTCGGCCCGCTGAACTACTGGCAGCGCCCGGACGAGCGCTACACGGCTGGGGCGTTCGCGCACTACGCCTTCAACGACAACCTCACCGTCTACTCGGAATTGATGTTCATGGACAACCAGACGGTGAGCCAGATCGCACCGTCCGGCGCATTCTTCATCACCGACACCCTCAACTGCGGCAATCCCTTCCTGTCGGAGCAGCAGTTCCAGGCGGTCTGCGGAGACTACGGTCTCACCGCGGGGGATGAGCAGGTGATGTTCATCGGCCGACGCAACGTCGAAGGCGGGCCGCGCCAGCAGGATCTGCGCCACACCACCTTCCGCGGCGTGCTCGGGGCGCGCGGCGACATCGATCCCACCTGGCGTTACGACGTGTCGGCGCAGTATGCCGAGGTGACGATGCAGAACACCTATCAGAACGACCTGTCCATCACCCGGATCGAACGCGCGCTCGACGCCGTGGTCGATCCGGAAACCGGCGCGCCGGTGTGCAGATCGGTGTTGACGGGTGCCGACCCGGCTTGCGTTCCCTGGAACATCTTTCAAACGGGAGCGGTGACCCAGGACATGATCGACTATCTGGTATTGCCGCTGTTCGCCCGAGGCACGACCGATCAGGCGGTGCTGTCGGGGTACGTCCAGGGCAGCCTGGGTGACTACGGATGGACGCTGCCCACCGCCACCAGCGGCGTGGACGTGGTGCTGGGCGTCGACTGGATGGACATCAATCTCTACTTCAATCCGGACCAGGGCTTTACCGGCGGCGAGGGTGCCGGTCAGGGCGGCGCCACCCTGGCGGTGGACGACGTTGGCTACCGTGTCACGGAATTCTACGTCGAAGCCAGCGTTCCGTTGGTAGAGGGGGCTCGAGGGGTGGAATCGCTGGCGCTCGATCTCGGCTACCGCTACTCCGACTACTCCACCGGTGAGACTGCCGACACCTTCAAGATCGCCGGCACCTGGGACATCAATCGTCAGTTCATGATCCGGGCTGGCTTCAACCGCGCCATCCGCGCGG
>JBLRXD010000233.1:0-7300 GCA_047920935.1 Pseudomonadales bacterium | reverse complement strand
ACCGTACCGGTATTCGACACGGCGGTGACGCGTCTGCTCGGCATCCGCCACCCGATTCTGCTGGCGCAGATGACTCGGGTTTCCACGCCTGCCCTGGTGGCCGCCGTGAGCGAAGCCGGCGGCCTCGGCGTTCTGGCCACGGCCACGCTGAGTGCCGATGCCACCCGTCAAGCCATCCACGAGATTCGACGACGCACCGATGGCCCCTTCGGGGTGGGCGTGCCCCTGCTGCTGCCGACGGGCAGGGAGAACGCGGAAGTTGCTCTCGCAGAGCGGGTGCCAGTGATCATATTCTCACTCGGCAATGGCGCCTGGCTGGTTCCGCGCGCCCGCGAGTACGGCGGCCGGATCATCGCCACGGTTACCACGGCGCGCCACGCCCGTGCGGCGGCACGGGCCGGATGCGATGCCGTGCAGGTCATCGGCAACGAAGGGGCCGGCCATGGCAGCGCCGTCGGCTCGCTGGTGCTCGTTCCGACCATCCGAGACGCCGTATCCATTCCGCTCATTGCGGCCGGCGGGTTCGGCGACGGCCGCGGTCTGGTCGCCGCCCTGGCACTCGGCGCCGGCGCGGTGGCAATGGGGACGCGGCTCGCCACGGCGGCCGAGAGCCCGTTGCATCCGGCAACCCTTCAGCGCGTGCTCGAGAAGCAGGCGGAAGACACCCTCTACACGGACCGTTTCGACGGCATGGACTGCCGGGTGCTACGCACGCCGCGCACCGAACGCCTCGAACGCGAGCGAGGCGGGCTGATGGCAGCTCTGGCCGCGTCCCGGGAACTGGCACGCGACCTGGGTCTGCCCTGGCTGGGTCTGCTGGGACGCATTCTGCGCCGCGGTCCAAAGCATACGCTCCGGCTGGCGAGGATGGGGGCTGCCCAGCGCGCCATGCAGCGCGCCATCGAGGAGGGCGACCTGGAGCGCGGGGTTCAGCCCATCGGGCAGGTCCAGGGCCTCGTCCGGGACGCCCTGCCGGTTGCGGACATTCTCCGGCGCATGATGGAGGAGGCAGGCAGGGCAGCGGCCGGGATCGAGCAATGCATGGCAATCGGGGCGTCCCGGCGGACACCTCTGCGAAGGAGTGACTCATGAACCGGTTCAGCGGAAAGGTCGTGGTCGTGACCGGCGCGGCCTCGGGCTTCGGAGAAGCCATCGCGCGGCGTTTCGCCGCCGAGGGCGCCAGCGTCTGCCTCTCGGACATCGACGTCGAGCGGCTCGAACGTGTCGCGGCCGAGCTCGGCCGCGGCGACGGGCCGGTGGACTGCGTGGTAGCGGACGTGTCGCAGGAAGACGACGTGCGCAAGCTCGTCGAAACAGCCCACAGCACGTTCGGCGCCGTCGACGTGCTGGTCAACAATGCCGGCTACTCTCATCGCAGCCAGCTCATGTGGCAGATCAGCGTTGCCGATTTCGATGCCGTATTCGCGGTCAACGTGCGCGGCGTGTTCCTCGGCTGCAAGCACGCCATTCCACACATGATCGACCAGGGCGGTGGCGTCATCATCAACATCGCATCGATCGGCGCCGTCGCGCCGCGGCCGGGTGTCACGCCCTACAATGCCACCAAGGGCGCGGTGCTAACCTTGAGTCGCGGACTCGCGCTGGAAGTCGCCAGGCACAACATACGCGTCAACGCCGTGAACCCGGTGGCAGCGGCCACCGGGTTCATGAAGGGCGCCATGGGCGTGGATGAGCTCAGCGCCGATCAGCGCGCGGCACTGGTGAGCACCATTCCCCGGGGCCGGCTGGCAGAGCCGCGTGACGTCGCGGCCGCCGTGGCCTTTCTCGCCTCCGACGAGGCCGACATGATCACGGGAACGAGCATCGACGTCGACGGTGGGCGCAGCATCTGACACGGAGCACGAAAACGAGGCGAACATGACGAAGACCACGGCTCGGCAGCAGGAACTCTCTTTTGCCATCATCGGCGGCGGGATGGCAGGCATTCTCAGCGCCATCAAGCTGCGTGACGCCGGCTACACCAACTTCACGATCTACGAGAAAGCGGACCGGCTGGGAGGCACCTGGCGCGAGAACTGCTACCCGGGCATTTCCTGCGACGTGCCATCCCATTCCTACTGCTACGACTTCGAGCCGAATCCGGAGTGGTCGCACACCTGCGCGCCGGGCGGCGAGATCCTCGAGTATTTCGAGACGGTCGCGGAGAAGTACGGCGTGACGGACAAGGTGGTGCTGGGCGCCGAGGTCTGCCGGATCGTCTTCGCCGACGGCAGGTGGCATCTCGAGTGTAAGGACGGTCGTAAGGACGTGGTGGATCTCGTCGTGGCCGCGACCGGCGTTTTGCACCATCCCCGGTACCCGGACATTCCCGGGCTCGACGCGTTCGCGGGCCCCTGCTTTCATACCGCGCGCTGGGATCACTCGGTTCCGCTCGAGGGCAAGCGCGTCGGCATCATCGGCACGGGCTCGACCGCGATTCAGGTGGTCGGCGCGATTACCGGAAAGGTGGGCCAGCTTACCCAGTTCCAGCGCACAGCCCAATGGATCATGCCGCGCCCGAACCCGGCCTACACCGAGGAGGAGATAGCGGAGTTCCGGCGCAACCCGGATGCCATGCGCAGGATCCGGGCCGAACAGATGGAAATCTTCGAGCATGGCTTCTCATCTGCCGTGGTGGGCGAGAATCCCGAGGCGCTCCGTGCCATCGAGGCGCTGACGCTGGCCAACCTCGAAGACAACATCAAAGACCCCGTGCTGCGCGCGAAGCTCCGTCCGGATTATAAGGCGGCTTGCAAGCGGCTGATCATGTCCGACAACTACTACGAGGCCATTCAGCGGCCGAACGCAGAGCTGGTCACGGACACCATCGACCGAATCGAGCCCGCTGGCGTGCGCACCGCAAGCGGGCGGCTGCACGAGCTTGACGTTCTGGTGCTGGCCACGGGCTTCAAAGTCGACCAGTTCCTGCGGCCCATCGAGCTGATCGGCTACGAGGGCGTCACCCTGGAGCAGGCGTGGATCGAGCGTCCATCAGCCTATCTCTCGGTATGCGTGCCCGGCTTTCCGAACCTGGTCATGCTCAACGGACCCAACGGCCCCGTCGGCAATTTCTCGCTCATCGACGTCGCAGACATCCAGCTCGAGTATTTTCTCCAGCTCGTGGCGCGCGTGCGCGAGGGGGAATTCCGGCAATTCTCCGCCACCCCCGAGGCGGCGGAGCGGTTCGAAGCCGAACGGGTCGAAGCCACCAGGAAGACCGTATGGGTCTCCGGCTGCAGCAGCTGGTATCTCGATGATCGGGGCGTCCCAGCCGCGTGGCCCTGGTCGATGCAGCGCTTCCGGGAAGTGATGAGGTCACCCGACCTGAAGGACTTCGCGGTGGCCTGAGGCTACCCCGGGGCCTCGATCGTGTACTCGAAGCGGAAGTCGCCTCTCGACATCACGAGCCGGTGACGAGGCCCCGGCACGTCGGCATCCCATGCCTCGTAGCCGGCGTCACCGTGCCACATCGAGACGGGAACGCCGTCGGCCCGCTTGCCCACGTGGGTCTCATAGAACCTCGGACCTGACGACCGTAAGCGCTCGAGCAGAGCCGTGACGGAGCGCTCGGCGGACAGATGATGCAGGGTCACCCACGTCGGCGGCGCCAGATCGATCTCCCCGGCAGCATGCCGTGCCAGCGCCCCTGCAGGCGAGAGCCACGCATGATCGCGTATCTCGCCGCCGTCCACCGTAATCGCCTGATCATCGGCACGCGCCGCGAAGAACCAGGTGGCGAAGCGCCGTGGCGCGATGGGCGGCGGCGTCCAGTGCGCAAACCAAACGAAACCTTGCGGGCGACAGACCACGCCAGCCTCTTCCGCCGCCTCGCGAACGGCGGCATTGCGCGCAGCCAGCTCGGGATCGCCGCTCGGCGGGTAGTCGGGCGGATCGATGCGCCCGCCTGGAAACACCCACATACCGCCAAACGCCACCTCGGAGGTCCGGTGCAGCATCAGCACCTGCACTTCCGGGGCCTCACGCAGCAGCACCACGGTGGCCGCCGGGATCGGCTCGTTGCCGGTCATCGTGAGGAGGCAGCGCTGCTGCCGCTGTGACCCGATTCGGCCCCTACGCCCCGCACACGCTCAGCCGTCATCATGCTCGTCGAACACTTCGCGGGCAATACGCATGCCTTCCACGGCGACCGGAAAGCCTCCATAGATGGCCATGTGCATGATCACTTCCGAGACCTCCGCCCGGCTGAGCCCGTTGTGCAGACCCCGGCCGATGTGCAGCTTCAGCTCGTTCGGCCGGTGCAGCGCACACAGCGCAGCAATGGTGATCAGACTCCGCTCGCGTGTCGCCAGCCCCGGCCGTGACCATACGCCCTCCGGCAGCACCGTCTCGATGATGAAGCGGCCCCAGTCGTCGCGGATCTCCTCCGGCGCCGGCAGCTGCTCGGTGATGGCTCGCGCCAGCTTACTCTTCTCTTCCTCTGTCATCGCGTTCTCCTATGGAATTCCTAAGTGCGTCGTGCAGCATCCGGTGAAAGTGTTGAAGGGCAGGCTCGTTTCGTCCGAACAAGAGATGATCGTTCCGGACCGAAAAGTCCCGCTGCATGTCTGCGGCCAGCGGAAAATCCTCTTCCAGCACGGTGGCCATCAACAGATCCAGGTTCTTCCGCCAGTGGCGGACGGCAGACTCGCTGCAGGCGGGCTCCGGCGTGTACAACGACACGTGCATGCGCGAGGCGTCCGGAGAAGCACCCGGATAGACCCGCCACGTCTCCAGATGATCGCCCTGCATGATGAAGACCGTGTTCGGGAAGATCACGTATACCATGGCGCTGTGACGCACCAGATCCCACTCGCACTCCGGCTGCGTGCGCAGCTGCTCGATGCTGCGCCGGGCGGCGATCATGCGCAAATGGCGGCCCATCGGCGTGAACGTGCTGAGGTTGCTGTGGAGGATCGGCGCGATGGTGCTCCGGTGCAGCGTGCTCAGGTGATAGGTCTCGAGGAAAGTATCCACCACGAGCTTCCAGTTGAGCGGCTGCTCCAGCACGCGCGTCTCGAAGTGGTGATAGCCCTCGAGGCCGAATTGCGCCAGGTCGTCCCCCACCTCTTCCAGAAAGCGGTCCGCGTCCAGCTCGACGCCCGGTTCCGGCACCGCGAAGATCAGGCCGTGAATCTCCCGGACGGGCAAGGGCACCAGCCCCAGACACCCGGTGTCGATCTCCTCGAACCCGCGCTCGAAGGGAACGGCCAGCAGCCTTCCGGAGTCCGCGGCGTATGTCCACGCATGATAGGGGCAGGTCAGACGCGCTGGCGACGAGCCCCGGCCATTAAGCAGACGGGCGCCTCGATGGCTGCACACGTTGCGCCAGGCCGCGACAGAGCCATCCTCGCAGCGCCGCACGACGATGGGCATTCCGGAGAAGTCGTCGCACAGGTAGTCGCCGGGGCGCGGCAGTTCGCAACCAAGGGCGATCAGTAGTGGTAGGCGGCGGAACAAAACCGCCCGCTCGCGGGCCGCCAGATCGTGGCAGACGTAATCGGCCACCGGCTGGGTCATCACGCTCGGCGCCAGATCCGTCGTGCGCCGATCCATCAGCTCGAACAGGCGCTTCGCCTCGCTCACCTGGATGTCGTGTTTCACCGTTTCATGTCCTCGTCGTTGAGCGCCATGATGTACGCGGGCTTACGAAATGACAACAGCTGGCCACCTTGCGCGGGCAGTCAGCTTGTGGGGATGCTTGTGGGGCTGAAAGAGAGGGAGATTCTGAAATGAGGTGACTGACATTTGCAGACCTGTTAGTTTCTGTAAGCATACGAACAACAACCGCCCATCGATGCCAAACCGTGTCCCGCTCGAAGACGGCTACCTGGTGTTCTCGGAAGACGGCATACGCCTGCTCGGATCCTACAGCCCGGCCGCAGACGTCACCTTCTTTCCCACCCGCAAACGTTGCCCCATGACCGAGGAGCCCGTCCACACCGTCGAGCTCTCGCGGGAAGGCACGCTGTACGCCTGGTCGTTCATTCACATGCCCAGGATGGGCAGCATGGATATCGACCCCGGCGGCGGGTATGCGGTGGGGCAGATCGACCTGCCGGAAGGCGTACGCGTGCAGACGCGGATCGACGGCGGGCCGGAGGACTTCGAGGTCGGTATGCCGATGCGGCTGGAAGCCGACGTGGTCGCGACCGATGAAGACGGCACGGAATATTGCGGCTTCAAGTTCGTTCCCCAGAGTACGTCGAGCACAAGGAGCACGCCGTGAACCGGGAAGTCTACGTCATCGGAGTCGGCATGCACCCCTTTACCAAAGGCTACGTGCCGCTTAGAGACATGTACTTCACCGCAGGCGTCGGCGCCCTCGAAGACGCGGGTCTGAAGTTCCGCGACATCGGCTGCTTGTACAACGGCTACATCGGCGGCGGGATGATGGAAGGTGTCGGCTACGCGAAGGATCTGGGCATGACCGGCCTCCCTGTGGTCCACGTAGAAAATGCCTCGGCCACCGGCTCGTCGGCGTTTCGCGAGGCCGTCTGGGCCGTCTCCGGCGGCGCGGCCGACGTGGCGATGGCCATGGGGTTCGACGACATGGCCCGCATGGGCATGCCCCGGCGCAAGCCGCCGCCGGGCCGGAAGCAAGCGCTGCCGGGGTTCGAGAACATCCTGCTGCCGGCAGGCTTCTTCGCCATGTGGGCGGTGCGCCGCATGCACGAGGCGGGCACCACGGTGGAGACCTTCGCGGCCATCGCCGCCAAGAACTGGAACCACGCCCGTCATAATCCCATGGCGCAGCGCCGCGCCGACCACGAGATCACCGTGGAAGAGGTCCTGGCAGCACCCATGGTCGCCTACCCGCACACGGCGATGATGGCGTGCGCCAGCGGCGCCGGCGCCGCCTGCGCCATCGTCGCCACGCGGGAGTGGGCCAAGCGGCTGGCCAGCGGCCGGCCCCTGGTCAAGGTGGTCGCCTCTCAGCTGCAGTCGGAGGTCTACTCCCAGGGCCACGTCTTCCTCGGAGCCGTCGTTGGCCCTGCGAGCTCCACCGAACGCACGGCGCAGCTCGCGTACGAGGAGGCCGGATTGGGGCCGAAAGACCTCAGCCTCGTCCATGTCCACGACGCCTTCCCCATCGAGGAGCTGATGTACTACGAGCTGCTCGGCATCTGCGGGCCGGGCGAAGGGGACCGCCTCGTTCACGATGGCGACACGGCGATCGGTGGACGCATCCCGTTCTCCACCGACGGCGGCCTCACTGCTCGCGGCCATCCTGGGGGGCCCACGGGCCTCGCTCAGGTCTGGGACGCGACGCGGCAGCTGCGCGGCGAGCAAGGCCCGTTTC
>JBLRXD010000232.1:0-7349 GCA_047920935.1 Pseudomonadales bacterium | reverse complement strand
CGCGCCTGGAGGCGCTGGCGGATCCCAGCCACTGGAGGGCGTGCTACGGTCATGGCTGAGCGCATAACCAGCACCGACCCGGAAGTGCTGCTGTCGGTGCACGATCTGAAGGTGCACTTCCCGGTCACCGAAGGCGTGCTGCGGCAGCGCCAGATCGGTTCGGTGCGCGCCGTCGACGGCGTCTCCTTCGAGCTGAAGCGTGGCGAAACCTTCAGCCTGGTCGGGGAGAGCGGCTGCGGCAAATCCACCACCGCGTTGGCGGTGCTGCGCATGCAGCCGGTGACCGCCGGCCGCATCGTCTTTCAGGGCGAGGACATCACCGGCATTTCCGCAGCCCGGATGCGCCCGTTCCGCCGCCAGATGCAGATGGTGTACCAGGATCCGTTCGGCTCGCTGAACCCGCGGATGAAGGTGCGCGACATCATCGGTGAGCCGCTGGTGGTGCACGGCCTGGCGCGGGACCGCAAAGCCTACAAACGGCGGGTGACGGAGCTGATGGAGTTGGTGGGCCTGCTGCCGGACATGGGCGAGCGCTATCCCCATGAGTTCTCCGGGGGGCAACGCCAGCGTATCGGCATTGCCCGGGCATTGGCGCTGGATCCGGAGCTGGTGATCTGCGACGAGGCGGTGTCGGCGCTCGACGTATCCATTCAGGCTCAGGTGCTCAATCTGCTCATGGATCTGCAGGAACGGCTGGGGCTGACCTACCTGTTCATCTCCCACGACCTGTCGGTGGTGCGCCATATCTCCGATCGCATCGGTGTCATGTACCTGGGGCGGCTGGTGGAGGTGGCGCAGCGCGATGCGCTGTTCCGCGATGCCAAGCATCCGTACACCCAGGCATTGCTGAGCGCGGTCCCGGTGCCGGATCCGGATTTCGAAGCCGAGCGTGGCCCGCAGATCATCGCCGGCGAGGTGCCCAGCGTGCGCAATCCGCCCCCGGGGTGCCGCTTCCACACCCGCTGCCCGCGCGCCATGCCGCAGTGCCGCGTGGTCGAGCCCGGGTTGCTGGATCTGTCTGGCGACCGGCGCGTGGCGTGTCATCTGTATCCGTAAAACGTGCGTCTGCACACATACAGTCAGGAGGGGTGAATGGCTCCAGTTCCAAAAGGTGGTCTGGTCGCGGTGACCGGCAGCGCCGGTTTCATCGGCGGTTGGGTGGTGCGCCGGTTGCTCGACCGGGGTTATCGCGTGCGCGCCTGCGTGCGCGACGTCGACGATCCGGCACGCACCGGGTTTCTCAGGCAGATGCCGGGGTTCGCCTCAGGGTGGCTGACCCTGCATGCCGCCGACCTCGACCAGGACGGCTGCTTCGACGCAATCTTCAAGGGTTGTCATGGCGTCTGTCACGTCTCCCATGTGAGCAGCTACGACGATCACGAGTACGTGCAGCGTGTCTGCGATCATGTCATCAACAGCGTCAACGAATCCGCCAGCGTCAATCGGGTCATCGTCACCTCGAGCATTGCGGCGGTGCTTTCCGAAGCAGATATCAAAGAGCTGGTGCGCCGCCCGGTGATCTACGAGGATCGCTACCCGGACGAAAGCAACCCGAAGCGCTCTGCGGAGCGCGGTCAGGGGTACTCCATGGGCAAGGTGATCGCCGAGCGCGCCTTCGCCGAGGCGGCCCAGCGGCACGGCGGCTGGGACGCGATCACCTGCTGCCCGGCCGACAATGTCGGTCCGATTCAGTCGGCGCACCAGAAAAACATGGGGCCATGGCAGCATTTCATCGAGACCATGCTGCTCGGCGAGTACCAGCAGAACGGCGCCTATCGGCCGTGGATGACGGTGGACGTGCGCGATGACGCCGACTGCCACATCGGCCTGCTGGAAAGCGTGCAGGTCAAAAACGGTGAGCGTTACATCGCCTGGTCGACGGAGACCCGCAATGTGGAAGACGTCTGCGCCAGCATCGATCGGCTGCTACCGGAGCTCGGCCACGACACGCCCGAGGTCACCGACGACTTTCCCGAGCGCATCAAGGCGCGCGAGGCGGAATTGCGCGCCATCTGGGCCGGCTGCGAGTTGCGCAACGAGCGCATCCGCGCCGTGACCGATGTGCGCTTCCGGCCCCTCGACGACTCCATTCGCGACTGCGTGGAGTCGTTGCTGACCATCGGGCTGGTGCAGCCGAAATTGAGACCGGGATTCAAACGGGAGGATGAGCAGTGGAGCTAGTCGACAAAGTGGTGGTGATCACCGGAGGCAGCGGCGGCATCGGTCGCGCCATGGCCGAGGCATTTCTGCAGGAGGGCGCGAAGGCGGTGATGCTTGCCGATCTCGACCCCGCTGCGGTGCAGGCGGCAGCGGCCGATTTGGGTTGCGACGGCATGCCGTGCGACGTCACCGACGAGGCCCAGGTGGTGGCCCTGGTGCAGGCGACCGAGGACAAGCATGGGCCCATCGATCTGTTCTGCTCCAACGCCGGGGCAGGCGGCGCGGGCCTGTTGATCGATGCCGACAACGCGGTCTGGCAGAAGCAATGGGAGTTGCACGTGATGGCCCACGTCTATGCGGCGCGCGCGGTGCTGCCGTCGATGATCGAGCGCGGCGGCGGCTATCTGCTGAACACGGCTTCTGCGGCCGGCCTGCTGGCGGCGCTGGGCTCGGGTCCGTACACGGTGAGCAAGGCGGCGGCGGTAAAGCTCGCCGAGTTCATCGCCATCACCCACGGTGACGACGGCATCAAGGTGTCGGTGCTGTGCCCCCAGGGCGTCAACACCGCCATGGCGCCCAAGGGGCTGGGCGACGGGCAGACCGACGGCATCATCGAGCCGGCGCAACTGGCGCGCACGGTGGTGGAAACCCTTCGCGAAGAGCGCTTCTATGTGCTGCCGCATCCGGAGGTGGAAGCCTACGTCCGCCGCAAGGGCGACGACGTCGATCGCTGGCTTACCGGCATGAGGCGGCTGCGGCGCCGATCGCTGTCACCCTGAAGACCGCGCTCTGCGGAAGCCCGCGGCCGATGGCCCACCTCAGCGGGCGGTGCCATCGACCGATCGGGGGCTTCCTCAGAGTCCCGGGAAGTAGTAGCGGATGCCGAAAGCGTAGCCGGTGGCGTCGTCGCCGAGGTTGACGTTCGCGGTCAGCGCCAGGTCGGGGGTGACGTGAAAGCGGATGCCGGCGGAGAAGCTGGTGTCGCTGCCGGCGTCATCCAGGTTCACATAGTTCACCGATGCCGCCAGTTCCACCTGGTCGGTAGTCATCCAGCGAATGCCGCCCGAGACGAACAAGCCGTCGTCGTCGAAGCTTGTGAACCGGGTATCGATGTCGGTGCGGACATAGCCCACCTCGCCGACCAGATGCACGGAACGCTCGATGGGCAGGTTGCCGCCGACACCCAGCGTCAGGGTGCTGACGTCGATACCGAAATCCAGGCCGACGTCGGAATACGCCGCCAGCAGGTGGACACGCTCGGTGACGCCCAGCGAGCCGCCGACGAACCAGCCGTCGCCATCGACGTTGAGATCATCCAGGTCGACGTACTGATAACCGCCTTCGACGTAGCTGTAGCGGGGCTCGCTGGCAAAGGCCAGACCCGGCAGCGCCAGGCACAGCAGGGCAGCGCATGTCTTCTTCAATTGGTTTCTCCTGAAAGGTAGTCGCCGCCACCGGGGCGGAAGTGCCGGCCGGCTTGAGCAGCGCGGATTCTACCGTCAATCCCGGCCCGTTCTGTGACCGGGTTCAAGCGGCGCGGCTACTCCAGCGTGCCGATCCGGTAGTCGTCGAGCATCGCCCAGGCGGCGGGGCTGTGGTCGCGACCGTAACCCTTGGTGCGCATCCCCTCGGTCGCCTCGCTACCGCACCAGGGGGCGAGCACGGCTGGCGGTGTGGGATGCTGAGGCACGTAGTCGGTGAGGTCGTAGACCTCACCGTCGATGGCCATCCAGCAGTCGTCGAGGCTGTCGTGCTGCTGAACTTCCGCCAGCGGGATCACCCGCTCGGCGGTGTCGGCGGTCACGGTGGGGCTCAGGGCCCACAGAATCGTCAGGGTCAGCAACGCGCTCCAGAAGGCGATGAAAGCGGCAAAGGTCAGTTTCGGTATCACGTCGGTCTCCTCGATTGGGGAAAGGCTACAACAGGTTGAATTCTTCGGTCACAACCCGGTCGTGGGGTATGCGCAGCTGCCTGGCGATGTGGTGCGCTTGGTCCAGCAGCGGCCTCGGGCCGCAGGCATACACGCAGCGGTCAGCCGCGTCCGGGCATGTCGCCTGGACAAACTCCAGATCCAGGGGGCCGTGCTGATAGAAGTAGTGGAACTGCAACCGCAGCCCCGGCTGCTGCTCGCTCAGCTGCCGCAGCTCATCGGCGAACAGCGCTCGTGCCTCGTCCTGCACGCAGAACACCAGCACCGCATCCGCGGCTGCACGGCTGCGCACCAGGTGCCTGGCGCGGGCGAGAAAGGGCGTTATGCCGATGCCGCCGGCGATCCACAGTTCCGGCTGGCCAGCTTCCACGGCGGGGAACAGAGCGCCGTAGGGGCCCTCCACGGCGACCTCGCTGCCGGGAGTGATGTGCTGGATGGCGCGGCTGGCGTCGCCGAGGTCTTTGATGGCGATCCGCAGCTCCGGCTCGCCGGGCGCGGACGACAGGGTATACGGATGCTCCTCGCCCCGTCCCGCCGGCAGCGCCGGATCGAAGGGCGTGAGGTAGACGAACTGACCGGCGTCGTGGCGCAGCGGCTTGCCGTCACCGCTGAGGCTGATTTCCACGACGTTGTTGGCCGGCCGGGTCACTTGCCCGACCCGATATCGGCGTCGCCCCAAGGTGCGGCCGTAGATGAAGCGATAGCTCATGGAGGCCACCGCCAGCGCGGTCAGTCCGAGCCAGATCAGCGTGTCCACCGGCCACGGCAAGGTGCGCGCCAGGTACAGGGTGTGGACCAGCGCCAGGATCACCGCGGGCACCGCCAACCGATGGAGGTGCTTCCAGCGCTGATAACGCGGCTCGCCGAAGAACTTGAAGCTTGGCGCCAGGAACACCATGAGCAGCAGCAGTGCTGCCCAACCCGCCCACAGCGGCCAGCTGTGCCGAAACAGGGTGGAGAAGGCGGCATCCAGGCGTGCTTCCGCGGCGGCGAAGGTCAGCAGCAGCGGATGGGCGAGCAGCAGCACGAAGGACGCGGCCGCCAGCCGGTGGTGGGTACGCCACAGTTTGGTCAAGCCGCCGAAGGGGCGGTCGAAGCCGGGCACGCGGCAGCTGAGTACCGCCGCCACCAGCATCAGCGACAGCCCGCCGATGCCGGTCAGGCGCCCGAGAAAGTTGAGCATGCCGCCCGGCGATGCCAGATCCGGAGAGCGCAGCATGGCCGCGGCCACCACCGCCGGAAGCAGCGCCAACACCCAGATGGCCACATGCGTACTGCTGTGTTTGGCGCTCATCGGCCGAGCCGGTGCAGCAGCGATAACGTCACCCAGTTGGCGCGGTAACGCGGGCTCGACTCACCGAACAGCAGCACGTTGGCAACGGTGTCGGCGGCGACATCGTCCAGAGCAAAGTCGCTGCTGCGGTAGCGTTCGTGCTCCCAGGCGAGTTTCAGGCTGGATGCTGCCGAGAACGGGTAGCGGGCTTCGACCCGGTAGCGGTTGAGGCGCGTCGAGTGATCGGGCAGCGGCGCCGCCGACAGGGCGGGCCCGGCGCTCGGCGCGATGTCGCCGCGGGAACGGGATTGCATGGCTTCGAACGCCAGATCCAGCATGCCGCCCAGGCCCAGATGCTGCAGCCATGGAAGCGCGCCGTTGACCTGCTTCAGGTCGAGGTTGGCGCCGAAGGTGTGGTAGTTGTCCTGGCTGTCTACGAACCAGTTGCGCCGGGGATCACCCACCGTGGGCGGCGCGGCCGTGAACGCGCGGCCGCTTTGCTCGTTGTCGTAACGGTCGCGGTGGTAGTAGGCGGCCAGGTGCAGGTTGTCGCCACGGGCGTAGCCGGCGTCGAGCAGCCATGATCGCACCCGTGATGCATTCAAGCCGAAGCGTTCATCGTCGTAGCTGTCGCGGTTCCAGATGAACGCGGCACCCAGGTGCACCCGGTCGTGGGGGTAGACATCGGCGCGCAGCTGCACCCCGTCCCGATCCCGCTCCGCCAGGTAGTGCTTGCGCAGCAACGGGTGGTTGTCGAAGTCTTCCGCATCCACCGTGCCCGGTAAGCGGGTTGCCAGCAGCGGCCGGTTGCCGAGGTAGCGCCCGGCGTCGCGGCGCTCCCGATGGGCGTCGGCGGCGAGGCTGACGAACCCCAGGCGTTCGCTGCGGATCCCGGCGCGGAACACGTGCTCGCGGGTGGCGTTGACCTCGGAGTAGTCGCGTTGCCGCAGACGATTCTCGTAGCCGGCGGTGAGGCGGGTGCGTTGCGGCAGCCGATAGCTGGCGTCCAGCGACAGGTCGCGCCGGGTCAGGCTGTAAGGTCGGTTGATGCGCCCTTGCGCGACCGTCGCCTGATCGCCGGCGTCGCCGCTGACGCCGAGATAGAGGTCGCGCGGGGTACGGTTGTCGCGCTCCTGGTGACGGATGCGGCCAACCAGGTTGAGCCGCGGCAACGGCCGAGCGGTGATGCGCAGATTGGCCACGGTGGTGTCCACACGCCCGTCCAGCGAGGCGCGCGGCAACGCTGCGGGTGCCGCCAGGTTCGGATTCACCGTGTACGGCAGGAAGCTCTGATCCTGCTCGAGCCGGCCACGGGCCAGGTCGAGGCTCAGGCGCATGGTGGGCGACACGCTCAGCTGGGTGAACGCGCGCAGCTGCTGAAAGCGATTGTCGGGGACCAGCGCCAGTTGACCGCGGCCGTCCGGGAAGCCGGTTCCGGGCTGCCATTGGGGCTGCTGGCCGAACGGGTTCTGCCAGTTCAGCGAGCGGTCGGCGTTGCGGAACCACGAGCCGTGGTAGGCGAACCCCAACTGGTGTCGCTCGCCTTGTCGGCAGAGGCCGAGTTCCACGTCGTCGGATTCGAAGTCCACGCCGGCCGGCAGCAGCGCCGCGCGGGCGTTGCCGCCGTTGGTGCCGATGGTGCCCGCCAGTTGTCGATCGCCATCGCGAACCTCGCGACGCAGCGAGCCGTCGAGTTGCCAGCCGGCCCCCAGGTTCCGACGGTAGTCGAGGCTCAGGGTGCGGCGTCGCTGGCGCAGGTCGAAATCCCGCAGGTGGTCCTCGAGCGAGATCATCTCGGTGGTGGTCGGGCCGGTGACCTGCCAGTCCGGCGGCAGGTCGAGCCGCCCGGCGCCGGTGCCGACAAACGGGGTGACGCCGTCGTCGAACAGGTTGCGAGGAATCTGCTGGTAAGTCAGCGTCAGCCGCTGCACCCCCTGGCGGCCGATCTCGGCTTCGAACCGCCGGCTGTCCAGGCCGAGCCGTTGG
>JBLRXD010000231.1:0-7374 GCA_047920935.1 Pseudomonadales bacterium | reverse complement strand
TCGATACCCCCACGAATTTTCCGGGGGTCAACGGCAGCGCATCTCCATCGCCCGCGCCATTGCGCTGAATCCGGAGCTGGTGATCGCCGACGAGCCGGTGAGCGCGCTCGACGTGTCCATCCAGGCCCAGGTTCTCAACCTGCTGAAAGACCTTCAGGAGCAGTTCAAGCTCACCTACGTGTTCATCTCCCACGACCTGTCGGTGATCGATCACTTCTGCGACCGGGTCGCGGTGATGTACCTCGGCAGGATCATCGAAATGGCGCCAAAGGCCGAACTGTTCAGCAATCCCCGTCACCCCTACACCCAGGCGCTGATCGAGGCGATCCCGCGCGTCGGTACCGGCAAGAAGCAGATGAAGCCCGCCCTGAAAGGTGAGGTACCGAGCCCCATCGCGCCTCCTCGCGGCTGCCACTTCCACCCGCGCTGCCCGAAGATCTTCGACGGCTGCGACCGCGCGTATCCGTCGCTCGACGAGGTTGCTCCGGGGCATCGGGTCGCCTGCAGGCTCTATGAACCCGCCCAGGCCGGTACCAGCAGCGCCCACGACGGCGCCGCCCTGAGGGCGCCGGCGTGACGGGCCGCCGATGGCCTCGCAACCTGGCGCTGCTGGCAGGCGTAGCCGCGCTGATTGGCGTCGTTTATGCGCTGATCAGGCCGTCCGGGGTCGCGGCCCCGCCCGACAACACCCAGATGATCATCGGCATCACCCAGGAGTTCGAGAACCTCAACCCGCTGGCCTCGTCCATGTCGGCGACGGCGTATCTCTACCGCATGGTCAACCGCACACTGGTGGCGCTGGACGAGCACGCGGCCTGGCAGCCGCAACTCGCGACCCGGATGCCGACCATGGAAAACGGTTTGGCGCGATTCGTCGATGCCGATGGGCAACGCAAGCTGGAAGCCGACTGGGAGATCCGCGAGGCGGCCACCTGGGGAGATGGCATGCCCGTGACCTGCCGCGACTTCGCGTTCGCCCGTGAGGTGGCGTTGAGCGGCAGCGTGGGCGTGGCTTCCATCGAAGTCTACCGCCAGGTCGAGGACATCCGCATCGACCCGTTCGACCCCAAGCGCTGCACCTTCGTGTACACCGAGCCGAAATGGAACTTCAACCGCATTTTTCAGTTCTACGCGCTGCCGGAGCACCTCGAGCGCCCGCTGTTCGAAGAGTTCGGCGGTCAGCCGCAAGGCTACGAGCAGCAATCCCTGTACACCCGTGACCCGACCAATCCCGGGCTGTTCCACGGCCCCTACCGTATCGTCGACATGCGGCTGGGCTCCCACGTGGTGTTCGAACGCAACCCCACCTTCTACGGCGACGCCGCCAACATCGAGCGGATCATCATCGTGCTCATTCCCAACACCGGGACGCTGGAGGCGAACCTGCGCTCCGGCAGCATCGACATGGTATCCATGCTCGGCATGACCTTCGATCAGGCGTTGGCATTCGCCGATCGGGTGGAAGCGGAAGGGCTGCCGTTCGACGTCAACTTCCAGCCCGGCCTGGTATACGAGCACATCGATCTGAACCTGGACAATCCGCTTCTCGGCGACGTCAACGTACGCCGTGCGCTGGTGCACGCCATCGACCGCGACGGCCTCAGCGAAGCGCTGTTCCAGGGCCGGCAGCCTGCGGCCGTGCACAACGTCGCTCCCGTCGACCCGTGGTTCACCGACGATCCGGACACGATCGTCGTCTACCCGCACTCGCGCCGCCTGGCCAACCGTCTGCTCGACCAGGCGGGCTGGGCCCTGCGTGCCGACAACTTCCGCTACAACGCCGATGGGGAGCGCTTGCGGCTGCGGCTGATGACCACCGCCGGCAACCAGATCCGCGAGGTGGTGCAGGTGTATCTGCAGGACCAGTGGCGCGGGATCGGCGTCGACGTGCGCATTCAGAACGAGCCCGCCCGGGTGTTCTTCGGCCAGACCATGCGGCGGCGCGAATTCTCGGGCGCGAGCATGTACGCGTGGATATCCACGCCTGAAGCGCCCCCGCGGTCAACGCTGCACAGCACCGAGATTCCGACGGAAGAAAACGCCTGGTCGGGGCAGAACACCCCCGGCTGGATGAACAAGCGGGTAGACGCGCTGATCGAAGAGCTGGAGTTGGAGTTCGATCCCGAGCGGCGGCTCGAACTCATTCACGCGATCCTTTACGAGTACACTCACGACGTGCCCGTCATTCCCCTGTACTACCGCTCCGAGGTGTCGGTAACACCGGCCAATTTGACCGGGTACAAGCTCCCCGGCCATCAGGTGGGAGCGACCAATCACGTCGAGCGCTGGAATCTGTTGCCGCTTTCCGGCGGCGAAGGCAAGCAAAGCGCGAGCGCCGGGGTGACGCGGTGACGGCCTTCATCCTGCGACGGCTGCTGCAGACGGTGGTCGTGATCGCGCTGCTGTCGTTCTTCTGCTACTACCTGATGACGCTCATGCCCGGCGATCCGGTGGACGAGATGATCGCCGCCAATCCGGACATCACCTCGGCAGATGCCGAGCGCCTGCGGAAGCTGCACGGACTCGATCAGCCGGCCCATGTACGTTACTGGAACTGGGCGAGCATGGTGCTCGGCGGCGATCTGGGATACTCGCGCACCTACCGGGTGCCCGTGTCGGAGATTCTCGGCAGGAGCCTGTTCAACACCTTCGTCCTCGCCGGCGCGGCGCTGGTGTTCTCGCTGCTGATCGCCATACCGCTCGGGGTGTGGGCCGCGCTGAAGAAAAACAGCCGGGCCGACTATCTGATCAACCTGTTCGCCTTCGCCGGGATCAGCGTGCCGTCGTTCTGGATAGCCATCGTGCTGATCCTGCTGTTCAGCGTGTATCTGCCGATCTTCCCAGCCGGCGGCACCAGCAGCATCGCCTTCGGCATGACGCCCTGGGAGTCGTTCACCGATCGTATCCGCCACCTGGTGCTGCCGGTGCTGTCGCTGTCGTTTCTCTCCATCGGCACCTACGTGCGCTACACCCGCGCGGCGATGATCGAGGCCATGGGGCACGACTACATCCGCACCGCGCGGGCCAAAGGGCTTTCCTCGAATCGCATCCTGATCATGCACGGCTTCCGCAATGCGCTCATTCCACTGATCACCATCACCGCCCTGAGCTTCTCCACCTTGTTCTCCGGCGCCATCATCACCGAGACCGTGTTCGCCTACGAAGGGGTCGGCCGGCTGGTGTTCCAGTCGATCCAGAGCAACGATTTCAACGTCGCCATGGTGGCGTTCATGATCTCGGTATCCATGGTGCTGGTCATGAATCTGGTCGCCGACCTGCTCTACGGCGTCGCCGACCCACGGATCAGCTACTCGTGACCACCGCAACCAGCGCCGCTGCGCCCGAGACGACGGTCGCCGAACCCGAGGCCCTGGTCAGCCGACATCTGCAAGCCCAACCCATGTGGAAGATCGTGCTCGGACAGTTCGCCGAGCACCGCATGGCCGTTGCCGGGTTGTGCGTCATCGTCCTGTTCCTCGCGGTAGCGCTGTTCGCGCCAGTGATCGCGGCGGTGACCGGGCTCGATCCCGACCGTCAGAACGTGCTCAATCGCTTCCAGCCGCTGGGCTCCTGGGTCGACGCCTCGAGCTACGAACGGGAGCTGCGCGTGGAGCGGTTCCTCCGCGCGGAGAGCCGCGGAGCGCTCGAGGCGCATCTGCACGGCCTGGACGTGTGGGATCTCGAGGCGGCACGGGAAGATCTGCTGTACGAACTGGTCATCCACTACCCGCCCACCGAACTCCGGGCGCTCCTCGACAGCCTGGCCGCGCCCGACCACCTGGCCCAGGATCTAGCCGAGTTTCAGCGCCTGGTCGCAGGCTTTCGCAGCTTCCATCTGCTGGGCACCGATCAGCTGGGCCGCGACGTGCTCATACGGCTGGTCTATGGCACCCGCGTCTCCATCACGGTGGGTCTGCTGGTCGCCATCATCGCCGGCCTGATTGGTCTGATGGTGGGCAGCCTGTCGGGCTACTACGGGGGGCGCATCGATACCGTACTGATGCGCATCACCGATGCGCTGCTGGCGTTGCCGATTCTGGTGGTGCTCATCGTGGTGTCGGCCATCGACATGAACAAGCTGCTCGGCGGCACTCCGCTGGCGTTCATCGTCGATCACCAGTATGAAAGCGTGATCAAGATGGTGATCATTCTCTGCGTTTTCTCGTGGATGCAGGCCGCTCGCCTGGTGCGCGGCAGCATTCTGTCGATCAAGGAGCAGGAATTCGTTCTCGCCGCGCGGGTGCTGGGCGCCCGGGACCGAACAATCATCGGCGCGCACATCGTGCCGAACGTGATCGCACCGTTGCTGGTGGCTGTCACCCTCGGCATCGGTAACGCCATCCTGTTCGAAGCCGCGCTCAGCTTCCTCGGCCTGGGCATTCAACCCCCGACCGCCAGCTGGGGGAACATGCTGAACAACGCCCAGGAAATGGTGCAGCACGCGCCCATGCTTGCGGTACTGCCGGGGCTGCTGATCCTGTTCACGGTGATCAGCTTCAACTACATGGGCGACGGGCTGCGGGACGCCATCGATCCCAAGGGGATCCGGCGCTGACGGCTGAACCCAATCAACGGTTTACCGGCTTGATCAGCGCCCGTAGTCCCAGGAGATACGCCTGACCGGCCGCACCTCGATGTAAACCGCGCCTGGGCGTGGCGCGGTGGGCAGTTCCGCCTCGGGCACGCCGCGCTTACCGGCGCCCAGACGCATAAACTCGAGCACTTTCTGCGGATCCCGGTGGATGCGGGCTTCCCCCTGAATCATTGCACCCTTGATGTCTGCCATGGTGCTGCCCGACTCGACCATCAGGCTGACCTTGGGGTTGGCCTCGATGTTGCGCACCTTGGTGGTGCCGTCGCGCACGCCGCTGATGATGGCGTCGCCATGGCGGAAGTAGCCGAGCGGCACGGTGTGCGGGTAGCCATCGGCGCCGATGCTGCTCAGCACGATCCAGCCCGGATGGCTGTCGAGAAACGCGTTGAACTCCGTTTCGGTCAGACGCGTGGGCATGGTCGGAGCTCTCCAAATCGATGGGATCCTGGTAGCCCCGGCAGGAATCGAACCTGCATCTGCCGCTTAGGAGGCGGCCGTTCTATCCGTTGAACTACGAGGCCGGAATCGCCGATATTGTAGCCTTTGGGGCGATCGACCGCGATCGGGGATGGTCGCGATCGGGAGATCGCTCCCCGGGTCGAAATCTCAGCTTGCGCCGCTGGGTGAGCCCGCCGGCCCCACGATTGCCGGCGCCGCGACCCGCGATAGATCGTTCCCGGGCTGCGTCTGCCGCGGCGGTCGCAAATTCGCCAGCAGCTCCAACAGGGCCTGGGCATCCACCGGTTTGGTGACGTGCAGGTCGAACCCGGATCGCCACGACCGCTGCTTGTCCTCTTCCTGGCCCCAGCCGGTTAAAGCCACCAGCAACAACGCTTCACCGCCGGGCAGCGCGCGGATCCGCAGCGCCGCCTCGTGGCCGTTGAGCCTCGGCATGCCGATATCGAGCAGCACGATGCTCGGCCGCAGACGGACCACGGCTTCCACGGCCTCGACGCCATCGTGAGCCATGTGCACATCGTGATAGCCGCTCAACTCGAGCATCATCACCAGGGTAGCAGCCGCGTCCCGGTTGTCGTCGGCCACCAGAATTCTCGGTCGTCGCGCGGGCGCCTCCGCACCGGAGTCCGCACCGGAGTCGCTCATCGGCGCCACCGGTGGGACCCCTTCGGCGGCCTCGTCCAGGGGCAGGCGAACGATGAATTCGCTGCCGTAACCAACGCCCTGGGACCGCGCCTGCACCGTCCCCCCGTGCAGGCTCACCAACTGCTGAACCAGCGCCAGCCCGATTCCCAGCCCCTGCTCGCCATGCAAGCGCGGGCCGACCTGAGAGAACATCTCGAAGATCTCATGCAGCGCATCCGCGGGAATGCCGATCCCCGTGTCCGTCACCCGCAGTTCCACCCGGTCGCCATGCCGCGCTACGCTCAGCCCGACATGGCCGCCCTCGCCCGTGTACTTCACCGCATTGGAAAGCAGATTCACCAGCACCTGGACGATCCGCTCCGCATCCCCATGCACCGCGAACGTCGCCGCCACCGACTCCACCGTCAGCTTCAGTTGCTTGGCTTCGATGGCCCCGGCCATGGCCTCGATCGCGGTGGTCACAGCGTCGTGCAGCAATACCCGCTGCTTGCGCAATTTCACCACGCCGCGGCTGATGCGGGAGAAATCCAGCAGATCGTCCACCAGCCGAATCAGATGGGTCATCTGCCGATCCATCATCGAGGTGATGCGCTGCGATCGCTCATCGGCCGCCGTCAGCTTGAGGATCTCCAGCCCATTGCGAACAGGTGCGAGCGGGTTACGCAACTCATGCGCCAGGGCGGCGAGGAAGGCGTCCTTGCGCCGATCGCTCTCCGCCAGCCGCTCCACCAGGGCTTCGCGCTCGCGCTCGGCCTGCTTGTGCGCCGTTCGATCCTCGATCACCGAGATGAAGCGGGCGGGCGCTCCATCGGCATCACGAATCAGCGCGCCGCTGAGATTCACCCACACCACCGAACCATCCGGCCGCAGGTAGCGCTTTTCCATGGTGTAGTCGTCGATCTCCCCGGCCAGCAACCGCCGCGCCTGGGCCCAGTCGGCGGCGAGATCATCGGGATGGGTGATGTCTTCGAACGTCAGCCGCTCGAGTTGCTCGCGTGAGTAGCCGGTGATGCTGCAGATGGCGTCGTTGAACAGCAGCCAGCGGCCGTACGTATCGAGCTGCGCCAGGCCCACGGCGGCATTGTCGAATGCCGCGCGATAGTAGCCGTCAACCGTGCCGGGGCGCGCTGGCGACGCGGCGGTCTCGACGGCGGGAACCGCAGCCTGAGGGTCGACATCGGCGAGAAACCGCTCCATGCGAATCCGACCGAGGAAGCGCACCAGCTCACGGTAACGTTCCGGCCCCAGCTGACGACGCAGGGTATCGGCCCAGTCCTCCCAGCCTTCGCCCTGGGTCAGCAGCACGGCGCAACCGCTGCGGAAAGCGTGGCCGGCGGCCGACAGCAGATCGGGCCAGCCGGCATCGAGAGGGGGTAAATCATTCGGGGGCTGATCGAGTGCCGCGTCGCCACAGCGGAAACCAGACAGATAGATGCCGAGCGCTGTCTGGTAGCCAGGTGCAAGCGCCACATCGGCTGCAGCGGCTGAGTCGAAGCTATCCACGGCAACCGCCCCCCGGATCGCGCTATCGGCGCCCAACGGATCAGCGCCCAGCGTGGTTGCATCAGTGCCGCAAGCGGGCGCCTCGTAGAGGACGCCCGGCGGCTCGGATATACGTAGTGTGGCGCGCCCGGAGAGATTCGAACTCCCGACCTTCTGGTTCGTAGCCAGACACT
>JBLRXD010000230.1:0-7397 GCA_047920935.1 Pseudomonadales bacterium | reverse complement strand
CGAAGCGCACCCGCATCACCCCGGCAACGAAGGTCAGCGGGTCGTAATCGCTGGTGAGCAGCCCGGCGAACACCACTTCGGACGCCGCGGGCAGCAGGGTGGCGGCGAGCAACGACACCAGGAACAGGCTGAGGTAGGCCTCCACCGCTAGCCAGGGGGACGGCGGGCGGCGCGGACCAGCGCCGCGAACAATCGCCGCTGCAGACGCGAATACAGCAGGAACTCCGGGTGCCATTGCACGCCCACGAGGAACTCCCGCTGCGGCGCCTCCACCGCCTGAACGATGCCATCCAGATCGCGGCCGGAGATCATCAGGCCGGCGCCGAGACGATCGATGCTCTGGTTGTGCAGGCTGTTGATCTTCACCCGATCGACCTCGAACAAGCCCTGCAGCTGGGTGCCGGGTTCGATCAGCAGCGACTTCATGGGCAGCACCGAGCGGCGCCGGGAAGTGTGGCGGCGCCGGCTGCGCAGATCCTGGTGAAGATCGCCGCCGAGCCGCACGTTGAGCAACTGCGCGCCGCGGCAGATGCCCAGCAACGGCAAGCCGCGCGCCAGGGCATCGTCGATGACGGCGGACTCGAAGGCGTCGCGATCGGGATCGTAGCGGGGCAGCACCTCGGACTCCTGAGCGTACAGCACCGGATCGACATCGTGCCCGCCGGTGATCACCACGCCCTGGTATGCGGGCGCCGGCGGCTCGCTGGTCTGCGTCGCTGCCTCCAGCGTCGACGGCCGGACGCTCGGGCGCAGCTGCACCGTGCGCCCCCCACCGAGCAGCACCGCCAACGCCACGCACAGCCGCGGCATCGCGGCGCCACGCCGTGGCCCCGTCACCGCGATCAGAGGTCGTTGGGGTCTTTCAGCCAAGCTTCGACCCGCTCCGCCCAGGAATCCATCAGCCCGCTCAGCGGCTTGTCGAGATGGGCGCGGTACGCCGAGCACAGATCGTCCAGCCGGACGGGATCTGCGGCCAGGTGTTCCACCTGCAGCCAGCGGCGCCAATCGTTTTCCAAGCCCCAGTCGGCGCGATCGATCTCGCAGTTGGGCAGCCGATAGTGCAGCGTCGGACGCCCCTTGATGCGGGCATCGTCGACCACCCCGCGCACCCGATCCCCGTCGAGAAAGGCGAACAGCGGCAACATGTCGAGCGCCCGGTTGCGGGTCGGATTGTCCGCCAGGTAATCGTCGATCAGCTGCGGCTGGTCTGGCTGGTAGTCGCGCTGCACCAGCTTGCGCACGTAGCGCGTCGGGTAATGATCGATGTACACCGTGATGCGGCGCAGCACGTCCACCCTGGCCTCGGCTTTGAGCCAGTCGTAGAGACAGACGAACGCCTTGAGGTAACGCACGATGGTGACGGACTCGGTGTCGGGCAATTCGGGATTGAGATGCAGCCCGAAGGCGAATACCAGCCCGTCGCGGGTGCCGCGCGCGCCCGCCCGGCGTAATCGGGCGATCAGCCGCTCGACCTCGTGAAGGCGATCCAGCGGCAGCGGTGGGCTGACCACTTCCATGGGCACGATGGCCTGGGATCCAGCCGCCAGCACCTCTTCCATGGCCTCGTCGAGCTGCCCCGCCAGGCCTTCATCCGCGGCCGCACGCTCGCGACCACGAAGCTTCAGATAGGCGAAATCCAGCTCTACCTGCCACGGACCGGCCGGGTCACCGTCGATGCGGTGCTCGTAGCGGCTGATGACCTCCGCGCGGCCGCCGACGTGCTCGGCCACCACCGCCGACAGCACCTCGACATCGAGGCCGCCCATCTCCAGCTCCACACCCAGCCGGCGCAGCCGACCGTCACGCGTGAACGGCTTCGGCGGCAGGGGCAGCGGGGCGCGGGGATCAGACATTCGAGCAGAACCGTTTCACGGCGGGACTATACCGCGACGGGAACAGGTGAGCACGCTTCGTGCCCACAGGCACTTCAGTCTGGACGCTGCGCGCGCGGACACATAGGCTTGCGGGATGCGCACACCGTCATCCGCCGCCGATCCCATCGACTATCGGTCACGCACGCGGCGGTATTTCGAGGCGCTCGACTACCCGCCCTACCGGTGGGCGCGCAACATCGAGGTGCCGTTCGCACCCCTCGGCAAACCGTTGGCGGACAGCCGCCTGGTGCTCATCACCACCGCCGCGCCGCTTCGCGACGGCATCGGCCCCCAGGGGCCGGGCGCGGAATACAACGCCGCGGCCAGATTTCTGCGCGTCTACACGACAGCCTGCTCACCCACGCCCGATCTGCGCATCTCGCATGTGCGCTACGATCGCGCCAACACCACAGCGGAAGACGCCAACGTCTGGCTGCCCCTGGAGCAGCTGCGCGAGCAGGTGAGCCGCGGGCGCATCGGCTCCCTGGCCGAGCGGGTGATCGGCATTCCTCCCAACAGCAGCCAGCAGGTGACCCGTGAGCAGGACGCTCCCGACGTGCGCGGCGCCTGCAGAACCCTGGGCGCCGACGCAGCCCTGCTGGTACCCACCGGCCCCGTCTGCCATCAGACGATGGGGCTGCTGGCGTGGCATCTCGAGCACCACGGCATTCCGACGGTGATCATGGGCTGCGCTCGAGACATCCTCGAGCACGTGGGGGTGCCGCGCTTCCTGTTCAGCGATTTTCCACTGGGCAACTCGGCTGGCAAACCTCACGATCGGGATTCGCAACGACGCACCATGACGCTGGCCCTGGAGCTGCTCGAGTGGGCGCGGGCACCGCGAACGGCCTGGACCTCGTCGCAGCGCTGGCACGACGATCCAAGCTGGAAGAGCGACTACCTCAACGTCGACCGCCTGTCGGCCGCAGACATCGACCGCCTGAAGCGCGAGCTCAGGGATCAGCAGAGCAGCGCCCAGCCGCCGCAGTGAACGGGCGCCCGGCCCGCAGACGTCAGTCCGGCAGGCCGAGGATGCGCTTGGCGATGATGTTCAACTGCACCTCGGAGGTACCGCCTTCGATGGAGTTGGCCTTGGAACGCAGCCAGCCACGGGTGGCCTCCAGTTCCGCCTCGCTGAAGCCGCCGGCCGCCCAGCCCAGCGCTCGCGTACCCATGAGCGACAGCATCAGCTCGAAGCGACCCTTGTTCTGCTCGGTGCCGTAGTACTTGAACAGGGATGACAGCGCGCCGGGAGCGATGCCGGCGGTGGTTTCCTCCTGCGACCGCTTCATCGTCAGGGCGAAGGCCCGGTCGTTCATCCGATGGGCCAGTACTGCCGCGCGCAGCGCCGGATCGTCGATGCGGCCCTCGGCCCGGCCCAGGTACTCGCCGGCGAGCTCCTCGAGAGACACCGCGCGCTGGCCGCCGCCGATCCCGCCGATGGAGGTGCGCTCGTACTGGAGCAGCCGCTTCGCCACCGTCCAGCCCCGATTCACCTCACCGACCACGTTGCCCTTGGGCTCCCGCACGTTGTCGAGAAAGGTCTCGCAGAAGGGCGACAGACCGCTGATGAGCCGAATCGGCTTCACCGACACCCCCGGAGTGGCCATGTCGAACAGCAGGAAGGTGATGCCCTCGTGTTTGGGCGCCGCCGGGTCGGTGCGCACCAGGCAGAACATCCAGTCGGCTTTGTCGGCGCCGGAGGTCCAGATCTTCTGGCCGTTGATCAGGTAGTCGTCGCCATCCTCCACGGCCGAGGTGCGCAGGCTGGCCAGATCCGAGCCGGCGTTGGGCTCGCTGTAGCCCTGACACCACCAGATCTCGCCGCGGGCGATCTGCGGCAGGTGCTGCGCCTTCTGCTCGTCGCTGCCGTACTCCAGCAATGCCGGGCCGATCATGCTGATGCCCATGCCCACCAGCGCGGGGCGCGCGTTGAGCCGCCGCAACTCCTCCTGCAGCACCCGATTCTGCTCGCCGTTCAATCCCGCGCCGCCGTACTCGGTCGGCCAGGTAGGCACGGTGAAGCCGCGCTCTGCCATGCGCGCCATCCACAGTCGCGTGTCGGGGTTTTTGAACTCGGCCCGCCGCCCGCCCCCGGGATACTCGTCGGCGACCATGGGGGTGCGCATGCTGGCTGGGCAATTCGCCTCCAACCAGGTGCGAACTTCGGCTCTGAATTGCTCCGGGGCTGCGGTCATGATCATCCTCGAGTGTGGTGCCAAGTCGGTCATATTACCCCAAGCGCATCAACCCGATGGCGCCAGGCGGCCGCCGCTCAGAGTTCCCGCAGCAGTCGGATACCGCGCGCGCCGCTGGGGCTCGCCGCCACCGCGCGTTTCGCCGATCGAGCGTCGTCGGCGGAGCCGTCCCACGAACCGCCGCGAACGCCGTGGGTGGGGCAGTGGCCGCCGTCCCGGGCGGGCGAGCCGTCATCCGGAGCGCCGGCATACTCGGGCATGCCACACTCCAGCACCCACTCCGCCACGTTGCCGTGCATATCGTGCACGCCGAAGCCGTTTGCCAGGAACGAACCCACCGGCGCCAGCTGCGGAAACCCGTCGTCGCAAGCGACGACAGCCATGCCCACCGGCCGGCGCGGAATGGAGAGATCGGCCACGTTGGCGTAACGGCACAGGTCAGCGGCGGCATCGCCGAAAGCGTAGTTGCTGGTGGAACCTGCCCGCGCCACGTACTCCCACTCCGCCTCGGACAGCAGCCGGTAGCGGTGCCCGGTCTGCTCGGTCAGCCAGTCGGCGTAGGCGGCCGCATCGGCGGCCCGCACCAACGTCACCGGCAGCGCGGCATCGGCCTCCACGAGCCGCGCATCGAGCGCGCGGCCGGTGGCCGTGGCAAAGCGCCGGTATTCGTCCACCCTCACTTCGTAGACCCCGACGGCAAACGGCTCGGTGAGCACCACCCGACGCGCCGGCCGCTCGCTGGGCGGGCCGTCGTCGCTGCCCATGATGAACTCGCCCGGCGGAATCACCACCAGCGCCGGCCCTTGTCCGCCGGCTGCGAGGCGGTCGCGCAGCCGGCTGCCGGGGACGACGTTCATGGGCTCGAGCGCCAGCGCCAATGCCGCGCCGGATTCGCTCAGATCGATGCGCCGGTAGGCACTGCGGCGGCCCATGGCGCTGGCGCGCACCTCCACCTCACCAACCGGGAGGCGCATACCCGGCTCGTAATCGGCACGCACCAGGCTCGTCTCCGGCGACTGCCGGTACGCCACGCGTACGCGCGCGCCTGACGGCAACCCGGCAATGGTCAAGCTGCCGTAGGCCCGGGCCAGGTCGACGCGATAGCGATTGTCGCCGTAGCGCACCTGATAGCGGATGTCCTGGGTGACGTAACCAGGCTTCTGAATCCGCACCCGATACTCGCCCACCCGCAAGCGCACGCCGGGTTCGTAGGCGGTGTCGTCGTCCGGTAGCGATATCCGTGCGCCTTCCGGGCGCGTCTCGACCAGCAGACTGCCGTGGGGGTTGATGTCGAGATCGAGACGCAGCTCATGGCGCTGACCGGCGTGCACCACAACCCGCTCTACGGCGGAACGCCGCTCCTCCATGCCCATCACCACCTCGCGCTCGCCCGACGGCAGCTGCAGCGCCAGCGGCGTCACCCCCTCGCGGCGCTCGCCGTCCACCTCCACCCAGGCGCCCCGGGGATTGGAGAACACCAGCAGGGTGCCCTCCCCCAACTGCATCACCACGTGCATTTCGGTGGGCGCGCCGGCGCCGAGGTTGAGGCGACGCTCGAACGGCTGATAGAACGAGTGGCTCAACTCAACCAGGTGGAAGCCCGGCGACAGCCGCAGCGGCCGCAGCGGGGTGACGCCGATGGCGCGGCCGTCGACGCGCACCAGGGCGCCCTCGGGTTCGCTGCTGATGGCCAGCGCCGCCACACCGAAACGCTCGTACGTGAGGTACGCCGCGGTCATGGCGACGAGCACGCCGAGCAACCACCAGCGTGCCGCGCGTTGCGTCAGCATCAGGCGCTACAGCCCCGCCACTGCCCGCGCCGCCGCGCAGAATGCGGCCACCGCCTCGCGGAGGTCGCGGCGCCGCTGCTCGCCGATGCTCTCGCTGAAGCAGAACGACAGCCGCAGTTCGGCGAAGCCGGCGTTGGGGTCGCGCGCGCGCGCGTCACGCGGATAGAAATCGTACATGGGGATCACCACCACGCCGTGGTCGGCTACCAGCCGCTCGACGAACTGATCGTCGGTTCGCACCCCCGGCGTCTTGAAGGTGAACACGCTGAAGAAGCCGGCGTCGGGCTCGGTCCAGTGGAAGTGCTCGGGGTACCGGCCCAACTCCCGACTCAAGCCCTCGAGCAGGATCTCGCGGTTCTCCCGGTACACGGCCAGTTTGGTTTCCGCCACCGGCCACAGCGACTGCCGCTCGGAGAAATCGCTCTCGTGGAGCAGCGCTTCGAAGCCGCGCAGCGCGCCCGGGTTCTGGAACAGGATGTCGCCGCTCGCCTCCACCAGCGCCAGCTCCAGCAGGGAGGCGGTCTCACCTCCGGCGATCTCCAACTGCGCCTCGCTGTAGAGGAAACCGACCCGCGGACCCGGAAAGCCGATCTTCGATCCGGTGAACAGGTGCACGGTCTGCTCGGGCGCGAGCGACAGGAACGGCTGCGGCCGCTGCTCCGGCGCGGCGTAGCTGATGTAAAGGTACGGGGCGTCCTCGACGATCAGGATGCCCTCCTCCCTGGCCACGGCCACCACCGCTTCGCGGCGCGCCTGGCTGAAGGAGAACCCCGCCGGATTGTGGCCGTCGGGAACGGTGTAGTAGAACGGCACCTGATAACCCGCCTGGCGGGCGGCGCGGATCTGCGCCCGCAGGCGCTCGATCACCGGGCCCTCGGCATCGAGTTCGACGCTGAACACGGCGGCGTGCTGGCACAGGTTGGCGCGCGCGAGGAAACCGGCGTAGGTAGGCGCGTCGGTGATGTACGCCACCGGCGTGCCCGGGCGCTCGAACAGCGAACACATCAGGCTGATGCCGCCGGTGGCGCCCACCGTGGGCAGCAGTTTGCCCGCATCCATGGTGACGCCCCAATCCCGGCCGTACACCCGGGCGAAGCTCTCCCGGGTGGTGACCGGACCCAGGGTATCCGTATAGGAGAACGACTCGCGCAGATGTTCGGGCACCTGCAACGGATCGTTCAGCCCCTCACAGCGCTCCAGGTGACGGAAGTAGGCCGCCTGGTGGTCGAGGAAGCCGCGGGGATCGGTAACTTCCGGGTGTGGATAGCCGGCCCCGAGGTGGTGGATCTTCAGCCCCTTGTCCCGCGCCAGCTTGCGCAGCCCGGGCAGCGAAGCCGACATCTTGCGGGTCACCGAAACGGGCTGGCGGCGAATCTCCGGCGCCTTCAGATTGGCCATGGCAGTCTCTCACTCATCACGGTCGTTTTTGTGCTTGTGCCGCTGGCGTGGGCCAGGCGACTTCTGGCGTCCGCCAGGCGACTTCTGGCGTCCGCCA
This sequence comes from Pseudomonadales bacterium, assembly GCA_047920935.1. Taxonomy (GTDB): domain Bacteria; phylum Pseudomonadota; class Gammaproteobacteria; order Pseudomonadales; family Azotimanducaceae; genus UBA7803. The sequence goes on along the minus strand of JBLRXD010000230.1, from coordinate 40 downwards.
GGCGGCCTGTGGCGGGTGCGGGTCACGGCCACGGCTTCGG
>JBLRXD010000229.1:0-7435 GCA_047920935.1 Pseudomonadales bacterium | reverse complement strand
TCAACTACGAGATCGGCTTCAAGTCCGCATGGCGGGATGGAACGCTGCAGCTCAACGGCGCCGCCTACATCTATGACTACGAGAACATTCACACGGTAGTACAGGAAGTGACCTCCCTGGGCGGTACCAGCAACTCCGTGCTGCAAGCGCCTGGCGCCGAGGTGATGGGGCTGGAGATCGAGGGTACCTGGCTGGCCACTGAGAGTTTGACCCTGGGCGGCAACATCAGCTTTACGCCCAGCGAGTACTCCGAGTCGTTGCTGGCGGCCGATCTGGCGGGCCAGGACCGTCCCACTTCACTCTTCCCGGATCAGGACGGCCTGGTGCTGGACATCAAGGGCAACCAGCTCATACAGGTGCCGGAACTGAAGTCGACCCTGTGGGGCAGCTATCGCTTCGCGCTTTCAGGCGGGTCGAGCCTCGACCTGATGGCAAGCTGGGCTTATACGGACGAAGTATTTTACTCACCGTTCGAGAGCGACAACGAGAAGGCCGATGCGTACCAGCGCGTAGATGCCCGTGCCACATGGACGAGCGCCGATCAGAAGCTTGGCGTCAGCGCCTTCGTCAACAACGTTTTCGACGAGATCGGCGTACTACAGGTGCTCCGGGAAGGCGAATCCGAGTTCTTCCGTCGCACAGCTGGAACCACGGTGCCCCGACACTATGGCGTCGAACTGAGCTATAGGTTGGGCAACTACTAAGCCACGTAGGTGCCGCCACGAATGGGGCGCTGCGGCGCCCCATTTTTTTGCCTGTAGTGTGTGTCTGCCGCTGCTCGCCGGCAGCTCGCTGTCCCCTCCCCCCGCCGTAGGAGCAGCCTTCAGACCGCGATCAACGTCCCACCGGTTCCCTTCTGGAGAAAGCTCTTATGGAGAACCTTGTTCTCCTCAAGCGACCGCGGCGGCCGCAAGGCCGCTGGGTCGCTCCTACGCGACGCTTCCCGAGGCCTTGTAGGAAGCGATCTCCGGATCGTGATCGCCCGAGGATCGCGGTCTGGAGACCGCTCCTACGGGGCGGGGGGCATTGCTACTGCCAGAAGAAGGGGGCGAGCCGGCGCTGGCCGGTGACCGTTTCCGCCAGGGTGCCACCCTGGTACAGGCGGCCGTTCTGCATCACGTAGGCCACCTTGTCGGTGTCGCGGATGTTTTCCAGGGGGTTGCCGTCGACGATCAGCAGGTCGGCCAACTTACCCGGCTCGACGCTGCCGATGTCGCCGTCGAGCCCGAGATAGCGCGCGGGATTGAGCGTCGCCGTCTTCAAGGCATCCAGAGGCGACATGCCGCCCAGCACGAACGCCCAGATTTCCCAGTGGGCGCCGAGCCCCTCGCGCTGCCCGTGGGCGCCGATGTTCACCAGCACGCCGCGCTGCATCAGCCGGGCGGCATTGGCAGCGGAATCCAGCAGCGGCTGGTAGTCGCTGTCCGGCGCCATCTGCCGGCGCACGCTGCGCGGCAGCAGCACGCTCGGCGGCACGAAGCGTGACAACAGCGGGTGCTGCCAGACATCGTCGTGCTGATAGAACCAGTCCTCGCCGCGGATGCCGCCGTAGTTCACCACCAGGGTCGGCGTGTAACCCACTGCGGTGCCGGCCCAGAACTGCAGCACGTCGTCGTAGAACCGTTCGCCGGGAACGTTGTGCTCCACGCCGGTATTGCCGTCGGCAATGAGATTCATGTCCATGTGATAGAGCGATCCGCCCTCCGCCACCACCATCAGCCCTTCCTCGCGGGCGGCGGTCACCACCATCTGCCGTTGCTCGCGGCGGGGCTGGTTGTAGTTCTTCACGGCGATCGCGCCCTGGGCCTTCAGCCGCCGCACGTGGGCGCGGGCGTGGTCGAGGGTGTCGATGTGGGCGTAGCGCCCGCCGCGGGCGCCGTAAATGATCTCGCCCGTGGAGAAGATGCGCGGCGCGAGGATGACCCCGGCGCGCTGGTATTCGGCCGCGGCGAAGATCTCGCTGGCGCGGTTCGAGGGGTCGTGCACGGTGGTGACGCCAAATGCGAGATGCGCCAGGGCGAGCCAGTTCTGCTGGGGGATGATGTCGTCGACGCCCTGGGGGCCGTGCGCGTGCACGTCGATCAGGCCCGGCAGAATGGTGCGTCCGGTCATGTCGATGCGCTCGGCATCGCCGGGCACGTCCACTTCGCCGGCAGATCCCACCGCGACGATGCGATTGCCCCTGACCACCACCACCGCGTCGTCGATCACCCGTTCGTCTTCAGCCATGGTGACCACCCGCGCGCCGATGAGCGCCAGGGTGCCCACCGGCACGTCGGCGGGCTGGCTCACGCTCAGGTCGACGGCGCTGGCGGCGGCCGATGCCCGAGCGACCGCGCCGTCTGGCTCCATGACGAACAGTTCGGCCACGTCGGCCGAGTACAGGTTCGCACCCGACGTCCAGCTCAGGCGGCTGCCGCCGGCCCAGTTGGGATAATCACCGCCGGCCACGCTCACCCGACGCAGCGGCAACGCCTTCGACTTCCGCGCCAGCTCCACCACGCCCCCGGGTGCCATGGGCATCACATGCACGTCGTAGTTGTCGCGGAACGCCAACCAACGGTCGTTGGGCGACACCCTGATGCTGCTGACGTGCCGGCCGGAGGCGTGCACGCGCACCCGCCCACCGTGCAGATCGGCACTGACGAACTCGCGCCCGGCGTTGCCATTGTCGGTCTGCGCTGCCCGGCTGAAGTAGACACGGTCGTTTCGGGCGGCGAAGTGGGGGTCAGCCCCCCCGTCGCTGATCTGCAGCATCTCACCGCCGGCTGCCGGCATGCGATAGATGCCCGGCGCCATGGACCATAGCGGCGAGGTCAAACGGCCACCGCTGCCGCGCTCGAACACCAGGGTCTCACCGTCGGGGCTGAAGCTCGGATGGCGATAGTGGCCGGGCTGTTCGGTAACCGCGCGGGAGCGCCCGCCGGCCGCGCTCACCAGGTGGATGCGACCGAGTTCCGCGTCGGTCCAGCGGACGAAGGCCAGTTGCCGGCCGTCCCGCGACCAGGCGGGAAACAGCTCGAACGCCGCCTGTTGATCCCGGGTGAGGCGCCGGGTCGCACCGCTGGCCAGCTCCTTCAGCCACAGACGGCCCAGAGCTTCGAACACCACCCGCCGGCCGTCGGGAGAGACGCTGGCGAAGCGCACCATGCGGGCGTCCACCTGCTCCGGCGCCACGTCCACCGGAAAGCGCGGCGGACGGATTACCGTGCGGCTGTCCTGCACGTGGAAAGGAACCTCGACGACCTCGCCGGAGGCGACCTCGATGCGTCTGATGCCCCCGCCCGCCCAGAACACCACGCTGGCGCCGTCCGGCGTCCAGGCCATGTGCGGATAGACCCCGTGCACGCTCCAGGTCTCCTGCATGTCGCGCTCGAGACCGGCGTACAGCAGCCGTTCCTCACCCGATTGCAGATCCTTGAGAAACAGCCCGGTGTGTTGTGCATCATCGCTGCGGGTGCGCCGCACGAACGCCAGGTAGCGCCCGTCCGGCGACGGCGTGGGACGCACCGCACCACCCGGCCCGGTGACGAACGCCTGCACCTCCCCGCTTTCCAGATCCTGCCGGCGGATCTGGAACACCTCCCGGTTCGAGTCCTGGGCGTACTCGAACACCTGTCCGGGAGTGCTGTTCTGGGTGAAGTACAGATAGCGGCCATCAGGGGAAAACGCCGGCTCGCCCAGTTCCTTCTGGAACTGGGGACTCGGCCGCTCGACCAGCTGCACGCCATCCTCGCCGCCGGCCGCGACGTTGTACAACCAGATCTCCCCGGTGCCGAGGGAGCGCTGGGTGGTGAAGTGCTTGCGGCCCGCGACGAAGCTGCCGCTCGGGTGCCACGCCGGGCTGTTCAGCAGCCGGAAATCCTCCTTCGTCAGCGGCCGCGGATCGCTGCCGTCGGCCGCCATCACCCAGAGATTGTCGCCGCCGGCACGATCGGAAGTGAAGGCGATGTGCCTGCCGTCGGGGGAGAACCGCGGCTGCATGTCCCAGGGTAGACCCGAAGTCAGGCTTTGTGCGCTGCCGCCGTCGATGGGCAGCAGGTAGATGTCGCCCAGCAGATCGAACACCAGTTGCCGGCCGTCGGGACTGACGTCCACGCTCATCCAGGTGCCCGAGCGCACGTCCAGGGGAATCGCCAGGGAGTCGCCGGGAGGAGCGGCGACGTCCCAGCCAGCGGCATTTTGCGCGGCGGCGAAGGCGTGGCAGGGAATCAGGACGGCGAGCAGCAGTAGATGGCGTGTGCGCATATTGGGCTTGGGTCTCAGGGTGATGGGAGAGGGTAAAGCAGGGTGGGGGTGGTGCCTATGGGGGATCGCGATCGATCGCGATCGGGAGATCGCTCTTGCAGGGGGATCGCGATCGGGAGATCGCTCCTACAGGGGGGATCGCTGTCACCAGACCCAGTTGCGCAGCCGCAGCAGCAGCCGCTCGGCGTCGCTGAGGGCGGCCCGCTCGGCGCGCAGCTCCACAACCATGTCCGGGCGGTCGGTGATGATGTTGTCCACGCCCAGATCCATCAGGCGCGCGGCCTGGCGCCGGTCGTTTACCGTCCAGACGTGCACTTGCCGGTCGTGGCGGCGGAGTCGGCGCAGCCGGTCCTCGGTCACCAGCGCATCGCGCAGCGCCACCGCATCCACCGGCAGCGTCTCCGGCTGGCCGATGGCGGTGTGCACCAGCAGGCTGGTGCGCAGGCCGGGTTGCATCGCCCGAGCTTCCCGCAGAACTTCGAAATCGAGCGCCGCCACCAGGGTCTGATCGACGAAATCCAGGCGCTGCAACTCGCGCACCACGTTGCCCGTCAGATCGGGAGTGCGAGCGCTGGTTTTGATTTCGAGATACAGCTGCGCCCGACCGCGCAGCAGCGCCACCGCCTGTTCCAGGGTGGGCACGCGCTCACCGGAAAATTCCGGGGCAAACCAGCCGCCCACGTCGAGGTTGCGTATCTCCTCGAAGGTTACATTCCAGATGTCCAAGGGCACGTTCGCCACCCGCAGCAGATCGCGGTCGTGCAGCAGCACCAGTTGGCCGTCGGCCGTCTGGCGGACGTCGAGCTCAACGTAATCGGCGCCGTCCTCGATGGCCTGGGCGATGGCGGCCAGAGTATTCTCCGGCGCCTTCATGGAACTGCCGCGATGGGCGCTGACTGCCACGTCCTCGCGGGCGTCGAAAATCTGCACCGCATAGGCACTCTGCCCCACCGCCAGCAACACCACCAGCGCCTCGACGCCCCACACCCGCAATCCTGTGTGGGCCGGAGCCGCGACGGCTTCGTCCGGCAGGTGCGCGCGGCCGACACGACGCTGGTAGAGCTCGAGAATCAGCAGGCTGTTGGCGCTGACTGCGATGAAGCCGGCCACGATGGCGAGCACTGCGTGACTGAGAATCAGCGCGGTCATGACGGGAATGATCAGCGCGTAACGCTCGGGCAGCAGGCCGAGGCTCCAGCCGCCAACCAGATCGAAGATCATCGACAGCAGCAGCGGCAGCAGCGCCACCAGCACCGCCACCGACAGCGCGTGGCCGGCGATGTGCAGGCGCGAGCCGCGGGTGAGCGCGCTGCTGCGCCCGAGTGCTGCGCGTGGCGACAGCCCCTCCAGCAGCATCGCCGGCAGGGCGAACATCCAGCGCAGATAGATGCTGCCGTTCACCGCCAGCATCGCCGCCAGCATCAGCGCCGCCCAGGCGACGAACAGCCACAGCTCCGAAGGTTGCTCATGGATGACGTAGTAGATGTCGTAGCCGCCCAGCAGCCAGACGAAGCCGCCGCTGAGCAGCAGCAGAAACGGGGCTGCGAGCAGCAGATGCACGCTCACCTGGATCAGCGCGAGTTCCAGCAGGCGGGGCAGGCGCCGCGCCATCTGCCACAGCGCCACCCACGCCGATCTGGCCCGGGTGGCATCGTCGCGCGCGGCGATGAGCATCATGCCGGCGTGCTCGAGGAAGATCAGCAGCACCGCCAGACTGCCCGAGGCGAGCACCCAGACCAGGCCGGCCGGCGTCAGCACGAAGCGCAGCAGATCGACGTTGCCGATCATGCTCTCACCGCTCAGGTGCAGGGTCGCGGTGAGCAGCCAGGCGCTGATCGGCCCCAGCAGGGCCAGCACCAGGATTGCGAAGTACACATGCAGCGACAGCAACGGCCGCACGTGCAGTCGGTTCTCGCGATACAGCCGAGTTCCGAGCGCGCGGGTCGAGATCATCGCAGTCGCTTCGTTCAGTCCGATCGCTCCTGCGGCGACGCCGCCGCCGAATCGACGATGGTGATGGGAAACGGCTTGGTCGCTTCGCCCGCATACAGCGACCGATGGGGGAAGGGTATCTCGATCCCGGCTTCGTCGAAGGCGCGCTTGATCTCCGCGGTGATGGAGTTGCGCAGCGCCAGGAAGTTCTCTCGCTTCGCCCAGACGGAGAACTGGATATCCAGCGCCGAATCGCCAAAGCCGAGAAAGATGAACAGCGGCGGCGGCTCGTCCAGGCACAGCCGGTTCTTTTCGGCCAGAACGAACAGCACTTTCTGCACCTGATCGATGTCTTCCTTGTAGGCGACGCCGAGCGCCAGATCGAGGCGCCGGATCGGGAAGCGGGTGAGTGTGGTGACTTCGCTTTTGATCAGGGTCTCGTTGGGAAGCCGTACGAACAGGTTGTCGAAGGTGCGCAGCTTGACCGACAGCGCGTCGATGGACAGCACCTCGCCGGTGGTGGAACCCACCCGGATCACGTCACCCACCCCGAACGGCCGCTCACCGATCAGGAACAAGCCGCTGATGAGGTTGGAGGCCGATGTCTGGGAAGCGAAGCCAATGGCCACCGTCAGCACCCCGGCAGCGCCCATGAGCACCGCCAGACTGAACCCCAACTCGCGCAGCGCCGAAGCCACGAACAACCCGAGCACCGCATAGAACGCCAGCCGGCGGGCGAGCTGCAGGTGATGGGTGGAGAAGCGTTTCGCCGCCAGACGCCGCACCAGCCGCGAAGCCAGGCCGGCAAACAGAAAGCCCAACACCAGCAACACGCTGGCGCGGAAGATCATGCCGGCGGTCTCGTTGGCCCACAGATCGACAAAAGCCTGCATTCGCTCAGTCCCCGAACAACACGTTGAAGGCGCGCACCAGCCCGCTCTTGGCCTGCTCGCGCCTGGGCCCGGATACCAGATCCACCGGACCGGCAAATTCCGTCGGGGCCTTTTCGATACGCAGCGCCGCCATGTCGGAGTCGCTGCCCCGGATCATGGTCACCGCCTCGGTCCAGAGGCTGCCGTCCGCCGCGCCGAACACGGACAGCACCGGTACCGGCAGGCTGATTTTGTCGAGCGGCAGCGGCGTCGCCGCTTCGTTGCGGACCCGCAGCGGGGTGATGGCCCGGTGGGCGCGCCGCGGCACCTCGGCGAGCGTATGGCGGGCATGGGTCTTGCCGGAGTAGCAAAGCTCCCCCTCC
>JBLRXD010000228.1:0-7444 GCA_047920935.1 Pseudomonadales bacterium | reverse complement strand
CTCTACGACTTCGTCGACAGCCAATGTCGCTTCCAGTGCGACGCCAGCTATGGGGTGTTGGACATCGGGACCATGGGCTTCCTGCTCGAGGCGTTCGTGCCCGGCGGCGTCAATGGCCCGATCACCAACTACACGGCGGAACAGCGTTGGAAAGAAGGTACCCCGGTCAACCCCGCAGACGGCACCGTGTCGCTGTTGGCGCCCTGGTTCGGCGATACCGGCACCAGCATGCGCAACAGCCCGGCAACCCAGGGGACCTTCTTCGAGTGGGACAACACCAACATCACCGAGGCCAGAGCCGTCTACCTGCAGGGTTCATGGCAGATCAACCCGCAATTCGCGCTGACAGCGGGGCTGCGTTGGGCCAGGGACGAGAAGGAAGCCAAGGAGCGCATCTTCACGGTGCTCGAAGATCCCTTCACCCTGCCGTTCGCCTTCGGCTTCGTGGAGGGGCTTCCGGAAGCCATCGCCCCCAACTGTCCCGCCGGCAACCTGCTGTGCGCCTACAACGTGCTTACCGGCGCGCTCGATGGCACTACCCTTACGCCAACGGGCGACGCGCCCGTGCGATTCAACTCCGTACCGATCACCTTCTCGTCGTTTCTGCCGCTGGCGGACAACTTCGAGGAATGGACCTGGCGTGCCAACCTGGATTGGACCCCCGATGACAACACGCTGGTGTACTTCTCGGCCACCACGGGCTACCGCTCCGGCGGCTACAACCTCGGCTTCCGCTCACTCAACAACCCCGTCTACGGTACCGAGAAAATCCTTTCCTACGAATTGGGGTACAAGGGGCAGCTGCTGCAGAACACCCTGCAGCTGAATGCTGCAGCCTACCTCTACGACTACCAGGACATTCAGGTGATCGGCACGGTGCTCGGACCGTTCGGCGAGGGCACGGCGGTACTGAACGCGCCATCGGCGGAGACTATTGGTGTCGAAGTCGACCTGTTCTGGTTGGCCACCGAGCGCCTCACTCTGGGAGGCAACGTCAGTTATACCGACGCCACGTTCAACGAATCCTTCGGCTTCGTCGACACCACCAATCCTCAAGCGCCGCCGAGCATCTTCACCAATCTCGAAGAGCGCGCTTACGAAGCCAAAGGTAATCGACTGCCGCGTATCCCAAAGTGGAAAAGCACCGGGTACGCAAGCTACAGCATGCCGCTGCAGAACATGGGCTCGCTGACACTGAACACGTCATTGTCCTGGACCGACAGCTTCTTCTTCACGCCCGACAACAACAGCCTGGACGAGACCCCGGACTTCATGCGCTGGGACGCCCGCGCCACCTGGACAAGCCCGAGCGCTCACTGGACGGTCAGCGGGTTCCTGAACAACATCACCAACGAGCTCGGGGTGCGCAATCAAGGCCGCTGGGGAGAACTGCAGAATTTCCGCCGCCACGTCACCACCACCGATCCGCGGGTCTACGGACTGGAGGTCAGATACTCACTGAGAGGCAACTGAAGCATCGCTCGCTCGGACGGAACCGCACTGCGCCATCTCGGTCGCTCAGTGAGGTTCCGCCCGACAACCCCCCGGCGGGATATCCGGGGGGCGGCAGCGCGGGACCCTTCCGCGCGCTGCCGCCAGACAGGTGGAATCCCTTCCTGCCTGTCCAGCCGAGGAGGGTGCGTAAGCGCCCTCCTCGGCGAACCGTTTCCGCCGCACCCGCCGTACGCCGCCGCCCTAAGACAGACAGCGCCGCAGAGCTTCGTCCAGCGGCGTCAGCGCGATGCCCAGCGCCGCCAGGGCCGGCTGAGGATTGATGCGGTCGTCGTGATCGAGCACGCCGAGCATCGCCCGGGTGACCGGGGGGTTGGCGGAAGTGCGCTCGAGCACGGCCGCCGCCGCAAGCCCCAGGCCCAACGGCACTGAGATTACTCGGGTGCGTCGGCCCCGCACCCGAGCGGCCCGATGCACCAGCGCCTCGCGGGACAGCGACTCGGGCCCCGCAAGGTCGAACACCTGCGCGCCCGGCTCGAGGGCGGAAGCTTCGCCATCGGTGCGCATCAGCACCGCGGCAACGGCCTCGATCACGTCGCCGGCGTAGATCGGTTGCTCCAGACTGGCGCCCCGCAGCAGCACATTGACGCCACGACGGGCGCGGGCGGCCAGCGCTCGAGAGGCGTAGTCGCCCTCGCCCAGCACCATGGGAACCCGAATGACCGTGACCGGCACCACCCCGTCCAGCAGAATTTGCTCTGCTGCGGCCTTTGACGCCAGGCAAGCGTTTGCCGAGGCCGTGGTGGCGCCGAGAATGCTCAGGTAGACGATGCGCTGAACGCCCGCGCGAGCCGCCGCCTCGGCAAGCGCGCGACACGATTGCTCATGCGCCGCAGCGTAACTGTTGCCAGCGCTCTCCTTGATGATGCCCACCAGGTGAACCACCTGGATGCAGCCGCTGAGAGCCTCTGCCATGGCGTCGACGTCATCATAGTCGACGACGCCCACCGCCACCCGATCGCCCAGGCCGAGCCTGTCGAGCGCCTCGGCCGCGCGCCGGGATCGCACCAGTGCCCGAATTGGTTGCTCCCCAAGAGACGCCAGCAGTCGTTGCCCGAGATGGCCGTTTGCGCCGGTTATTGCCAGCATCTTTGCGCACCCCGGTGCCGGGTCGAAGAACCGCTGGGGGGAGCGTCACCACCCTGCGTTCTGCGATATGCTGTCATCGTCATGAAGAGCTCCAAGTCGTTGTTGGCACGCCCATGTGGTTGACCTGGGCGAACGCCGTTACCGCCGTGCGCGCGCTGCTGGCATTGCCGTGCGCATGGGCGGCGGTGAGCCAGCGCTGGGATCTCGCCGCCGTGCTGCTGACCATGGCCGTCCTCAGCGATCTGCTCGACGGGCCGCTGGCGCGCCGCCTGGGACAGACGTCGGCGCTCGGCGGATTGCTCGACCACGCAACGGATGCCGCCTTCGTGACCATTCTGCTCGCCGCCCTGGCCAGCGCTGGCTACGTTCCCTGGCTGCTGCCGGCGCTGGTGGCGGTCGCATTCCTGCAGTACGCCACCGACTCCCAGGCGCTGCGCGGCAGAAGTCTGCGCGCCAGCTGGCTCGGCCGGGTCAACGGCATCGCCTACTTCGCGCTCGCGGCGGTGCCCGTGTATCGCGGCGCCCTGGGGGCGGGGTGGCCCCCCGACGCCCTGATCATTGCCGGCGGCTGGCTGCTGGTGCTGACCACCGCGACCTCAATGCTCGACCGCCTGCGGCTGTGGCGCACTGCCGAATAGCTCTTTGTTGGCTTTGGGCAGGAATACCACTCCGATCAGGGCGTTGAACAGCACGAAGAACGTGTGCATCACCAGACTGAAAGCGCCCACCTCGGGAAATTCCGGGAACAGAACCGTCCACAGCAGCAGAGCGCCGGCATGAAACGGCAACGGCAGCGCCGCCGCCAGGAAGATCACCGGCAGAAACGCCAGCATCTGCGCGAAGCTGACATCGACGTTGAACAGATCCAGCGCAAACCGGTAGACGATGATGGCGCCGATCAGATTGGGCGCCTTGAACAGCAGCAGCAGCAGGTAATGCACCGGCCGGGCTTCGCGGAAGGCGCGCAGCACCGGCTGCTCGCGGACGCCCACGCTGGGCAGCAGATGGCCGCGGAAGTAGCCGATATGCAGCGGCAGATAGATCAGCGCGACGATGAAGACGGTGGGCAGAATGATATCGAGCGGAAGCAGCGTGGAGGCCGCCTGCACCACGTGATACCCGGTGATGACGCCAAGCGAAGAGAAGAACAGCAGTTGATAGATCTCCATCAGCCCCATCAACAGCATGGTGGAAACCGCCTGCCAGGCCGGCACCGTGTGACGGCGGAACAGGTACAGCGACATGGCGCCCTTGCCGACCTGCTCGTTGACCAGCGACAGGATGTAGGCGCTGGCGCGAATCGGCAGCATGTCGCGATAGCGCAAGGTCGGCGCGTTGAACCAGCGCACCGCGCGCCAGGTGGCATGGGCATCCACCAGAAAGAAGAAGATCGAGTAGGGAATCATCAGCGCCAGCCACGCCAGCCAGTTGGCTTCGCCGAAGAACCGTAACAAGTACTCCCACACCGTCAGCCCGTCCCGGGCCGCGGCGGCATCGGTGCGGGTGTAGACCAGGTAGAAGCAGCCGAACGTCAACAGCCAGGTGGCAGCACGAAACAACAGCCCGGACTTCTTCCGCGCCGCCGGCACAACCTGGACGTCAACGTCAGTCACGCAAACACCTCATCCCATCTTCTCGTAGACCATACGCTTGAAGTCGTGGCTGAACGGGTGCCAGAAACCCGGCATGCGCTGGGTCATGCACACGCCGCAGAGATCGGCGCGCGGCGCCATCCAGGTGTGGGTACCGGCCATGCCGCCCCAGTGGTATTCATCCGTGGCCGTATCCGGCTCGCCGGCACCGGGAGCGACCTTCACGGCAAAGCCGAGGCCGAAGACGGTGTTTTCCATCTCCCACATGGGAAACCGCACGCCCACCCCGGAGGGCAGTTGATTGCGGCGCATGAGCGCCACGGTCTGCGATTGCAGCAGCCTCACGCCGTTCCACTCGCCGCCGTTGATGATGGCGCGCAGGAAGCTGAGGTAATCGGCCACGGTGGATACCAGCCCGCCGCCGCCCGAGAGAAACTTCTTCGGCCGGCTGTAGCTGCCCTCCCGTGGGTCGTCGGCCTTCACCAGGCCGCCCTGCATGGGCGCGAACACGTCTACCGGCGCATACATGGTGACGAAGCGGTCGTGCTTCTCCGCCGGCACGTGGAACCCGGTATCGATCATGCCCAGCGGCGTGAAGATGTGCTCCTGCAGGAACGCGTCGAACGCCTGCCCCGAGACCACCTCGATGACCCGGGCCAGCACGTCGGTAGCGAAGCTGTAACGCCAGCTGGTGCCGGGCTGATAGGCGAGCGGCAACCTGGCCAGGGAGTCGCACAGCGACTCCAGCGTCATGTCTTGGTTGCTGAGCGGGTTTATGCCGGCCGCCATGTAGGCCTGATCGACCAGCGAAGTCGGCTCGATGAAGCCGTAGGAAAGACCGGCGCTGTGACTGAACACCTGCCGCATGCTGATCGGCGCCGCCAGCGGCTCGACGTCGGCCAGGGATTCGGCGTTCGGCCGCAACACGGATGGCTCGGCGAATGCCGGCAGAAACCTGGACAACGGGTCGTCCAGGCTGATGTGCCCCTGTTCCAGCAGCATCATCGCCGCCACCGACGTGACGAGCTTGGTGTTCGAGTACATCCGGAAGATGGCGTCCTGCCGCAACGGCTGCCGGGATTCCAGATCCATGTAGCCGAAGGTGCGGTAATCCACCACGTCGGTGCCTTTGAGCACCAGCGCCACGCAGCAGGACAGGATCTCCTGATCCACGTACCACTGCATACGCTGGTGCAGATCGGTGAAGTCCACGTCGGTGGGCACGATGTCTATAGAGTTGATGGCGAGTCCTCCCTGCCGGTTACCTTGAGTAGTTGCAAAACCAACCCCATTCTACGGGGTCGCTAGCGGAATTTGCGTGCCCGCGCCTCCGGCGGCCATCATTCCAACAGCTCGAATGTGACGCCGGCGTGAAGCGGCAGCCGCTGGAGCAAGGCGTCGCCCATGGCCACCGCCGGGGTGAGCACCCCGCCGGGCGAGGTCAGTTCGTCCTTGGCCAGACATACGGCGGCCTCACCGAGCATCTTCGAAGTGGAGCCGTAACCGGGGTCGCCGTCGCCGCGAACCCGCACGCGCAAGTGCGCCGATGGCTCGTGGGGGTGCCGGCCCAGCAGGTCGATGACGTAGTAGCCCGACTCCCGAACCCGTGCCGACGGCCCCTGGCCGGGTTGCGGCAGCAGCCGGGCCAACTGTCGGCGTGCCGCGCCGATCCCGGCGACCGCCGTGAACGCCGCGGAGCCGGCGCTGACGCCGGCGGCAAGGGGAAAGCCCCAGCCGCCGAAAGGGATCAGCATGCCTTCGTCGTAGCGGAAGTCGCGGCCGTAGGGAAAGCCCATGAGCGCATGGCTGCGCCGTACCACCTTGGTGTTGATGGCGGCCATGAGGAACGGCGTCACCCAGCCGTGAAAATCGCTGTCGTACTCGGGCAGCTTGCGCTCCGGGCCATCCAGACCGCGGCGCTCGCCCGCCGGGTTCAGGCCGTAGGGGTCTTCGAGCAGCGGGCGAATGCTCGGATCCCGCTCGGCTTCGTCGAGCATGTTGAGCATGCTGGCGACGGTGCCGCCGCTGGCCCCACCGCGAAGCTCCCTGGCGCGAAACTTCACCGCGATGGCGGTAACGTCGTGACGCCGCTGCATCTCCTGCTGCAGGAACAGCACGCCCAGATCCGAAGGAACGCTGTCGAAGCCGCAGGTATGCACGATGCGCGCGCCGGTCTCCTCGGCCCGCTGGTGGTGAATGTCAATCATCCGTCGCATCCACTGCACTTCGCCGGTGAGATCGCAGTAGTGGGTACCGTAATGCACGCAGGCGGCCACCAGCTTCGATCCGTACAAGGCGTAGGGGCCGACGGTGGTGCAGACCACCCGGGCGCGGGCGGCCATGGCGTCCAGGGTGGCCTGGTCGTCGGCATCGGCCAGCACCAGCGGCAGCTGCGCCGCCCGCTCGCCCAGATCGTGCCGCAGGTCGGCAAGCTTCGCCTGGCTGCGCCCGGCAATGGCCCAGCTCAGATCGCCGCCAACGCCATGGCGCCGCAGCAGATGCTCCGCCACCAGGCGCCCGGTGAATCCGGTTGCGCCCCACAACACGACGTCGAACTCGCGCTCACTCACGGCAGACTCCTGATAACAGAGATGAACAGATGCAAGGTGTCGCTAGTGTACCCTCCGCGAACCTTTGCCTGCAGCCGCGCTCAAAAGCCCCATGAAGACAAGCATGCTCCCCATCCTCGTCACCACCCTGGCGCTGCTCGCGGCCAGCTGCGCCAGCCTCGCCAACGACTCCCGCCTCGCGGGACGCTGGATCATCAATCAGGAACTCACCGCGGAGGTGCAGCCGGAGATCCGCAGCGGCAGCAGCCTGCTGGAAAAGCTGCCGCGCCCGAGCATCAGCGTCGGCGGCATGCCGCTACCCGGCACGAGCCGACAGCCGCCCCCGCCCGCCGCCGGTAGCGCGACGGATCCCAAGGTGCTGCGCGCCGGGGAACTGACCATCGCGCCGCTCGACGACGCCGTGCAGCTGCACTACGCCGGCCACGGCAGCGATACCTTCGTGCGCGGCAATCAGCAGGGCATCATCAGCCGCTGGAGCGACCGCAAGCTGACCACGCGCTACGAGACCACCTCCCGCAAGGTGAGCCAGACCTACGAGGTGCGCAAGGACGGCCGCCTGCTGGTCACCGTCAAGCTCGACCCGAACCAGGGGCCGGCCATCGTCCGCAAGCGCGTCTTCGACGCCGCCGAATCGCCGTAGCCGCGACGCCCGCGGGAGCCTGCCGCCGCTGGCGCGCGAAG
>JBLRXD010000227.1:0-7488 GCA_047920935.1 Pseudomonadales bacterium | reverse complement strand
CTGCAGGGCAAAGCGGGCATCCTGCGGGAAGCGGCCCGGCGGCTGCAGGTCGACCCGAGTGATGCGGTGGTGCTGGAAGACGCCACCAGCGGGGTGCGCGCCGGCCGCGAGCAGGGCTTCGGGCTGGTGCTGGGAGTATCGCGCAACGCCCATGAGGACGCGTTGCTGGAAGCCGGCGCCCATGAAGCTTACGGCGACGTCTACCGGGCCATGTTTCCGCGCCGCCTGCCTTCGGCTCTGGAAAAGCTGGACGATCTGCTGGCGTGGCAGGGCAGCCGCACCCCGGCGGTGTTCCTCGACTACGATGGCACCCTGACACCCATCGTCGACGACCCCGATGCCGCGCGCCTGCCGGACGAGATGCGCGCGGTGCTCACCGACCTCGCTCGCTACTATCCGGTGGCCATCGTCAGCGGCCGCGATCGCGCCGACGTGCAGGCCCGCGCCGACATCGAGGGGCTGCTGTACGCGGGCAACCATGGCTTCGACATCGTCGGCCGGGGGCGCGAGAACACCCTGCCGGAGGCCGAGCGGGCGGTGGACGAGGTGCGCGCGGCCGAAGCGCAGTTACGCCGCCGCGTGGGCGACCTGCCGGGGGTCATCATCGAAAGCAAACGCTTCTCGGTGGCCGTGCATTACCGCCAGGTTCGCGACGCCGACCTGGTCGATCGGGTTCAGCGCATCGTCGCCGAAGTGCGCGACGGCACCAGCCTGCGCAAGCGCACCGGCAAGATGGTGGTGGAACTGGAACCGAACGTGGAGTGGGACAAGGGCCGCGCGCTGGGTTGGCTCATGGACGTCATGGAGATCGATGCGGGCCAGTACTTTCCCATGTACATCGGCGACGACGACACCGACGAAGATGCCTTTGCGGCGCTGCGGGACGCCGGCCCGGGCATCCTCGTCGGCGATGAAATCTGCAGCTCCCGCGCCGACTACCGCCTTGCCGATCCGCAGCAGGTCCGCCGCTTCCTCGAGGGGCTGCGCGATCGCGCCGCCCGGTAACCGGGCGCCGCCGAACAGCCGCACGCGCCGACCCCTCGCCGCCCCCTCAGGGATGTGCCTCCCCTTCCGGCACCGCCGGCGGATGCGTGAAGGTGTGGTACGGCGCCGGGGAAGCCACCGTCCACTCCAGCCCATGAGCCCCTTCCCAGACCCGGTCAGTGGCCGGTTCGCCGCTGCGGATGGCCTTGATCACCAGAAAGATGAAGATCAGCTGTGAGAAGCCGTACACGAACGCGCCGATGCTCGACAGCATGTTGAAATCGGCGAACTGCAGCGGGTAGTCGGGGATGCGCCGCGGCATGCCGGCCAGGCCGGAGAAGTGCTGGGGGAAAAACACCACGTTGACGCTGACGAACGACAGCCAGAAGTGCAGTTTGCCCAGGGACTCGTCGTACATGCGGCCGCACCACTTGGGCAGCCAGTAGTAGACGGCGGCGATGATGGCGAACACCGCCCCGGGCACCAGCACGTAGTGGAAGTGGGCCACCACGAAGTACGTGTCGTGGTACTGATAGTCGGCCGGCGCGATGGCCAGCATCAATCCGGAAAAGCCACCGATGGTGAACAGGATGACGAAGGCGATGGCGAACAGCATCGGCGTCTCGAAGGTGATCGACCCGCGCCACATGGTAGCCATCCAGTTGAACACCTTCACCCCGGTGGGAATGGCGATCAGCATGGTGGAGTACATGAAGAACAGCTGCCCGGCCAGCGGCATGCCGGTGGTGAACATGTGGTGCGCCCAGACGATCATCGACAGAAACGCGATGCTGGCGATGGCGTAGACCATGGAATCGTAGCCGAACAGCCGCTTGCGGGCGAAGGTGGGGATGATCTGCGAGACGATGCCGAACGCCGGCAGGATCATGATGTACACCTCGGGGTGTCCGAAGAACCAGAAGATGTGCTGGAACAGCACCGGGTCGCCGCCGCCCGCGGCGACGAAAAAGCTGGTGCCGAAGTGGATGTCGAACAGCATCATGGTGACCAGGCCCGCCAGCACCGGCATCACCGCCAGCAACAGGTAGGCGGTGATCAGCCAGCTCCAGACGAACAGCGGCATGCGCATCAGGGTCATGCCGGGGGCGCGCATGTTGATGATGGTGGCGATGATGTTGATCGCCCCCATGATCGACGAGGCGCCCATCAGGTGAACGGCGAAGATGAAGAACGTCACCGAGTCCGGCGCGTAGGTGGTCGACAAGGGCGCATAGAACGTCCAGCCGAAATCGGGCCCGCCACCCTCCATGAACAGGGTGGAGATCAGCATGGCAAAGGCGAACGGCAGGATCCAGAACGACAGATTGTTCATCCGCGGCAGTGCCATGTCGGGCGCGCCGATCAGCATCGGCACCATCCAGTTGGCCAGGCCCACGAACGCCGGCATCACCGCCCCGAACACCATGATGAGCCCATGGTTGGTGGTCATCTGGTTGAAAAAATCCGGAGTAACGAACTGCAGGCCAGGCTGGAACAGCTCGGCCCTGACCACGAGGGCCAACACGCCGCCTGTCAGCCACATCAACGCGCTGAACCACAGGTACAAGGTTCCGATGTCCTTGTGGTTGGTGGTGAACAACCACCGGCCGATACCCTTCGCGGGGCCATGATCGTGGCCCACAGCGTGGCCGTGATCGACGACATCCGTCATGACTTCCTCCTGAAAACGGCTGGTCCGAAAGCAGGAGATCGCTTCGGACCCCGGCGTTCATGCCGGTTCCATGCCAACAGGAGGAACTCGCGGAGGAGAAAGTGTTACTGCCGCCAAGGCAGCGGCAGCCGCGGCGGCTTGGGCTCAGTCGCTCTCGGGCGGGGGCACGGCACCGCCCGTCGGACCACCGGCGGCTTCGTCGCCGGGCTGGTCTTTCTGCTCCTGCTTGCGCTGCTGCTTGGCCTCGCGCTTTTTCACCTTGGCCAGGTCGCGCTGACGCTTCTCGAACGAATAGTTGGTCTTTCGCAAATGCTTGGTCCTCTGACTGAAGCGGCACTGAAGACACGGCGGCCGCGGACCACATCTCGAGAGCTGCTGGTAATGAAGCGCCCCAGTATACACGCGGCCCCCGAACGGTCGCCATGTGGAGCAAAGCTCGTGCCAGGCGGGGGCGGCGGCGATCAGCGCGCCACCATGCCGCCATCCACCGCCAGCGCCTGCCCGGTGACGAAGCCGGCGCCGGGCGAGCACAACCAGACGATACTGTCGGCTACCTCTTCGCTGGTGCCCATGCGGTTCATGGGATGCAGTTGCGCAAACTGCTGCACGGTCGCCGGATCCTCATGGGTGATCCGGTCGATCATCTCGGTCTTGATGGCGCCGGGGCAGACGGCGTTGATGCGGATGCCCTGATCCGCGTACTCCACCGCCGCCGTGCGGGTCAGCTGCACGACCCCACCCTTGGACGCGCAGTACGCGGGCAGCCCGGGGAAGCCCACCAGCCCGGCCACGGAAGCGACGTTCACCACGGCCCCGGCGCGCTGCCGGCTCATGATCCGCAGTTGCTCCCGCAGACACAGGAACAACCCGCGGAGATTGACGCCGATGACCCGATCGAAATTCTCCAGCGAGCATTCCGCCGTGGGCGCCTGCTCGCCCTCGATGCCGGCATTGTTGCAGGCTGCGTCAAGCCGGCCGAAGGTTTCCATGGCGCGCCGGTGCAGGTTGGCGACCTGATCCGCATCGGCCACATCGGCCTGCACGAACAGGGCGCGCCGCCCCAGCGCCTCCACCTGCTCTGCCGCCGCCTGGCCGCGCTGCGCATCGCGATCGGCCACCACCAGGTGGCAGCCGGCACGGGCGAAGGCCAGCGCGGTCGCGAGCCCGATTCCCGTGGCCGCGCCGGTGACCAGCGCGGTACTGTCTTCGTTGAACACGACCTGCCTCCTGCAACCCATTGGCATTACCACTGCCATCATCGATCAGCGGCAGCCTGCGCTTCATTGACAAAAGCTGATCCGCGAGCCACCTTGCAGCGCCATGACCGAACTCATCGAAAGTTACGTTTTCTACGAGATCGCCGCCCTGCTGGTCCTGGCGGCGGCCATCGGTTTCGTCGGTCTGCTGCTGCGCCAACCGCTGATCGTCAGCTTCATCGCCGCCGGCATCCTCGCCGGCCCGTCCGCCTTCGGCATCGTCCACTCCGAAGACCAGATAGAGTTGCTGGCGGCTCTGGGCATCGCCCTGCTGTTGTTCCTGGTGGGGCTGAAGCTGGACCTCAAGCTGGTTCGCACCCTGGGCAGCGTTGCGCTGCTGACCGGCCTCGGTCAGGTGGCGTTCACCAGCCTGTTCGGCTTCCTGCTCGGCCTGGCGCTGGGGCTCGACGTCATCACCAGCGTCTATGTGGCGGTGGCGCTGACGTTCTCGTCCACCATCATCATCATCAAGCTGCTGTCGGACAAACGCGAGATCGACTCCCTGCACGGCCGCATCGCGGTGGGGTTTCTGATCGTCCAGGATCTGGTGGTGGTCATCGCCATGATCGCCCTTTCCGCGATCGGGGTGGGCGCCGCCACCGACGATGCGCTGACCGACGTGCTGCGGGTATTCGGCTACGGGGCCCTGATGCTCGGTGGCGTCGCTCTGTTCATCCGCTATGCCGCCAACCCGCTGGTGGAACGCCTGTCGACGTCGCCGGAACTGCTGGTCTCGTTCGCCATCGGCTGGGCGGCATTGCTGGCGGCCCTGGGACACTACTTCGGCTTCGGCAAGGAGCTCGGCGGTCTGCTGGCGGGGGTTTCACTGGCGTCGACGCCGTTCCGCGAGGCCATCGCCGCCCGGCTGGCGCCGCTGCGCGACTTCCTGCTGTTGTTCTTCTTCATCGCGCTGGGCACTTCCCTGGATATGACCATCCTCGGCGCCAGCGTTTATCCGGCGCTGGTGTTGTCGCTGTTCGTGCTCATCGGCAACCCGTTGATCGTGCTGGCCATCATGGGCCTCATGGGGTACTCGCGTCGCACCGGGTTTCTTGCCGGCCTCACCGTTGCTCAGATCAGCGAGTTCTCACTCATCTTCATGGCCATGGGCGTCGCCCTGGGGCACGTCACCGATCAGGCGCTGGGGCTGGTCACCCTGGTCGGCCTGATCACCATCGCCGCGTCCACCTACATGATCACCTACTCTCACGAACTCTACGCCCGGCTGGGGCCCGCGCTGGGCCTGTTCGAGCGTAGCCATCCCTATCGGGAAGCCGAAGGCATTACCCCTCCGAGCACCCCGCACGACGTCGTGGTGTTCGGCCTCGGCCGCTACGGCCTGGCCATGGCCGAGGAGCTGCGACGCGCCGGCTTGCGCATCCTCGGCGTGGACTTCAACCCGGGCGCCGTTCGCTACGCCCGCGGCCGCGGCTTCGACGTCGCCTTCGGCGATGCCACCGACCCGGAGATCCTCGCCCACCTGCCGTTGGACGGCGTCCGCTGGGTGGTACTGGCCGTTCCCGAGCACGAGACCGGCATTACTCATCAGGACCCTCGGCATTCGCTGATCCAGGGCCTGGACGAGTTGGGCTTTACCGGACGCATCGCTGTATCCACCCACGATGAAGCGCATGCCGCGTCGCTTCAGGCCGCCGGCGCCGACCTGGTGCTGATGCCGTTTCGCGATGCGGCCGTAGAGGCGGCCCGGCTCGTCGCCACCAGCGCGACGCCCAGGCTCGCCGCCATCGCCGACCCGGAAGGCCAGAAAGAACTCGCGCCGTAGCTGGCTCGATACTTGCTTATCTGACTGAGCGGCATCAGCCGCGCCTCCAACGGTAGACACAATGGGCGGCAACGAAGGGGCAAGCCATGGACCTGACCCTTGCCTGGGTCAAGGGCATACACATCAGCGCGTTGGTCATCTGGTGCGCCGGCCTGTTCTACCTGCCGGGACTGTTCGCCAGCCATTGCCGCAAGCACGAGCCGCAGCCGTTCTATCGGTTGCGTGCCATCACCCGGGTCTCGTACCTCGGCGTCACCTCTCCCGCCGCCATCATCGCCGTGATCTCGGGGTCGGCGCTGGTGTGGCTGGCAGACATCAGCGGCGGCTGGCTGCCGGTGAAACTCACCCTGGTGGGCATGATGGCGGCCTACCACGCGCTGTGCGGGCATGTGTTGTTTCAACTGCGTGAGGAGCAGGGCTACCGGCCGCTGACCCTGTTGTCGCTGATGCTGGTGCCCGCGGCGCTCATTCCCCCGGTGCTGTGGCTGGTTCTCGCGAAGCCCCTGTGAGCATCAGTCGCCCCCTTCCCGCGCGACTCCGATCCGGTGATCGAACACCAGCTTGCCTCCGAGCCAACCGGCCAGCCCCACCAGCAGCGCCCCCAGCGCAGACAGATACAGGCCCCACGGCAGCAACGCCGCTTCGGCATCGCCCAGCCGCAGCACCCAGTTGGCAAACCCGACGGAGAGCAGCATGACGGCGGTGACGAAATGGCTCCAGGCCGCCGCCCGGCGTCTGATGCCGCGCACCGCCAGTAACTCCACGGCGCCGGCGATGCCGGCGCCGATGCCGGCGAAGGTGCCGATGCCGAGCAGCCACAGCGACATGCGCGCCCAGAAGGGATCCGCCAGCAGCACATACGCCAGATCGCTGGCCAGGGCCGTGGTGAGAAAGGCGATGGGAAAGGTGACCGTCATCGGGTGGATGGGATGGCCGGCAACGGCCACCACCGACGGTGCGCCTGTGTCGGGAGGGTCGGGAGAACGTCTCATCGGCAGTGCATTCCAGGTTGATGGGTGGAGCGGCACGGCCAGGGTGCCGATCCGGGTTGCGGCCAGCGTCCTGGTTGCAGCGACCGTGGCGCTGAGCAGCGGCTGCCGCTTCGACCAGCCGCTTTCTACCTTGGATCCCGCGGGACCGGCCGCAGGTTTCATCGCCCAACTGTGGTGGGTGATGTTCTGGAGCAGCCTGGTGATCACCGCGGGGATGATCCTGCTGGGGCTGTACGTGACCCTGCGGCCCCGGGGCCACCACGTCCCGGGAAGCGGACGCCGCTTCATCGTGCTGGGAGGGCTGGTGCTTCCGAGCACGGTGGTGATCGCGCTGATGATCTACGGCTTCGGCCCCGGCTTTCGGCTGGTGCCCGACGACGGCGAGCCGCCGTTTCGGGTGGAGATCACCGCTCATCAGTGGTGGTGGGAAGTAGTCTACCCGGACGTCGACGGCATGGAATTGATCGACGCCAACGAGATCCACGTGCCCGTGGGCCGCCCGCTGCTGTTCGTCGTCACCGCCGCCGACGTCATCCACAGCTTCTGGGTGCCGCAGTTGGGCGGCAAAATCGACGCGGTTCCCGGCCACCGCAACCGCATCATGCTGCAGGCCGATGCGCCCGGGATCTACCGCGGGCAGTGCTCGGAGTTCTGCGGCGCCCAGCACGCGCGCATGGGCTTCCACCTGGAAGCCCATCCAGCCGACGAACTCCAGGCCCGTCTGCGGCTGCTGGCCAGCCGCTCGCGGCCTACGGCTGACGAGCTTCCGCTGGCCGACCAACCCGGCGCCGCGGGCTTCGC
>JBLRXD010000226.1:0-7510 GCA_047920935.1 Pseudomonadales bacterium | reverse complement strand
GCCCTGACCGGTGCGACGCAGCCATTGATCCCCACCGATGCCCCCGAACAGGGTGCCGAGGATGCCCGAACCGGCCGCGATCCAGCCGGTCATCTGGGCGATGTAGGCGCGATCGAAGCCGCGCTCCTGCACGAACCAGAGCTGTTCGAACGCCGCGGCGCCGAGGATGAAGTGCATGGCGACACCGCCGGCCATGGTCAGAGACAGCGCCGGGGAGCTGCGCAGGGCTCGCACCGCGGTGACCGAAATCTCCTTCAAGCTCGGCCGCGGAACCTTGCCATCAGCACCCGCCACCGGGGCGAACCGGCGCGGCGTCTCCTTGACGAACAGCAGCACCACCGCCATGCACAGGCCGATGGCGCCGAGCAGGTAGAAACAATTGCGCCAGCCGATGGTCGGGCCGAGGTAACCGGCGATCAGCAACGACAGGCCGACACCGATGGGCACGCCCATGTAGTAAAAGCCGGCCGCAAAGCCCAGCTTGGCTGGCGGGAACCGGTCGGCCAGCATCGACATGGAGGTGGGCGTGAGCACCGATTCGCCCACGCCGATCAGCATCCGCGGAATGGCCAGGGTCATGAAGCCCCGCGCCGCGCCGGAAACCGCCGTCAGCACGCTCCACAGCGCCACCCCGGCGGCCACCAGCCGGGGGCGGTGAAACATGTCCGCGGCAGCGCCCATGAACAGCCCGGCAATGGCATAAAAAACGATGAAAGCAAAACCCGTCAGCAGGCCGAATTGCGTGTTGGTCAGCCCCAGATCGGGAACGATGAAGTTGGCGAAGCTCGCGAGCAGCTGTCGATCAACGAAATTGAGCACGTTGAGGATCATCAGGAAGGTGAGGAAGGCATAGTGCCGCGCGGCAACGGGCCCATCGAGGATCCCCGCCGGCGAACCCAGCGGGCCTGCCGCACCCGCCGGAGCTTCGCGCCCCGCTGAAGAACCGTCGAGCGCATCTACTGGCGATTTGGTCATTACTCTCCCCTGTTGGTCAGGCTTGCGCCCACCCGAGCCCCTCCCGGTGCGCAGCCCAAGCATAGCCGAGCCGCATACCCAAAGGGTATCCCAACAGGCCGCAGACGCTATAGTGTGCTGCGACAGCAGCTTCAGCGTCCCAACCAACGGAGGTAGCCAATGGTCTCGAAAATGATCTCGACACGGCCACTGCTGATTACGGCGCTCGCCATCGCCGCCGCGACTCACCCTGCAGCGCACGCCGCCGACCCGCAGGCAACGGTGGCATCCGAACTCCACGAATTTCGCATCGTCACTGTGGTCGATGCCCTCGACGGCCCCTGGTCGATAGCCTTCCTACCGGGCGGCGATCTGTTGGTCACCGAGCGGCCGGGGCGTTTGCGCATCGTCCGCGACGGCGCGCTCGACCCAGAGCCCGTCGAGGGCGTGCCCGAGGTGTGGTACAGCGGCCAGGGTGGCCTGCTCGAGGTCGCGGTGCATCCGGCATTCGAAACCAACCGGCTGCTGTATCTCAGCTATTCCAAACCCAACGCCGCAGGCGACGAGGCCACCACCGCGGTCGCCCGCGGGCGCTTCGATGGCCAGCGCCTCACCGACGTGGAAGACATCTTCGTCGCCGCAGCCTGGAGCAACCGCGGCCCCCACTTCGGTTCCAAACTGGCGTTCGACGCAGCGGGTCATCTGTTCATCACCGTGGGCGACCGCGGTGCCGACCCGTTCATCGAACCGCGCAGTGCTCATCCCTCCCAGGATCTGACGACCCATCACGGCACGCTGATCCGGCTGCACGACGATGGCCGGGTGCCGGCAGACAACCCCTTTGTCGGCCGCGAAGACGCGCTGCCGGAGATCTGGAGCTACGGCCACCGCAATGCCCAGGGCCTGGTGGTGGATCTGGAAACCAACGAGGTGTGGCTCACGGAACACGGCCCCCAGGGCGGGGACGAGCTGAACCTGGCGCAGGCCGGCCGCAACTACGGCTGGCCGGTGATCGGCTACGGCGTGCAGTACGGCGGCCGCGCCATCCACGAAGACACCCACCGGGATGGCATGGAACAACCGGTGCTGCACTGGACGCCGTCCATCGGCGCGTCGGGGCTGATGCTTTACACCGGGGATGCATTCCCGCAGTGGCGCGGGCAGCTGTTCGCCGGCGGGCTCGCCGGACAGCAGATCGCCCGCATCGTGCTGGCTGAGGGCAATGAAGGCTATCAGATCCGGTCACTGGAAAGGCCGCCGCTACTCTCGGGTTGGGCGCGCATCCGCGAGATCCGCCAGGGGCCGGATGGCTTCATTTACATCGCCACCGACGATCGCCGTGGCGGCGGCACCACCCCGGTGGTGCGGCTGGAGCCGGCCGGGTAGCCCGGATCGGCTTCAATCCGGCCTTCGGGAGCCCGGGGCGGCACTGCCGACCAGCGCCGCCGACTCTGCGGCCCAATCGAAGTCGGCCAGCAACTTTTCGTGGCGGCGTTCCACCATCGAGCGGAAGCGCGGATCGGTGAAGATGAACAGCCGGTTGGCCTGGATCGCCTCCAGAACCAGCCGGCCGACGACGTCCGGATCGAGCCCCTGCTTCAGCTCGTCGGCCGAGATGCTGTCGGCCACCACCGACTCCTGCCGGCCGAATCGCGCCGGGCGGTTGCGGGGCGCCTCGAAGATCTGCGTGTTCACGCCACCGGGGCAGAGCACCGACGCGCCGAAGCCGCCCGCGCGCCCCTCCTGACGCAGCACCTCGGTGAGACCCACCACCGCGAACTTGGTGGAGTTGTATGGCCCCCACGCGGGCATGCCACCAAGCAGGCCGGCCATGGACGAGGTGTTGACCACGTGCCCGCCCTCCTGCTGCCGCTTGATGTGAGGCAGAAACGCCTGGCAGCCGTGCAGCACGCCGAGAAAGTTCACGCCGATCACCCAGCTCCAATCACCTTCGGTGCACTCCTCCATCAAACCGCCACTGGTGACACCGGCGTTGTTACACACCACGTGCACCTTGTCGAAGGCGTCCAGCGTCGCCGCCGCGGCGGCGAACACCGACGCCCGCTCGGAGACGTCGCACACCACCGTCTCCACCGCGCCCCCTTGCTCGCGAAGCTGCTGCGCGGCGGCGGAGAGCGCCTGCTGCTCGATGTCGGCCATCATCACCCGCATGCCGGCATCGACGAACGCGCGGGTCATGCCGAGGCCGATGCCGCTTGCGGCGCCGGTGACGAACGCCACTTTGCCATTCAGGTCGTTCATCTGCCGGCCTCCCCGTCACGTGCCTCGAACAGGTACGGCGCCAGGGTCTGCTGCGCCTCGGCACGGTATTTGTGCCAGCGGTTGCCTCCGTAATACGCGAGGCTGCCAGGCTCGGCATCGCCATGGCCGTTGTAGTAAGACAGGCAGTCCCGCAGCGGAGCGGTGGCAACGTCCGCGTTGCGGCAATGTTCCGCATACTCGATCTCCGGCTGCTCGCGGATATCCACCACGCGGTCGCCGCGCTCGCGCATGGTTTCCAGCATCCAGACGATGTAGTCGGCGTGGGCGTCGATGGCGTCGGTAAAATTGAAGCTGCCGCCGCCGCCCTGGGGCCCCGAGACGATGAACAGGTTCGGAAACCCGTGACTGTGCAGACCGAGAAACGTCCGGGTGCCTTCGGTCTCCCACTTCTGCTTCAGGGTGCACCCATCACGGCCGGTGATCATGTTGAACGTGGAGGTGGCCATCCACTGAAAGCCGGTGGCGTAGATCAAGACGTCGAGCGGGTACTCGACGCCATCGTGGACCACGCCGCGAGCGTTGATGCGGCGCACACCCACAGGCGCGGTATCCACCAGGTGCACGTGGGGCAGATTGAACGTCGGCAGGTACTCATCGTGAAAGGTGGGCCGCTTGCATCCGTACGGGTAGTAGGGCTTCAAGGCCGCCGCCGTCTGCGGATCCTCGACGATCGCGTCCACGCGCGCGCGAATCTGCTCCATGATGCGGAAGTTGCTGTCCAGCTGCTTCTCGATCATCTCCTCCATGCCGAGCGCCCGCTCGTGCTGCTTGCGCGGCTTGAAGTCGCCGACCTTTCCCGCCAGGTAGTCGTCGTTGGCCTGAATGGCCGTCCGGCCGGCGGAAATCTTCGCGAACCGCGCGCGCCTGGCCCGGGCCCAGCCTGGCTCCTGCGCCCAGGTCTCCACCTCCTCCGCGGTGGTGGCACGCTGGTCACGCACGTCGACGGACGAGGGCGTGCGCTGAAACACGTACAGCTCACCGACAATCTTCGCGAGCTCGGGAATCACCTGCACCGCCGTGGCGCCGGTACCGATGATGCCCACGGTCTTGCCCTGCAACTCCACATGGTAGTTCCAGCGCGAGGTGTGAAAGGCATCACCTTCGAAGGTTTCCATGCCCTCGATGCGCGCCAGCTTCGGCGTCGTCAGAATGCCATTCGCGAGGATCACGAAACGCGCACGCATGCGGTCGCCCCGGTCGGTGGTCACCGTCCACCGCCCCGCCGCCTCATCCCATGCGGTCTGTTCCACCGTGGTGTGAAACAGGCAGTGCTCGTAGAACCCGAACTTCTCGGCCATGCTCTGGCAGTACTCGAGAATCTCGAAGCCGGACGCGAACTTCATCGTCGGCACGTAGCCCATCTCCTCGAGCAGCGGCAGATAGCTGTACGCCTCGACGTCGCAGGCGATGCCCGGATACCGGTTCCAGTACCAGGTGCCGCCGACGTCTCCGCCTTTCTCGCAAAAGCGTACGTCCTGGAACCCGGCGGCGCGCAGCTTGTGCCACAGCAGCAAGCCGGCGAACCCGGCGCCGACCACCACGATCTCGCACTCGTCCGTCAGCGCCTCCCGTGCCACCGGTTCGGCCGAATACACGTCGTCCAGATACTTGGCGAACTCCCCCTCCATGGCCATGTAGTCGGCAGCGCCTCTGCGGGCCTCCTTGAAAGCCCGATAACGAGCTTGTTCCTCGGCATCGAAGGTCGCCCCCGGGGGCAGCTCCGGCAAGGTCTTCAGCGACTGATCGGTGACGATGGAGTAACCCTTGCCGGCAATCCGCTCGGTCGCCTTGGCGGCGCGGGTATCGAAGACCTTCAGGCCGGTTGCGGGATCAATGCGGATGGACATAGGGCATGCTCTCGGCAGTTATGACATTTCTGTAGCTGGGCTTGAGGTTAACAAATCCAGGGGTTGAGGGGCCAATGCGCTCACCATCGCCGCCCCAGGCTGACGACGAACACCACGTCCGGCGCGCTGCGCACGACCAGATCCTCGCTGAGCGCCAGATCGAGTTGCAGCCTGCCGGGCAGCGCGATGCTGCCCCCGAGGGTGCCCTGCAGCGATGCGCCACCGAGCTGGCGGACGCCGGTGTCGAGCAGCTCGCTGTGGCCGTCGACCTGAGCCCGCAGCACCACGCGCTGCCACAAGGGATACGCCAGCCCCAGATGGCCCACCACCACCACGTCCCGCTGCCGCGACTTCAGCAGATCGCCTTGTCCCGGCAGGGTGACGCCGCCCATCAGCGTGACGGTCACGCCGAAGCGCTCGAGCCAGCCGCGCTCGGTGAGTTCCGCCCACAGCGCCAGATCCGCAGCGCCGGAGCCAGTGAGATCGTCGAAGTCACCGGTGGGCAGCTTCACCTGAGCGCGCAGCGTGGCGCTGCGTTCGGGCGTCGCGGCCAATCGGTACCCACCCAGAAGGCGCACATCGCCGAGGCCGTGACGCTGCGTGTCGATGTCGAGCAGGGTCTCGCCATCGGCCACGATTCGATAGCGCAGTTGGTTGCGGGGCGAGCCATCGCGGCCGCCGTCGGGAAAGCCGAACAGTTCGTGAAACCCGTCGATGAAGCGATCGGTGAAGCCACCGCCATGGTGCACCAGAGGCAATTCGGCGCCCCACTCCCAGCGCTCGCTCACCCCCTGACGAAACGCCAGCGTCGCCACGGTGGTGCTGCCGTCGAGGAACACCTCGAGCCCGCCGGCCAACCGGCTGGTGAAGTTGTTGGCATGGGCGACATGCAGGGCCAGTGCGCGCTCGCCCGGCCCAAGCGCCGGCCCCTGAGGCGCGGGCAGCCCATGAATGAGCGCCGCGGGCGCGAGGTTGCGCACCCGCAGTGGGCCATCCGGCTCCGCCGCCGCGCCCGCCAAACTCAGCAGCGGCAACAGCAGCAGCGCGCTGGCAATGACCAGATGTGGGGAGTTGCGCTGCCCGGTCACACCCGCAGCGCCGTAGCGGCTCACCATCCACTGCCTCCCCGGCATCGTCGTCACCTCGCTCGGAGGATACACTGAACCCATCCCGAACCCGCACCCGGGATCGATCAACCGAACAGGGAGCCGAAACCGATGAGACGTGCCGCGATCGTCACACCCGTCAGAACCGCCGTGGGCCGCTTTCTCGGCAGCCTGGCACCGCTGCCCGCCGAGCAGTTGGCCGCCGGCGTGATCAAGGCCCTGGTGGCCCGCTCTGGCATCGACGCCGCACGCATCGACGACGTCATCTTCGCCCAGGGCTATCCCAGCGGCGAGGCGCCGTGCATCGGCCGCTGGGCGGCCCTGGCGGCCGGCCTGCCGATCGAAATTCCCGGCCTGCAAGTCGACCGCCGCTGCGGCAGCGGCCTGCAGGCTGTGGCCAGCGCCGCCATGATGGTGCAGACCGGCGCCGCAGACGTGGTGATTGCCGGTGGTGCCGAAAGCATGAGCAACGTCGAGTACTACACCACGGCCATGCGCGGCGGCGCCCGCTCCGGCTCGGTGACGATGTACGATCGTCTGGAGCGGGGCCGGGTGCGCTCGCAGCCCGAGGAACGCTTCGGAGTCATCTCCGGCATGATCGAAACCGCGGAAAATCTCGCCCGCGAATACCAGATCACCCGGGAAGACGCCGATGCCTACGCCCTCGAGAGCCAGCAGCGCGCCGCGCGCGCCTGGGCCGAAGGCAAATTCGCCGACGAAGTCGTTCCGGTCACGGTGCCCCAGCGCCGCGGCGAGCCGCTGGTGCTCGAGCGCGACGAAGGCGTGCGCGACGACGCATCCATGGATGCCCTGAGCCGGCTGCGGCCGCTCATGGACGGCGGCATCGTCACCGCCGGCAACGCCAGCCAGCAGAACGACGCCGCAGCCGCCTGCCTGGTGGTGGCCGAAGACAAACTCGCCGAACTCGGCCTCGAGCCCGACGGCTGGTTCGTCGCCTGGGCTGCCGCCGGTTGCCATCCCGCCACCATGGGCATCGGCCCGGTACCGGCGGTCGCCAAGCTGTTCGCGCGCACCGGGCTGACGTTCGACGACATGGATCTCGTCGAGTTGAACGAAGCATTCGCCTGCCAGGTGCTGGCGGTGCTCAAGGGCTGGGATTGGGACGACCGCGAGCGGCTCAACGTCAACGGTTCGGGCATCTCCCTCGGGCATCCCATCGGCGCCACCGGCGGGCGCATCCTGGCGACGCTGCTCAACGAACTGAAGCGGCGCAAAGGGCGCTACGGTCTCGAGACCATGTGCATCGGCGGCGGCCAGGGCATCGCCGCCGTCATCGAGCGTGCGTGAGCGCAGCACGGC
>JBLRXD010000225.1:0-7545 GCA_047920935.1 Pseudomonadales bacterium | reverse complement strand
CTGGGTTGTCAATTTGCGGCGCTCGGTGGCGCGAGCACGGCGTGCAGATCCCTGTCCCGCCCGCGCCCCCTCGCAACCGCTGTCGCAGATCTGCGGAAGATGGAGGCGGTCGCCATCGCGCCACTGCTCCGCGGTGCGCGACTGGCGCGTCGATCTTCCGGCAGAGGTTTGTGGAGCGTGTCGTCAGGGGACGCGGGCGTGACAGGGATCTGCTCGCCTTCGCGCCCCCGCTCCGCGGTGCCCTCGCTCTGCAAAGTTGCCACCCCAGAGCCGCCCCTTTGGGGCGGCTCTGGGTTGTCAATTTGCGGCGCTCGGTGGCGCGAGCACGGCGTGCAGATCCCTGTGCCGCCCGCGCCCCCTTTGCAACCGCTGTCGCAGATCTGCGGAAGATGGAGGCGGCGTCTGCGTTGAGCGGTTTGCTCCGGCTTGGCCGATTCGGGGCCAGGTTTCTGTTCGCGAGGTACGACCGCGTTGGCCCCAGGCGGTGCGCCTCTTCGGCCGGTGCTTGCGGATTTTCTCGAACCTTTTCGCAGCCGCCCGCCGCAGTAGCCATGACAGCGCCGTCCGGGGACTAGATTACGCGTGCATCTTCCTGTCGTAGAGCCGGATGAAGACATCCTCCAGCACAGCATCGAGCATCACCAGGCGGTGATGGATCCCCCCGAAGTTACGACAGCGGTTGCGCGGGGGCGCGCTCGGGAAAGCGATCTGCACGCCGTGCTCGCGCCACCGAGCGCCGCAAACTGTCGGCCCGTGAGTCGGCCCCCCGGGCCGGCTCGTGGGCTGGCAGCTTTGCAGAGCGAGGGCACCGCGGAGCGGTGGCGCGAACGCGAGCAGATGGCTTTCCCGCCCGCGTCTCCGCACGAAACGCGCCCGCACGAGTTGCTGGCAACCGAGGAGTCAGTTCCCCGCCGCCGCTCCCAGCGAGCGAATGCAGGAACGCAACGGCTGACCTGTTCCAGCACACCATCGAGCCAGGCCAGGCGGTGATGGATCCCCCCGGAAGTTACGACAGCGGTTGCGCGGGGGCGTGCTCGGGAAAGCGATCTGCACGCCGTGCTCGCGCCACCGAGCGCCGCAAATTGACGGCCCGTGAGTCGGCCTCCGGGCCGGCTCGTGGGCTGGCAACTTTGCAGAGCGAGGGCACCGCGGAGCGGTGGCGCGAAGGCGAGCAGATCGCTTTCCCGAGCGCGTCTCCGCACTAAACGCGCCCGCGAGGGCGAGCAGATGGCTTTCCCGCCCGCGTCTCCGCACGAAACGCGCCCGCACGAGTTGCTGGCAACCGAGGAGTCAGTTCCCCGCCGCCGCTCCCAGCGAGCGAATGCAGGAACGCAACGGCTGACCTGTTCCAGCACACCATCGAGCCAGGCCAGGCGGTGATGGATCCCCCCGGAAGTTACGACAGCGGTTGCGCGGGGGCGTGCTCGGGAAAGCGATCTGCACGCCGTGCTCGCGCCACCGAGCGCCGCAAATTGACGGCCCGTGAGTCGGCCTCCGGGCCGGCTCGTGGGCTGGCAACTTTGCAGAGCGAGGGCACCGCGGAGCGGTGGCGCGAAGGCGAGCAGATCGCTTTCCCGAGCGCGCCCCCCGCACGAAACGCTGAAGAACTCGGTGTTAGTCCTCTGCCACCACCTCGTCCTCCACCCGATTGCTCAGCGTGCCGATGCCGCTGACCGCAACTTCGACGCGGTCGCCGGCCTGCAGGTAGCGGGGCGGGTCCTGCTCGTTGCCGGTGCCGGCGGGGGTGCCGGTGGCGATGAGGTCGCCGGGGGTCAGGCGCATGAAAGTCGACAGGTAGCTGATGAGGTAGGCGAAGGAAAACCGCAGCTCGCCGCTGTGGCCTTGCTGGCGCAGCTCGCCGTTGACGTGGGTGGTGAGGGTCAGGTCGTCCAGGGTAGGGCATTCGTCCCGGGTGACCAGCCACGGGCCGAGGGCGCCGGAGTGTTCGAAGTTTTTGCCTTGGGTGACGTTGAATTCGCCGCGGCGCATCCAGTCCCGGGTCGAGCCCTCGTTCATGATGGTCAGCCCGGCCAGGTGTTCGAGCGCCTTGGTCTCGGGGATCCGCCGGCCTTCCTTGCCGATCACCAGCACGATCTCGCCGGCGTAGTCGAGCTGCTCGGATTCCGGCGGTTTCAGGATTGCCTGGCCGTGGCCCACCAGAGATTCGCGGGTGCGCAGGAACACGCTGGGAAATTCGGGACGATGGCCGGGGGGGTAACCCCGCAACGTGCGGTTGGGGTGGTTGACGCCGATGCAGACGATCTTGCGGGCGTCGGGAATGGTTGGCAGATAGCTAAGCCCGGCCAGCGCGAAGTCGGCGGAGGCGCTCACCGCCACATCCTGAGCGCGAACCAGGGCGCCGGCGTCGAGCACGTGGCGCAGGCTCTGGTATTCGGGCATACGCTCCGACAGATCCACGACCCGATCGTCGACGACGGCCCCGTAGTGGACGTCGCGGCCGGCGAGAAAGGTAAGAAAGCGCACTGTGCCGTCTCCTTGCAGTGGCAGCGATTGTCAGGCCTGACTTTGCCGTTCCAACTCCCGTGCCACCGCGTGGGGTGAGCCGGTGCGCCGCGCCAGCAGGTGGTAGAAAGCGGGCACGATGAACAGCGTCAGTAAGCTGGCGCAGATCACACCGGAGAAGATGACTACCCCAAGCACCACCCGGCTCTCGGCCCCGGCGCCGATGGCGGTGAGCAGCGGCACCGTGCCCATGGCCGTCGACAGGGTGGTCATGACCACCGGCCGCAGGCGAATGGTGGTGGCCTGCAGAATGGCATCTTCGAACGCTTCGCCCTGGTCGCGCAGTTGATTGATGAACTCGACGATCAGCACGCCATTCTTGGCGGCGATGCCGATGAGCATGATGATGCCGATCTGGCTGTAGATGTTCAGCGACAGGCCGGTGAGATGCAGGCCGAACAGCGCGCCAGCTACCGCCAGCGGCACCGTGAGCATGATGACGAACGGGTGCACGAAGCTCTCGAACTGCGCCGCCAGCACCAGGAACACGATCAACATGGCGATGCCGAAGGTGAACATCAGGCTGCCGGAAGCCTCCTTGTACTCGAGCGACTCGCCCTTGTAATCCACCTGTGCCATCTCGGGTAGTTCGTTCCGCACCAGGTCTTCGAGGAAGGTCAGTGCCTCGCCGAGGCTGTAGCCTGGCGCCAGGCTGGCGCTGAGCGTCACCGACCGCAGTCGGTTGTAGCGGTTGAGCGTGCCGGCTCCGGCGGTCTCTTCCAGGTAGATGAGGTTCGACAGCGGCACCAGCGCGCCGCTGGTCTCGGAGCGCACGTAGATGTTGGTCAGGTCGTTGGCGGAGGCGCGCTGCTCGTCGCGGGCCTGCAGCACCACGTCGTATTCCTCACCATCCTGAACGAAGGTGGTGATGCGCTGTTCGCTCATCATGGCGGCGAGCGTGCGGCCGACGTTCTGCACCGATATGCCCAGGGCAGCGGCCCGATTCTTGTCGATGCGCACCACGACCTGGGGCTGAGTCTCCTTCAGATCGCTGTCGATGCGCAGGATGCCGGGGTTGTCGGCGGCCCGCTCGAGCATGAGATCGCGCCAGCGCGCCAACTCGTCGTAGTCCGGCCCGCCGATGACGAACTGCACCGGCAGGTTGCCGCCACCCCGGGATAAGCCGGAGCGACTGAAGGCGAACGCCTGCACGAAGGGAATGGTCTGCCAGGCTGCGGTAGCGCGATCGGCCGCGGCCTGGGTGGCCACGTCACGCTGGTTCCAGGGAACCATCGACACCATCACCACTCCGGAGTTGGGCGAGGTACTGCCCCAGCCCGGGATGCGCACCATGGTGCGGGCGATCAGGCCCTCTTGCTGCATCTCGATCAGCGGCGCTTCGATCTCGCTCATGGCCGCGCGCATGCGCTCGATGCCGGTGCCCTCCGGCGCTTGAATCCGGGCCATGAACATGCCTTGATCCTCTGCCGGCGCGTACTCCTGGGGAATGCTCTGCAGCAGCCAGGCGGCGGCGGCGAGCACCAGCAAGGTGACCGGCACCGCCGCCCAGCTGACCCTCAGCAGGTAGCCGAGCGCGCGGCGGTAGCCGTTCTCCAGGCGCCGGAAACCCGACTCCACCCAGCGGGTGAAGGGGTTGGAGCGCGGCTTCTTGCGCAGGATCTTCGAACACATCACCGGAATCAGCGATAGAGCCAGCACGCTGGAAAACACCACGGCGGCAGAAATGGTGACCGCCAGCTCGCTGAAGATGACGCCCATGTTGTCGCTGAGAAAGATGATCGGTGTGAATACGGCGACGATGACCGCGGTGGTGGCCAGCACCGCGAACGCCACCTGGCGCGAGCCGTTGTAGGCGGCGAGCAGCGGCGGCTCGCCGTTTTCGATGCGGCGGTGGATGTTTTCCAGCACCACGATGGCATCGTCGACCACCAGGCCGATACACAGTACCAGGGCCAGCAGGGTGATGAGATTGACCGAGTAGCCGAAGGCGGCCAGAGCGATGAAGGCCGCGGTCAGACACACGGGGATGGTGACCGCGGGGATGATCATGGTGCGCAGGGTGCCGAGGAAAGCCAGAATCACCAGGCTCACCAGCAGTGTGGTGAGGGCGATGGTCTGGAACACCGAGTTGATCGCGGCGCGGATGAAAAGCGAATCGTCGGAGCTGGCGATGAACTCCATGTGATCCGGCAGGCTGGCGTTGACCCGGACGATTTCCGCTTTGGCGGCTTCCAGGGTCTCGAGAGTGTTCGCCGTGGACTGCTTGACGATGCCCAGCCCGACGGTGGTCTTCTGGTTGGCCCGGAACGATTCGCGCAGGTTGCGCGGCGCGATCTCGACCCGGGCTACCTCGCCGAGCCGCATCAGATGGCCGTCGGCTCCGGTGGCCAGCACCAGATTGCGGAAGTCCTGGGGCGTGGTGTAGCTGCGGGCGATACGTACCTGGAACTCCCGGTCGCTGGCCTCCAGGCGGCCGGCGGGCAGTTCCAGGTTCTCGCGTCGCAGAGCGCTTTCGATGTCGGCAACCGTGAGATTCCGCGCGGCCAGCTCCAGGCGATCGAGCCAGATGCGCATGGTGGGGCGGCCGCCGCCGCTGACGTTGACCGAGGCGACGCCGTTGATGACGGCGAAGCGGTCGACCAGGTAGCGGCGGGCGTAGTCGTCCAGCTCCATCAGGCTCATGCGGTCGCTGGACAGACTGATGTACATTACTGGACGAGCGCCGGAATCCTGCTTGGCGACGATGGGATTTTCCACGTCCTCCGGCAACGCCCTGCCGATGCGCGCCACCCGGTCGCGAACGTCGTTCGCCGCCTCATCGATGTCCCGATCCAGCGAGAACTCGATGTTGATGCTCGAGCGTTCGTCCCGCGATGACGAGGTGATGCTCTTGATGCCGGCGATGCCGCTGACCTGATCCTCGATCACCTGGGTGATGCGAGTCTCGACGATTTCCGCCGACGCTCCGATGTAGCTGGTGTTGATGGACACCACCGGCGGGTTGATATCGGGATATTCCCTCAGCGGCAGATAGTTGAATGACAGGATGCCGAACGCGACCAGCAGCAGGCTGATTACCGTCGCGAACACCGGCCGCTTCACGGAAACGTCGGACAGCCACATGCAGCAGCTCCTTACCCTGAGGCGGTGGTTTCGGGGTTCGCGCGCACCGGAATCGGTGCGGAGCCGGCCGCGGGCGCTGGCGATGGCCTGACGTCGACCGGTGCGCCGGGGCGGATTTTGATGACACCCTCGGTGATCACCGGCTCGCCGGCATCGAGCCCGGCAAGGATCTCGACCCAGCCACCGTGGCGGGTGCCATGGGACACCTGGCGCATCTGCGCGAGCCGATCTTCGATGGTGTAGACGTAGGCCTGGTTGCTGCGTTGCACCAGCGCGTCCTCGGGCACCATCAGCGCCTGCCGCTCGGCGGTGACCAGGCGCACGGTGAGCAGCATGCCGGGCCGCAGCAGCAGATCGGCGTTGTCGATGTGGGCGCGGACGGTGGCGGCGCGCGTGACCGGATCAACCCTTGACTCGATGGTACGCACGGTGGCGGAGAACGTGCGGTTCGGGAAGGCGGCGCTACGGGCAGACAACTGCATGCCCATCTGCAGCAGGTTGAGATGCGTCTCCGGCAGGGAGAAGTCGAGTTTGATGATGGAAAGATCGTCGAGGGTGGCGATCGGGGTGCCCGGGGTGATCAGCGTGCCTTCGCTGACCCGACGAAAGCCGAGCACGCCGGCGAAGGGCGCGCTGATGAGGCGGTCGGCGAGCCGCGCCACCACCGACTGGTAACGCGCCTCCGCCGCCTTGAAGCGGGCGCGGGCTTCGTCCACCTGAGATAGCGGCACGGTGCGTTGCTTGTAGAGATCCTCGAGCCGCGCCAACTGCCGAGACGCGTCATCCAGGTTGGCCTGCGCCTCGGCCAGCAGCGCGGTTTCCTCCCGGTTGGTCAGTTCCAGCAGCACTTGCCCCTGGGTCACGCGGTCGCCGTCTTCGAATGAGACGCGACTGACGGTGTCGGTCACCTTGGCGGTAATCATCACCGATTCGTTGGCGCTGGCGGTGCCCACCGCTTCGACCTCTTCGCGAATGAGGCGCAGGGTCGCGTTCTCGGCGACAACCGGCGTGGGGCCGCGCGCGCCACCCGGAGGGCCACCGGCGCCTCGGGGCGCCGGACCCTGATCGGTGCATCCGGCCAGCAGCAGCGCTGCCACTGCGACGGCCGACACTGCGGCGGCGATCAGCAGCGCTCGGACGGTGGCAGGGCCGCGGGTGGCGAACGGCACGGTTGGCGCAGACGCCGCTCTCGGCGCGGGTGGAAGCACGGGCGGGGTGGACCTCTCTGGGCGGCGGATGATCAAGTCAACAATCATACTGCATATTGGCGGCTCGAGACTCGGGTTCGTGCTCGAGGCGCGGGTGCCGGTGTAGAATCAGCAGCCTGCGATCTGGTTATTCTGCGGCGGGGGTTCATGACTGACGGCAACGGGAATTTCGCGCGACTGATCGCCGACGTGGCCGACGCCCACGGCCAGCGTCAGTGTCTGATCCTCGACGACGGCAGCGCCTGGTCGTACCAGGATCTGGCGTTCTGGAGCCAGCGCATGGCCGGCGCTCTGCAAGCCCACGGGGTCGCTTCGGGTGATCGGGTCCTGGTCCAGGTGGAGAAGTCGCCGCAGGCGGTGGCGTTGTACCTGGGCTGCCTGCGTCTGGGGGCAGTCTACGTGCCCCTGAACACCGCCTATACCGAGGAAGAGGTGGGTTACTTCCTCGGCGACGCCGAGCCTCGGGTCTACGTCTGCTCGCCTGCGCGCAGCGCCGTGACGGGGGCGCTGAGCGCCGCCGTGCTGACCCTGGACGACGACGGCACCGGCAGTTTGACGCAAGCGGCTGCCGCGGCGCCGCCGGTCACCGCCATCGCGCCCTGCGATAGCGGCGCTCTCGCCGCCATCGTCTACACCTCGGGAACCACCGGCCGGTCCAAGGGCGCCATGCTCAGTCACGGCAACCTGCACAGCAACGCCCGGGTGTTGCTGGCCGAGTGGGGGTGGCGGG
>JBLRXD010000224.1:0-7578 GCA_047920935.1 Pseudomonadales bacterium | reverse complement strand
CCCGGCGCTTGAGGTACATGAATTCCCGCCTGGCGTTGGCCTCGAGGTTGGCGGCGAGGGTGGTCGGGTTGAGATCGAGGATGGCGGCAACCGCGTCGATCACTTCGGCGCTCAGACGCATGAAGCTGGGGTCGGTCCAGATCGTCGCCACCGGCGTGCTCACGGCCAGGGCCTCGCCGTTGCGGTCGTAGATGACGCCGCGGTAAGCAGGCAGCGTCTCGTGGCGGATGGAGCGGGCGTCGCCCTGCTCCTGCAGGAAGGCCCGGTCGCTGACGTTCAGGTACACCACTCGAGCGGCGACGCCCGAACAGGCGCCGAGAAACAGCACCAGCACCAGATAGTGGCGCCAGGCGCTCATGGTTCGAGGCGCTCCACCACGTCGGGAAACTGCATGGCCAGCTCCCCTTGGGCGATGCGTTCGACGTTCTGGTAGCTCGACAGCGCGCTGCGCTCCAGCAGCAGCCGGCTGTGCTCGGAGAGATGCTGGTCCTGCTGCCGCTGTGCCGCCTGCAGCTCGGCATGCAGCGTGCGCACCTCGTGACTGATCCGGGTCACCTGAATGCCCGAGCCGACCACTGCGCCCAGCAGCAGCAAGGCAACCATGGCTGCGCGCACCGTCACCCGAGCTTCTCCACCACCCGCAACCGCGCGCTGCGCGCCCGCGGATTGCCGCGCAGCTCCGCATCGCCCGGCGTCACCGGACGCCCCACCAGACGCCCGCGCGCCTGCGCTCCGCCGCCGCGCACGGGCAATCGCCGCGGCATCGGCGGCGGCGTGCTCATGCTGCGGACGAAGCGCTTCACCAGGCGATCCTCCAGGGAGTGAAAGCTGATGGCCGCCAGGCGGCCGCCCGGCAGCAGACGCTCGAACGCCGCCACCAGGCCGGACTCCAGCGCCGCCAACTCCTGATTCACCTCGATGCGCACCGCCTGAAACACCCGGGTAGCATCGTGCTTGCCTGGGGTCGCCCGCGGCTGCGCACCACGAACGACTTCCACCAGGTGCGTGGTGGTCGTAATGGGTCGAGCGGCGACGATCGCGGCAGCGATACGCCTGGCGTAGCGCTCCTCGCCGTACTCGCGCAGCACCCGGGCGATATCCGCTTCCGCGGCTGCATTCAGCCATTCGGCCGCCGTGGGGCCGCGCGAGGTGTCCATGCGCATATCCAGCGGCGCATCGAAGCGGAAGCTGAAGCCCCGCTGGGGATCGTCCAATTGCGGGGAAGAAGTCCCCAGATCCATCATCACACCCTGCACCTTGTCGATACCGAGCTGGTCGAGAAGCTGATCCAACGCGGCGAAATTACCGTGAGCCATGGTCACCCGGGCGTCTTCCGCCGCGAGCGCCCGGCCCGCGGCCACCGCCTGCGGGTCGCGATCGAAGGCAATCACACGACTGCCCGCACCCAGCGCTTGAAGCAGACGGCGGGTATGACCGCCTCGACCGAAAGTGGCATCGACGTAGACCCCCTCCCGAACCGCCCCCTGGTAGTGACCGCCCTGCGCATCCACGGACGGCGCCCACTCGCGCCCGCAAACCAGATTCACGGTCTCCTCCAGCAGTACCGGCTGATGACTGTCGGTCAGACGGTCGGTCAAACGGAGAGCCCGGTGAACTCTTCGGCGTCGGCAAGCTGCGCCACCGATTCGTCAGATAACCACTCCTGCATGCGGGTTTCCCAAAGCGGCTCACTCCAGATCTCGATCTTCCTGCCCTGCCCCACCAGCACCAGCTTCTTGTCCAACTGGGCGTACTCCCTGAGCTTCTGCGGCAGCAGCAGGCGGCCGTTGCCGTCAGGCTCCAGGTCGGTGGCATGGCCAATGAGCAGGCGCTGCAGCGTGCGCGACCGGGGATTCATGTTCGGCAGGTTTTCGAGCTTCTCCTGAACCTCGTTCCACAACGGCAGCGGGTACAGCAGCAGACAGCGATCCTTGGTGTCGATGGTGACCACCAGGCTGCCGTCGGAGACCCCGACCACGGATTCGCGGAACCGCGCAGGCAGTGCCATGCGGCCCTTGCCATCCAGCGTCGCGCTGTTGATCCCCCGAAACATGATGTTCGAGCGCCGCTAGGCGCGCCCGGCTACCTCCGATGTGAACACAGCTGGCCCGCCAGCCACCGGAAAGGGCTTTGGGTGCGGTCGGGCGGCACTGGCCGCCACGACTGGGCCAAAACTCCCCCAAAATCCCCACTTTTTCCCACAAATTACCATTCCGCGACACTATAGAGAGGGCAGATACCTGTCAAGCCGCGCAAAAGGGCATAACTTGCGGAAAATAAAGGGTTTTTTGCCGTATTACGAAGCTCGTTGGGCAATTAAGCGAGGGGAAACGTGGGCTAGGTGCGGTTATCTAGAATCCACATTAACATCTAGATTCTTTTTGAATAACGTGCGCTCTCGCGAGCCCGAAAAAGAATATGCGGCTCGCAAAGAAAAAAAAACGGGGAGTCGGCCGATAAGCCGGGTTCTGTCGCGGCAGTCAAAAAACTGCCCGGGCAATCATTCCTCTACGATCTGCGTCACCACAGACCTCCAGCGGCCTACCCGAATCCGGTGCGGACAACACCATTGGATTCCTATTTGGCCTTGCTCCAGGCGGGGTTTACCTAGCCACGCAGTGTTACCACGCGTGCGGTGCGCTCTTACCGCACCCTTTCACCCTTACCGTTCGTGCCTCAAGGACACGACTTAGGCGGTCTACTCTCTGCTGCACTTTCCGTAGGCTCGCGCCCCCCAGGGGTTACCTGGCACCTTGTCCTATGGAGCCCGGACTTTCCTCTCGCCATCCGCTGATCGCGGATCGCCAGCGATTGCCTGGCCGACTCCGGCGGTCATTATACCTCAGGGGGCCGTTTGCACTAAGGTTTTCACTCACTGCGCAAGGTCAATGCAATCTCGTAGAGTTCGCGCTTGCTGCGGCCGAG
Organism: Pseudomonadales bacterium; assembly: GCA_047920935.1. Classification (GTDB taxonomy): domain Bacteria; phylum Pseudomonadota; class Gammaproteobacteria; order Pseudomonadales; family Azotimanducaceae; genus UBA7803. Next base: position 4,653 of record JBLRXD010000224.1, on the reverse strand, counting down.
CAAGGCGGCCCCGAGGCGCGCGGCCTGGGCCGGCGGCAGCTCCCTGGTCAGCGTCTCCATGGTCCGACGAACCTGAGCCGGGGCCGCCAGCACGTCGCCGCCTTCGAGCACGCAGACGAACTCGCCCCGCACATGGTCGCCCGCCAGCAGCTGGCGCAACAGCTCGAGCGGCGCGCCGCACAGGTACTGCTCGTGGCGCTTGGTCATCTCCCGGCCGATCATCACCCGTCGATCCGCCGCGAGGCGCGCGAGATCCTCCAAGGTCGCCGCGATGCGATGGGGTGCCTCGAAGAACACCACCGGAACCCCCAGATCGACGAGCTCCCGCAGCCGCTCCTGCCGAGCCGTCGGCTTGGCTGGAAGGAAACCCTCGAAAAGAAATCGTGCACTCGGCAGCGGACAGACCGACAGCACGGCAGCGATCGCGCTGGCGCCGGGCACCGGCACCACGGGAACCTCTTCCGACCAGCAGCAGCGCACCAGCTCGAAGCCGGGATCCGACACCAGCGGCGTGCCGGCGTCGGACACCAGCGCAACGTCGGCGCCTGCACGCAGCCGCGCCACCACGCTCTCGGTGGCAGCGGTCTCGTTGTGGCTGTGCAGCGTCACGACCCTGACCCCGGTCACACCGATAGCCTCTAACAGCACCCGGGTGCGTCTGGTATCCTCCGCGGCGATCATCTCAACCGAACCCAGGACTTCCGCCCCTCGACGGCTGAGGTCCTCCAGGTTTCCAATGGGCGTCGCAACGACGTAGAGCGTACCCGGCATGTCAGCAAGACCTATCGCAGCTTGGCTGCTCATTCTCGCAGCGTGGGGGTGTCAAAGCACGCCGCCATCCGGCGGGCCAGCGGCAGACGACGCAGCAGCCGGCCTCGACGACCCGCAGGCGCTGCTCGATGCGGCCGCGGGCGCCTCGAGCAGCCGCTCGAGCCGGCTCTATCTCGAGGCCGCCGAGCAACTGCTCAACGACGGCAGCATCGCCACGGCGGCCACGGCTCTGGAGCAAGTCGAACCGGCGCGGCTGGGCAGACAGGAGACGGCCCGCTACCTGCTCGCGCGCGCCGGCGTGGCCCTGGCTCAGGGCGACCTCGATACCGCCGACGCCGCGCTGGCCGCGCTCGAACCCAGGCAGCTGCGCGAGCCGATGAACGCGGTGCTGCTGCAGGCCTACCTGCTCGCCCGACAGGGCCGCCCTGCCGCCGCGGTGAGGGTGCTGGTCGACCATGCGAGCGCCCGTGGCGACGTCGAGCCGACAGCAGCCGGTCAGCGACTCAACGACGCCATCTGGAGCGGGCTCGGCCAGGTTCCGGCCTTCGAGTTCCTCGCGCCGTCCGCCCTCGAATCGGAGCCGGCCCGCGGCTGGTGGCTGTTGAAGGCGCAGATGCTGCAGAGCTTCACCCTCGCCGATCAGCGCCGGCGGCTGGCTTCATGGCAGCAGGCCTGGCCGCAACACCCGGCCGCGCTGCAGCCGCCGACGGCGCTGCTGTCCCTCGGCGAGGTCGCCATGCCGGTGCGCCGGGTCGGTCTGCTGCTGCCGCTGTCTGGCCCGTTGAGCCGCGCGGGCCGAGCCGTACGCGATGCCTTCATCGCCACCTACCTTTCCCACGCAGACGACGTGGCTTTCGAAGTCGACATCTATGACGTCACTGCGGAACCTCTGGCGACGATTTACGAGCGGGCATTGGTGAACGGCGCCGACGTGCTCATCGGCCCGCTTTCCCGGGAGTCGGTGGCACAGATGAACCAGCTGAACCCGGAGGTGCCGGTGCTCGCGCTGAACTATCTCGGCGACGAGCTGCCCGCACCCAACCTGCTGCAACTCGGCCTCGCCATCGAAGACGAGGCTGCGACGCTGGCTCGGTGGCTGAATGACCGCGGCGCTGGCCGGCTGCTGGTGTTCCACAACGACGAGGAGTGGTCGACCCGCGCCATGCAGGCCGTGGCTCGAGACTGGAAAGACGCCATCGACGTTCAGGCCCTGAGAGACATTCGCACCGTCACCGAAAGCGTCGGGGCGGCCATGCACGTGACCGCCAGCCGGCAGCGCCGCAGCGATCTCGAAGAGCTGCTGCGCCAGGATCTGGAGTTCCAGCCGCGCGCCCGGGGTGACGTGGACGCCATCGTTGCGCTGGTCAGTTCCGTGGAGGTCGGCGCGCTGGTACCGGCGTTGCGATTCCACTTCGCTCAGGGAGTGCCCGTGTTCGCCACCTCGCAGACCGTGCGTGGGGTGCCACGCCAACAGCTGGCAAACCTGAACGGCTTCCATCTGAGCGAGTTGCCGTGGTTCGTCGTGGATATCGACTCCTACAGGACCATGAACGACGCCTTCGCGCTCGACGGCAACGCGTTCGTGTCGCTGTACGCCCTGGGTGTCGACGCTTTCCGGCTGGCGGAGCGGGCGCCGCTGATCCTCGCCGGCAGCTTCAACGAATTGCTCGGCAGCACCGGGGTGCTGCAGTTTGCCGCAAATGGGCGCATCAACCGCAGCCTTGCGCGAACCGTGGTGCGCCGCGGCACGCTCGAAGCGGTGAGTGCGTCCAGCCGCTGACCGCTGCGGGCGCGTTCGATGCCGGGCCAGCCGAATACCCAGAGCACCGGTCGCTGGGCCGAAGACCAGGCGCTCGCCCACCTGCAGCGCCATGGTCTGCGCCTGCTCTCCCGCAACTTCCGCTGCCGCCTCGGAGAGATCGATCTGATCATGGCCGACGGCTCGGTAATCGTCTTCGTGGAAGTACGCTTCCGCCGCGACGTCCGCTTCGGCGAAGGCTTCGACACCGTCACCCGCAGCAAGCAGCGCAAGCTCCTCGCAACCGCACGCGCCTATCTGGCACGGCGCACGTTCGACAACCCGGCTTGTCGATTTGACGTGGTGTCCGTGACCCAGCGACACTACGCACCCGACTTGCTATGGCTCAAGGATGCCTTCGACCAGGATGGTTAAACGCTCTCTAGGTTTCGTTCTGCTGGCCGCGGTGTTGGCCGGATCCGGCTGCGCAGCGCTATCCAGCGACCCAAATACCCGTACGCCGGGCAGCGTGCTCGACGACCAGATCATCGAAGGCATGGTCAAACGCGAGATCTGGAAGGCCGACCCCGACTTCAACGACGCCAACCTGGTGGTGGTCAGCTTCAATGGCGTGCTGTTGCTGACCGGCCAGGTGGCCAGCGAAGCATTGCGGCTCAAAGCCGAAGAGATCTCCAAGGGCCTGGAAAAGGTCAGCCGAGTCCACAACGAACTCGAAATCGGCGTTCCCACGTCTATGGTGGCACGCGCCAACGACGGCTGGCTCACCACCAAGGTCAAGGCGAAGATGGCGGCGGATGCCGAAGTCATGGCGCGCAAACTGAAGGTGGTCACCGAGAACGGCGTTGTCTACCTCATGGGCATAGTCACCCGGGAAGAGGCCGATCGCGCGGTGGAACTGGCTGCATCGGTGTTCGGTGTGCAGAAGATTGTTAAGGTGTTCGAATACGTGTAGCGATCTGGCCGGTTCGCGGCCTGGACGCAGCGCCTTGCGCGCCTTCGCTCGAGCCCTCCGGGCTGCCCTCGCTGCGGAAATTGCCGCAGAAAACGCGTCAATTTCCTCTCTCGGTCTCGCTCCACGGCTGCACAAGGCGCTGCGTCCAGCCCGCGCCCGTGCACGCTGGTCGCGCGCTCAGGCGTTCAGGCACAGCCCCGCGCCCCGGTTCGCCTGCTGGACGACCCTCACACCTACCTCATCCTGGATGCACGCTACGAGAAGGCGCGCGCGCACGGGGTGATCCGGACTCCTGTTGCCGCTGAAGGAGCAAGGTCAAAGGAAGTTTTCTGGAGAGAGGCGGCGGCGGTTATCGGCTTGCACCGAGAGCAGGCGTTGCTGCCGGGCCGCGGGCGGGAAATGGCGCCTCGTGCGCCTTCGCTCGGGCCCTCCGATGGCCGGCTCGCAGGCCGGAATCAGCGCCTTGCGCGCCTTCGCTCGAGCCCTCCGATTGGCCGGTTCGCGGCCTGGACGCAGCGCCTTGCGCGCCTTCGCTCGAGCCCTCCGGGCTGCCCTCGCTGCGGAAATTGCCGCAGAAAACGCGTCAATTTCCTCTCTCGGTCTCGCTCCACGGCTGCACAAGGCGCTGCGTCCAGCCCGCGCCCGTGCACGCTGGTCGCGCGCTCAGGCGTTCAGGCACAGCCCCGCGCCCCGGTTCGCCTGCTGGACGACCCTCACACCTACCTCATCCTGGATGCACGCTACGAGAAGGCGCGCGCGCACGGGGTGATCCGGACTCCTGTTGCCGCTGAAGGAGCAAGGTCAAAGGACGTTTTCTGGAGAGAGGCGGCGGCGGTTATCGGCATGCACCGAGAGCATGCTTTGCTGCCGGGCCGCGGCTATGAAGGGCGAACGCTCGATATCTGAGTAGGAGAACGTTCCGCGTCTGGATGATCGATCTCTGGCGGGGAAAAAGAGCACACCGACGCCTCGAAGGGCATGCTCAGTGCTTGCCTACGGGCCTGAACCCGCACCAGCGGGCACGGGGCGCGGGCTGGAATCAGCGACTTGTGCAGCCGTGGAGCGAGACCGAGCGGAGGAAATTGACGCGTTTTCTGCGGCAATTTCCGCAGCGAGGGAAGCCCGGAGGGCTCGAGCGAAGGCGCGCAAGGCGCTGATTCCAGACCGCGAA
>JBLRXD010000223.1:0-7627 GCA_047920935.1 Pseudomonadales bacterium | reverse complement strand
CCAGGGGGGTGAGGGGGTGAGGGGCGTGAGGTGAGGGCGGATGACGGCAAACCGGCGCCTTCAAGCAGCGGCGGTCGGTGTCTCGCTGATGGTCTCGTGGCAGGCGCGCGCGGCCTCGTGGAAGGCGTCGACGGTGCGATTCAGGTGGCGCACGACGCCCGCCTTCACGAAGCCGTAGGCGTCGGTGCCCTCGAGGTCGGGGAGCGCCAGGCCGGGGTTGAGGCCGGGGAACAGGCTCGACTTGGTGTTGCGCATGATCGACGACCATTCGGCGGGGTCGTGCGTGTAGCGCCCCCCCTTGGTGTACGTGACCGGCAGCAGGATACGGCTGAGCTTCATGAGCGTGGCGTTCGCGCGCGTCTGGGCCGCAGGGTCGCCGAGGGAGCGCGCGTGCGCCATGAAGGCGGTCGTGGCCTCGTGCAGGGCTTCGGCCGCGGCCGTGAACGCCTCGGCGTCGAGATGGCGGCCGCCGACGAAAGTGGCCGCACCGTGCCGCTGGCCAGCACCACGCTCGACGGGGTGGTATCGTCGTTGCTCGGTGATATCGTCGGCGCCGATGGTGCCATTGACGTGCTCTCCGGGCTCGCCTCCCTGACCAGCCCCACGCTGGCCGCAGCGCGCATCAATGCCGGCGGCGTGTCGTTCGGCGCGGTGATTCGTGCGCTCGCCACCAGTTCCGATGCCAACCTGCTGTCGACGCCAAGCATCCTGACGTTGGACAACCAAGAGGCGAGAATCGTCGTCGGTAACGAGGTGCCGTTCCGCACCGGCACCTTCACCACGACCGGCGATGGCACCACCAACCCGTTCACCACCATCCAGCGCGAAGATGTGGGCCTGCAACTCACGGTGACGCCGCAGGTTCACGACGGCATGGCGGTAAGCCTGCAGGTATCGCTGGAGATCACCAACGTCGTCGACAGCCCCATCGGCGCGGGCGCGTTCTCCGATGTGGTGACATCCAAACGCACGGTGCAGAACACCATTCTCGCCGACGACCGTCAGACCATCGTGCTCGGCGGCCTGATCCAGGATGACATCAACGATTCGGTGCGGAAGGTTCCGCTGCTGGGCGACGTGCCGGTTCTGGGCCACCTGTTCAGATCCACTAACAAGAGCCGCACCAAGCGCAACCTGCTGGTATTCCTGCGACCCACCATTATCCGCACCAAGGACGAAGCCGATGGCGTCACCAGCAGCAAATACGACGACATCTGGCAGGTCGAGATCCGTTCGCGCGGAGCAGACCTGCAGCCGGAAGAGCTGTTCCGCGGGCGCCCCTGATGGTCTGCTAGCGCAGATCCGCCCATGGATCGGCTGAAGCGCGTCCTTTACCGGATCAATCGCCGCATCATCGGGGCGATCATCCAGCCACGCACGACCGGGCTCGAACCCCAGCACCTGATCTCCTGCGCCACCGGCCTCCAGGCGCAGGAGCCGGTGCCGATGCCGATGCCGGAGAGCGACGAAGGCGCTCCACCGGCGCTGTTGTACGTGCTCGAGACGCGTTCCCTGTCCGATCTCATCGTGCTCGACCTGGTTGCCGAGCAGTTGGGGCTGCCGAGACCACTCGAACCGATCGAGATTGCAGACATCCGCGAGCAGCGGCGCTTCTTCTTTCTCAACCGCGCATCCCACGGCTGGTTTCGCCGCAACACCATGACCAATTACTCCCAGCGCATGGTGGATCTGCTCCATCAGGTCGCGGCGGCGCCAAAGCCCCTGACGGGCGCCATCGTCCCGGTCGGCATTTACTGGGGGCGCGCGCCCAACCGTGAAGGGTCCCTGCTCCGCCTGTTGCTGTCGGAAAACTGGGCGGTCACCTCCAGGCTGAAACGCCTGGTGAATCTGTTCCTGTCCCGCAAGGACATCGTCGTGCACCTGGGCCCGCCGTTGTCGCTGTCCGATATCGCCAGCGGCGAACCGGACGGCCTGCGCACGCTGCGCCGCGTCGCCCGGCTGCTGCGCGTGCGGCTGCGCAACCAGCGGGTTGCCACCATGGGACCAGATCTGTCGCACCAGCGTACCCTGACGCAACAGATCCTGCGCAGCCGCAGCGTGATGGCCATCATTGCCGAGGAGTCGGATCCGCGCAGTCGCGCGAGGCTCGAGAATCAGGCGCGGCGCTACGCCCGGGAGATCGCCTCGAACGTTTCCTATTCCACCATCCGCATCCTCGATCACGTGCTGCGCTGGTTCTGGAACCGTCTGTATCAGGGCGTGCGTTTGCACGGCATCCAGCAACTCAAGGACATCGCAGATGATCACACGCTGATCTATGTGCCCTCGCACCGCAGCCACGTGGATTACCTGCTGCTGTCGTACCTGCTGTATCAGCATGGCTTGATGATTCCCCACATCGCGGCCGGCGACAATCTCGACCAGCCGCTGCTCGGCAGCGTGCTGCGGCGCGGCGGCGCCTTCTTCATGCGCCGCAGCTTTCGTGACAACGCGCTCTACGCCGCGGTGTTCTCCGAATACCTCTATCAGGTCTACCGGCGTGGCCACAGCGTCGAGTTCTTCCCGGAAGGTGGCCGCACCCGCACCGGACGTCTGCTGCCAGCCCGGGTAGGCCTGTTGAAGATGACCCTGGAACACCATCAGCGCGGCATTCCGCGACCGCTGAGCTTCGTTCCGGTGTACTTCGGCTACGAAAAACTGGTGGAAGCGGGCAGCTACCTGGACGAGTTGCAAGGCGGCGAGAAGAAGCGTGAATCCCTCGCCGACGTACTCCGCAGCGTGCGCCTGATCCGCCAGAACTTCGGCACCGTGGACGTCAAGATCGGCGAGCCCATTCACCTGGAGCAGTGGCTGCAACAGACCGGCCAGGCCGACAGCGACGACCCCGGTGAGACCGCACTGCTGCTGGGCCAGGAGATCATGCAGCGTATCAACCAGGCCGCAGCGGTGAACCCGGTGAACCTGGTGGCGCTGGTCACCCTGTGCATGCCGAAGCTGGCCATCGAAGAGCGCATGCTGCTCGCCCAGATCGAGCTCTACCAGGGGCTGCTGCGCGCCGACTCGGATCGTCATGATTACGCCCTGCCGAGCCTGTCCGCCCACGAAATGGTCGCCCATGTCGAGTCGCTGGGGATGATCATCCGGGAACCCGGGGCCGACGGCGACATTCTCAGCCACGGCGCCTTCACCGCCGTGCTGATGACCTGGTACCGCAACAACACCGCCCATGTACTGGCGTTACCGTCGCTGATCGCCTGCCTGGTCAAGGACCGCCGCCGCCCCGTCAGCCGGGAAGCGGTGGAGCGCATGGCGGCGACGGTGTGGCCGTACATTGCCGATGAGCTGCAGACGCCCGAATCTCCGGACGCAGTCAGCCGCTGGCTGGCCCACATGGTCAGGGCCCGATTGCTGATCTGCCAGGCAGGCGGCGAGTACGCCGCTCCCGCCGTGCAGTCCCGCGAGCGCTATCAGTTGCGTCTGCTGGGGCGCCTGGTGATGCCCACCCTGGAGCGGCTGTACATCGTCATCGAGTTGCTGTTCCAGGACGGTCAAGGGTTCCACACCCGCGAGACTCTGCAGGCACGAAGCCACGAAGTCGCAAAGAAGATGTCGCGGCTCTACGGGCTCAATGCTCCGGAGTTTTTCGATGCGCGGCTGTTCAACCAGTTCGTCGACGCGCTCATCCGCAACGGGGTGGTGACCGAACAGCCGGGGGGGCGGCTCACCTGGATAGCGCTCATGGAGGAGGTGCTGAAGGGCTCCGAGAACGTCATCGATCTCGATTTCCGTTACGCGGTACGTCAGGAATAGCAACCGCAGTTGCGTCAACTGCCACCCCTGCCCCGGTAGACGTCGAACCGCACGGTGCGCCCACGGATCTGCCAGTCCGGCGGCGCGACCAGAGGATCCTTGCCGCGGCGCTTGAGCACCACCCGACGGCGCGTCACCGCCACCGCCGTCTGCAGCCACAACGCCAGCGGTCGCTCATCGGCCTCCGCCAGCGCCGCGAGTACCTGCAGTCGCTTGCCGGGCAGAGCGCCCTTGCCTCGCTGAGGAAACATCGGGTCGAGATAGACGACGTCATAACCTGGGTCGTCTTCAAGGGCTCGAAAGCCATCTCCACACCGGCAACACACGTCGGCAAGCCCGGTGCGACGTGCCAGATCCTGCTGCAGGGCGCTGACGAGGGGGTGCCGCTCTACCATGGTCACCTGACAGCCACGGCTCGCCAGCACCAGGCCATCAATACCCCAGCCCGCCATGGCATCGAGCACCCGAGGGCGGAAGTCATGAGCAACCCCGCAGGCGCGAACGAGATCGCCCCCCTGGGTGGCGCGCCGCTCGACCTCCGCCGCCGCAATCCAGACGCCACCCTGCCAGGCGCGATCGTCGGCGCCAGCGTGCAGCTCGAGATGGTCGTCCACCGCCCAGAGAAAGTGCTGCCGATGATTCGCGGGCGGGGCATCACACGCTACCAGATCGAAACGCTCGGCCCAGCGGGCGGCCAGGTCGGTAGCGCTCGGATGGAAGAACAGCTGCACCAGCTCAGCGCGCGCTGGGCTGCCAGGGAGAGTCTCCAGCCACGTAGACGGGCAGCGCGCCCGCCGGGTCTACCGTCGCCCCTCGTTCGAGGGCTAGCAGGGCCAGCTCGCCGACGATCACCGCGGTCGTTTCGACCCCGATGATGAAGCTGCGCTCCGCCGGCCACCACTCCGGCCGATGGCCGACGGCTACCCACTCCGGGCCGGGCAGGTCGGCGGGAGCCTCTGCACCCAGATGAAGCCGGTCGGGCAGGCGCTGACTGGCAACGGCGCCGGCACCCAAGCCGTAGCCAGCGAGATAGTAGGCGTCGCGTCGCGACCGGGTAACGGTGAGAATGCGTCTGGCGCCGTCAGGGCACTCCGGGTGCCGCAGGGCAGCCGTCGCCAACGCCAGCGACGACGACACCGGAACGGCACGGGCGCCGGACGCGAACGCCACCCCCTGACAGACGGCGGCGGCGATGCGAATGCCGGTGAATGACCCAGGGCCGGCAGCGAACGCTACGGCATCAAAACCGCGCCGGGACACCGCAGCTGCTGCGCTGAGCGCATCGAGGATTTCCAGCACGACCTGATTGTGCAGCCGTTCGACGTTGCGTGTATCCTCGAACCAGCGACCCGACGCGTAAATTGCAACCGAGCAAAGCGCTCCAGATGTTTCGACGGAAAGTAGTGTTGCCATGAAGATATGGTATCCGACCACGCTGCTTGCAAGCGAACGACACCTCGTCCGCCATGCCCCCGAGTGAGCTGCCGTGACTGAAGCTGAAACGAGGCTCGACCTCGACGAAGCGCTACGCGCGATCCTCAACGATACGCACAGCATCACAGCCACTGCCGTGGTCGAACTGCCCGCGGCTGCAGGCCGCGTGCTCGCCGGCGAGCTGACGGCGCCGCTGAGCCTGCCGCCGTTCCCAGCCTCGGCCATGGACGGCTACGCCGTGCGCAGCGACGACGCCGTCGGGCCTCCCCCTTACCGCTTCAGGGTCGCCGGCAGCAGCTTCGCCGGGCGTCCGATGACCGACAGCATCCCCACCGGCGCCTGCATCCGCATCTTCACTGGGGCGCCGGTTCCCGAGCAGCTCGATACCGTCATCATTCAGGAAGAGTGCGAACGCGACGGCGCCTTCATCGTCGTCGATCGCCCCATCGAGGCTGGCGCCCACGTTCGCCCCGTCGGTCACGACGTCACAGCGGGAGCCCGGCTGATGACCAGCGGCCGGCTGCTCAGCGCGTTCGATATCGGCTGGCTGGCAGCGTGCGGCATGACGCAGGCTACGGTGCGCAAGCGGCCTACCGTCGGCTTGTTCTCCAACGGTGACGAGCTTGCCGAGCCGGGCCAGAAGCTTCGCCCGGGGCAGATCTTCGATGCTAATCGTGTGGCGCTGCGAACCCTGCTGCAACAACTGCCGGTGCACGTCATTGACTACGGCATCGCAGCCGACGATCCGGCAGAGCTTCGCGACGTGCTGCAGCAGGCGGACGCGAGCTGCGACCTGGTCATCACCAGCGGCGGCGTCTCGGTGGGCGAAGCCGATTGGGTCAAGGATGCAGTCGGCGAGATCGGCACGGTGCAGTTGTGGCGTTTGAATCTGAAGCCCGGCAAGCCGCTGGCCTACGGGCGGCTGCGCCATGCCGCCTTCTTCGGGCTTCCCGGCAATCCCGTATCCGCGCTGGTCACCACCCTGATGTTGGTGATGCCAACCCTGCAACGCCTTTGCGGGGCTGATCCGGCCCCGCCCCTGGGCGTACCGGCAGTGCTCCGAGGCACGCTTCGCCACCAGCCCGGCCGCGAGGAGTTCCAGCGAGGAACGCTGGTGAACAGCAACGGCGCTCTGGAAGTGACGGTGACGGGGGATCAGAGCTCAAATCGGCTTTCGAGCTTCGCTGCCGCAAACTGCCTCATCCGCATCGCCAAAGACTGTGGTGACCTCAGCGACGGCGCGCGGGTCACCGCGCTGCCGTTCCGAGGCTTGTTGTAGCGCAAGATTCGCTACCGCACGGGAGATGCAGGTTCAAGCGGCGGATGTTCCGCTCCGGCGCGCGGCGGCAACCTTGGTCTTGGTCTTGGTCTTACCGGCCTTTTCGCCGGCTTTCTGCCGCTTTGTGAGCGCTGCCATCGCCGCCTTGGCGGCTGCCTGCCGTTGCTTGCGTCGACGCGCTTCGGCGCGACCAAGCATACCGCTCTTCTGCGACCGGAACTGCTGCACCGCCTTTTCCAGGCGAGACTGCATCTGAGCTTCCGCCGCAGTGTCGGCAGCCAGCAGCCGATCCTGAATGTCCTGGATTCGCTGGGCCAGCTTTGCAGCGGCTGCGGCCGCTTTCAGCGTTTCCTGGACCTGACGATGCTTGGCACGCGCCAGGGCAACTCGGGCGCTGATGCGCTGCACCTGCCCGCGCGCACGCTTGGCGGGGCGCTTATCCGCCGCCTTGCCCGTGGCCGCGGCTTGCTTGCGGCTGGCATTCTCTTGCTTGCGCGCCGCATCCAGCGCCAGCCGTTCTACCGCCAGCTTGGCACTGGCCGCGTCAGCCGCCAGCGCCGCACGGTAGTCGAATGCCGTGACCAGACCGCCGCCCGGCAGGTCCTTCTCCTCCAGATGGCGCTCGAGCAGCTGCTGGAAGGGCGCGTAGAGCTGCTTCATCTCGGCGTCCATCGCCTCCATGTCGTCCTGTTCGGCGGTCATATCGCCGGCCATCGTGGTTGACGAGAACAGCAGCAGCAACGTGCAGAGGATCTGTTGGGTTCCGCGCTGAAGTGTCTGCCAGTTTGCGTGATAGGTCATTCGCAACTTCCTTTCCCTGTTCACTGATGCGGGCCTCGCGGCCCGTTGCAGACTTCAGTCGATCGCCCCCGGCAAACCTTACAGGTCGAGGGGGCTGCCGGCGTGGTGCGTCGATACGTTCCATGATAATCCGATTGTATGACGCTGGTGACATCAGAGAGGGCAACTGCGACAGCTTCCGTGAGGTCAGAGATAGGGACCTCGAACACCACACGGCAGGAGAAGCTGATGCTGAAGGACATTGTCATGGGACTGCTCGGATTGTCGTTGCTCTGGTCCCCGTCGGCGGTTGCAGGGCCGCCATTGACCGAGCCCATGGTTCTGGCGGAGCAGCTCGAGACC
>JBLRXD010000222.1:0-7644 GCA_047920935.1 Pseudomonadales bacterium | reverse complement strand
ACCGAAATTCGCTTGCGTTGGAACTTGGCCCAGTAGGTGTTCGTCAACTCGCTGACTTCCTTGCGCATGAGCATGATGCCGATCAGGTTCGGAATGGCCATCATTGCCAGCGTGACCGCCGAGATCAGCCAGATCAGCGAGGTATCGACGATGGTGGCGAGGAAGAAACCGATCACGTAAAGGACGCGATAAGGCGCCACCGCCTGCAGGCCGAACAGATAGGTGATGCCCCGGTCGCCGTAGTACGACCAGGCCAGCGCCGTGGAAAAGGCGAACATCACCAGGCCGATGGTCACGGCGTACTGCCCGTAATCGCCGAGGAAGCTGCGCTTGAAGGCTTCGGCAGTGAGCGGCACCGAGTGCAGCAGCGATAACCCGCTGACCACGATGTTGGGTGTGGTGATCTTGCCGCGGACGACTTCCAGCGTGCCGTTGTACGGCTCTCCCCCACTGTGAAAGCGCACTTCCTCGGCGATGGAGCGGTTATGAATCACGGTGAAGTGGTTTTCCAGCGCCACGCCGCCGACGATGGTCAGCTCGGTGGTCAGCGGTTGCACCGGGTCGTCGGCCGGCCGCACCAGGTCGAGGTGCGCGAACAGCTGAGCCACGTGCACCGGATTGCTGTCGGAGTAGTTGCCGGCGACGAATTCGGTGTCGAAGGTGGCGAACTGATTCGGGAATTTCTCCTTCCAGACCCCCGACGAGAGGATCACCAGGCCGGTGAGCGTGCAGATGATCAGGGTGTCGATGAACGGCTCGAGGATCGACACCATGCCCTCCGCGACGGGCTCTTCGGTGCGCGCCGATGCGTGGGCGATGGGCGCCGACCCCTGGCCCGCCTCGTTGGAGAACAGCCCCCGATTGACGCCACGATTGAACGCATAGGCGAAGGTCGCGCCGATGAAGCCGCCGGTGGCCGCCGAACCGGTGAAGGCGTCTTCCAGCACCGCGAAGAACGACGGCACCACCTCGTGGATGTTGCTGACGATCACCGCGAACGCGCCCAGCGCGTAGAGAATGCCCATGGCCGGCACGATGCTGGCCGCTACCACGGCGATGCGGCGGATGCCGCCGATGATCACCAGGCCCAACAGGGCCGCCAGCACCAGACCGCTGATCCAGGTGGGAATGCCGAACGAGGCTTCGAGCCCGGAAGCCATGTTGTTGCTCTGCGGCAGGTTGCCCGAGCCGAATGAGCTGATCACCACCGCCACGGCGAAGAACACCGCCAGCCAGCGCATGTTCAGGCCCCGCTCCATGTAATACATGGGCCCGCCGGCGATGCGCCCGGCGGCATCCTTGGTGCGGTACCGGTGAGAGATGGTGACCTCCACGTACTTGGTGGTCATGCCGAGGAAGGCGGTCACCCACATCCAGAACAGCGCCGCCGGGCCGCCGAGAAAAATGGCGAATGCCACACCACCGATGTTGCCGGTACCCACCGTCCCGGACAGCGCCGTGGACAGCGCCTGGAAGTGGCTGGTGTCGCCGGGGTCGCTGGCGCTCGAATGCTTGCCGCGCAGCACCTGCCAGGCGTGCCCGAAGAAGCGGATCTGCGGAAACCCCAGATAGATGGTGAAGAACAGGCCTACGCCGAGCAGCAGAAAAGGAAACCAGATCGCACTGCCCAGCAGGCCGTCGGCTATGGTGAGCAGCCGCTCGAACCAATCCACGACCTCAGCGCTCGTTCGTCGGGATGGTGTCCGGCATCAGCACCCGCTGCATCACATAGAACAGTTGGTTCTGCTCCATGACGCCGCGCACCTGCTCCGAGCCCGGCCCGACCGCGTACGCCGGCACGTCTTCGCCACCGTGAGTCTCGCTGGACAGCGGAACGGTGGCCAGCTGCAGGTAATCGAGTGCGGTGGTGTCGACGTCGCTGAGGTCGGGTATCACCGTCAGATGGCCCGGGCCGTTGGCATAGCCCAGGGTGGTGTATGGCCGCCCTTCGCTATCTTCAGCGAGTTCGCCCAGAGGGGTGACCACTTTGCCGAGGATGGGATTACCTCGCTGCGGATAGCCGCTGATGGTGAGCGTGTGGCTGTGATCGGCGGTTACCAGGATCAGAGTATCGGCGTTGTTGGTCATTGCCAGCGCCACCTCCACCGCGTCGGCCATGGCCACGGTATCCACCAGCGCCCGATGAGCGTTACCGGCGTGATGGGCATGGTCGATACGCCCGCCTTCCACCATCAGAAAAAAGCCGTTGGGGTTGTTCTGCAGTTTTTCGATGGCGAAGGCCGTCATCTGCGCAAGCGACGGCTCTCCGGCCGGGTCGCGCTCGCGATCGGCCTCGTACTGCATGTGGGAGGGCTCGAACAGCCCGAGCACGGGGCCGGCGTCGTTGGGCGACAGCGCCTCGAACTGCTCGAGGTTCCACACGTAGCTGCGCTCGTTGCCGCCGTTCACCCATTCCTCGATCAGGTTGCGGCCGTCGAGGCGGATGCCGTTGATCTCGGGGTATTCGGGATCGCTCACCGTGGGCGGGAGAAACGGCACCCTGCCACCCCCGAGTACCACTTCGATGCCGTCGCCATGATCGAACTCCACCAACTGCCGGGCGATGTCGCGGCAGCCCTCGGCCACCGCTTCGGGAGGCAGCTGGGCGTCGCTCTCCCAGTTTCGGTTGGGTACGTGGGCGAAGGTGGCGGCCGGGGTGGCGTGGGTGATGCGGGTGGTGGTGACCACGCCCGTGGCGAAGCCGCGGCCTTCCGCCATCTGCAGCAGGGTCGGCAACTCGTTGGCCAAGGCCGCGTTGCAGTCGTCGTGGGGGGCTGCGGCAGAGACGCTGATGTGACCGATGCTCGTCTTCTCGCCGGTCATGATGGCCGACATGGTGCCGGCGCTGTCTGCAACCTGTGCATTGGTGTTGTAGGTCTTCACCAGCGCCACATTGGGAAAGCGTTCGAAGCTGAGCTGGTGGTCCTCCCCGCTGCCGCCCTGCTGCTGCCCGGCGAAGATCCGCGCCGCCGTCACCGTACTCACCCCCATGCCGTCGCCGAGGAAGAGAATCACGTTGCGTGTCTGGGTCAGGCTCGGACCGTCATCGGAAACCGCATCGGTACCGTTGGTTGCGCAGCCGAGGGCCATCAGCCCGAGCAGCGCGACGCTGCAGATCTTGAAGACTCTCACGGTCAATTGCTCCTTGCTTGCCGCATGGTCACGAACTCTTCCGCCGCCGTGGGATGAATCCCGATGGTGCGATCGAAGTCTGCCTTGGTTGCGCCTGCTGTCATGGCGACGGCGATGCCTTGGATGATCTCGCCGGCATCCGGCCCAACCATGTGAGCGCCGATCACCCGATCGTCCGATCGTCTCACGATGAGCTTCATCAGGGTACGTTCGTCGCGCCCCGACAGGGTGTGTTTCATGGGCTTGAAGTCGGCCCCGAAGACCGCCACGTCGTCGCCGAAGCGCAGCCTGGCGGCTTCTTCGGTGAGGCCGACATTGCCGATGTTGGGCTGGCAGAACACGGCTGTCGGGATGAGCTCGTAATCCACCGTGCGTGGCGGGTTGTCGGTGAACAGGTTATTGGCGATGCACATGCCTTCGGCGATGGCCACCGGCGTCAACTGCTCTTTGTCGATGACGTCGCCGATGGCGTAGATGTTCGGTACCGAGGTGCGGTAGTGCTGGTCGACGACGATGCCGCCCCGCGGGGTGAGCAGCACCCCTGCCGCTTCGAGGCCGAGATTGGCGCTGTTGGGAACGCGGCCGATGGCGTACATCACCAGATCGGCGTCGAGGCGTTCGCCGTTGTCGAGTTGCACCATACGGCCCGCGCCGTTGGCTTCGATGGCGGTGACCTGGGTTTCGAAGCGCAGGTCGATATGCTTCTTTTCGAGCTCTGCGGCGACGAAGCGGCGTACCTCGTCGTCGAAACCGCGCAGAAACATGGGCCCGCGGTAAATCAGCGTGGTGTGCGCGCCGAGCCCGGCAAAGATGCCGGCGAATTCCACCGCGATGTAGCCGCCGCCGACGACCACCGCACGCTGCGGAAAAGTATCGAGATAGAAGGCTTCGTTTGAGGTGATCGACAGTTCCGCCCCGGGAACGTTGGGCACGCTCGGCCAACTGCCGGTCGCCACCAGCACGTGCTCGGTGCTGTAGGTCTCGTCATCTACCTGCACGTGATGGGGGTCGAGCAGCGTTGCTTTGCCCCACTTGATGTCGACACCGGCGCCGTTCAGCAGGTTGGAGTAGACGCCGTTCAGCCGCTCGATCTCGCGGGTCTTGTTGTCGCGCAGCCGAGCCCAGTCGAAGGCCGACGCGTCGACGTCCCAACCGTACCCCCGGGCATCCTCGAACTCTTCCGCGAAGTGCGACCCATAGACGAACAGCTTTTTCGGCACGCAACCGACGTTGACGCAGGTGCCGCCCAGATAGGTACTCTCGGCGACCGCCACCCGCGCCCCGTACGCCGCGGACATCCGCGCCGCGCGCACGCCGCCGGAACCCGCGCCGATCACGAATAGGTCGTAGTCGTAACTCATAGGCTGTTTGCCCGCACGAAAGCATCGGAGCCTAATGGATCGTTCCCGGTTTGCAAAGCAGCCGGCTGACCATAGACTCCTGTAGGAGCGATCTCCCGATCGCGATCGGGAGATCGCTCCTACAGAAACTCATTCGTTGGGAGCTTCACATGAACGGCGCGCAGAGCCTGTTGGAAACCTTGGTCGCTGCGGGCATAGAGGTCTGCTTCACCAATCCGGGCACCTCGGAAATGCATTTCGTCGCGGCCCTGGACACGCAACCGGGCATGCGCGCCGTGCTCGGGCTGTTCGAAGGGGTCGTCACCGGCGCTGCCGATGGCTACGCGCGCATGGCAGGCAAGCCTGCCTGCACCCTGCTGCATCTGGGGCCAGGCCTGGCGAACGGTCTCGCCAACCTGCACAACGCCCGCCGCGCGCGTTCGCCGGTGGTGAACGTGGTGGGTGAGCACGCGACCTATCACCGGGCCCTGGACGCCCCGCTCACCTCCGACATTCATGGGTTCGCAAGCCCGGTATCGGCGTGGATCCGCGCTTCGGAAAGCGCCACCACGGTAGCGGCCGATGCGGCAGCCGCCGTGCAGGCTGCCATGACGCCGCCCGGGCAGATCGCCACGCTGATCCTGCCAGCGGATACCGCCTGGAACGAAGCCGCGGGCGCCGCGTCACCGTTGCCGGTGCCGGGGTTGACGCCAGCGGACCCGAATGCGGTGGAGGCGGTCATCGATGTGCTGCGCAGCGGCGAGCCCTGCGCGTTCCTGTTGAACGGCCTCGGCGTCAGCGAAGCCGCGCTGTGCCTGGTGAGCCAGATCAGTCAGCGCACGGGCGCCAGATTCCTCGGCGACACCTTCATTGCCCGAGTGCCACGAGGTGCGGGTCGCGTCGATCTGCCGCGCCTGCCCTACTTCGGCGAGCAGGCGGAAGCCACCCTGAGCGGCTTGCGCCACCTGATCCTGGTGGACACCAAGGCGCCGGTCACCTTTTTTGCCTATCCCGGGCGCCCCAGCGAACTGACGCCAGCCGGTTGCCAGATCCACCGGCTGGCCGGGGCTGGAGAAGACTGCATTACCGCTCTGCAGGCAGTAGCCGAGGGCGTCGGCGCCGCGGATCTGCCGCCGGCCGTCCAGCAGCTTGCACCACCGGTGCTGCCGAGCGGCGCGCTGACGCCGGAAAGCATCGGTCTGAGCTTGGGCGCGCTGCTTCCCCATCAGGCCATTGTGGTCAACGAAGCTGCCACTTCCGGCTTTGCCCTGCCGGCCATGACCGCAGCCTCCGCCAGCCACGATTGGCTCGACCTAACCGGCGGCGCCATCGGCATGGGATTGCCGGCTTCCCTGGGCGCCGCGGTGGCTTGCCCCGATCGCCGGGTGGTGTCGCTGCAAGCCGACGGCAGCGCCATGTACACGATCCAGGCACTGTGGACCATGGCCCGGGAAAACCTCGACGTCACGGTGGTTTTGTTTGCCAATCGTAAATACGCGATCCTTCAGGTGGAATTAATGCGTGTAGGGGCCGAAAATCCTGGCCGTAAAGC
Source organism: Pseudomonadales bacterium (assembly GCA_047920935.1). GTDB lineage: Bacteria > Pseudomonadota > Gammaproteobacteria > Pseudomonadales > Azotimanducaceae > UBA7803. The sequence continues at coordinate 1,620 of JBLRXD010000222.1, read as the reverse complement.
CATGGACATGCTGGATCTCTCCCGGCCGGACCTGGATTTCGTGCACCTTGCCAAGGGCATGGGCGTGCCCGCCGTGCGAGCCACCGATGCGAAGTCCTTCAGCGACGCCCTCGCCGAGAGCTTCGCCACTCCCGGTCCCTACCTCATCGAGGCGGTGATCTAGCAAGGCCTGGAGATAAACCAAAGGAGAACGCGTGAAGATCACCATGTTCGGCACGGGCTATGTGGGCCTGGTCACCGGAAGCTGTTTCGCTGAGATGGGCAACGACGTGCTCTGCGTCGACATCGACCCCCGCAAGGTCGAGTCGCTGGGGCGCGGCGAGATTCCCATCTACGAACCGGGGCTCGAGCAGATGGTGCGCAGCAATACGGCTGCCGGCCGGCTGCGCTTCAGCACCGACCTCAAAGGCGGCGTCGACCACGGCCAGCTGCTGTTCATCGCCGTCGGCACGCCCTCGAACGGCGATGGCTCCGCCGATCTCAGCCACGTGCTGTCGGTGGCGCACAGCATCGGCGAGCACATGAGCGAGCCCAAGGTGGTGGTTGACAAATCCACGGTGCCCGTTGGCACCGCGGAGAAGGTGCGTATCGCGGTGGCCCAGAGCCTGGCCGAGCGCGGCGCAGACATCGACTTCGATGTGGTCTCGAACCCCGAGTTCCTCAAGGAAGGCGCCGCCGTCGCCGACTTCATGAAGCCCGACCGCATCATCATCGGCTCCGCCCGCGAAGACAGCGCGCAGCTGCTGGACGCCCTGTACGCGCCGTTCAACCGCAATCGCGACAAGGTCATTCACATGGACGTGCGCTCGGCCGAGCTCACCAAGTACGCCGCCAACGTCATGCTCGCCACCCGCATCAGCCTGATGAACGAGCTGGCCAATCTCGCGGAGCGGCTCGGCGCCGACATCGAAGACGTGCGCCGCGGCATCGGCGCGGACCCGCGCATCGGCTTCCACTTCATCTACGCCGGCACCGGTTACGGCGGCTCCTGCTTTCCCAAAGACGTGCAGGCGCTGATCCATACGGCGCGCGACGCCGGCTACGACGCCGCCATCATGCGGGGCGTCGAAACCGTGAACGAGCGTCAGAAGAGCGTGCTGCTCGACAAGATGCTCCGGCATTTCGGCGATGATCTCACCGGCCGCACCTTCGCCATGTGGGGCCTCGCATTCAAACCCAACACCGACGACATTCGCGAAGCGCCCAGCCGCACCATCATGGAAGCGCTGTTCGCCCGCGGCGCCAGCGTGCGCGCCTACGACCCGGCCGCCGGCAAGGCCGCGTCGGCCATCTACGGCAGCCAGAGCGGATTCACCCTCTGCGCCAAGCGCGACGACACCCTCACCGACGCCGACGGTCTCATCGTGGTGACCGAGTGGAACGAGTTCCGCAGCCCCGATTTCCAGCTGCTCAAGGCGCAGCTCAAAGAGCCGGTGATCTTCGACGGCCGCAACGTCTACGACCCGGCGTACATGACTCAGCTGGGCTTCTCCTACTACGGCATCGGGCGGGGGCTGTCGGTCTCGAACCTCTAACCCCTCGAAGCGCCCTGCCGGCGCCGTCCATCTTCCGTAGAAGCGATCTCCAGATCGCGATTCTGCTCGCGACACGACGCAGGCC
>JBLRXD010000221.1:0-7693 GCA_047920935.1 Pseudomonadales bacterium | reverse complement strand
GGCGGACACGCCCTGCGACGTGCTGATCGTTCCCGTCGGCAAGGCTGCCTGACGGGCGAAGGCGAACCAGCGCTCGCGGTTAGCCGGTGCGCGCGCTGAAACGCAGCGGCAAACGCGATACGCCGCGCAGCAGAGCGTTGGGCGCGTACACCGAATGCCAGATGGCTGCCGGCGTTGCCGCGGGTCACGTCCAGGCGCTGCGAGTCCTCGAATACCCGCTCGTCGCGATTGGCGGACGAGAACCGCAGCTGCACCATGCCGCCGGCCTCCACGGGCACGCCGTTGATGTTCGTGTCACGAGTGGCGACCCGCCACATGTTGGCGGTCGGGCTCGACAGCCGCAGCACTTCTTCGACGAAATTTTCCAGGAGCCCGGGATCGCGCCTCAGCAATTGCTGCTGATCGGGGTTCGCGATCAGCAGCAGCACCCCCTCGGCGATGCTGTGGGTGGTGGTTTCGTTGCCGGCCACCAGCAGCTGCTGCAGGATCGACAGCATCTCGGGCACGTCGAGGGGACGCTCGTTTTCGAACCGGGCCTGGACGATGTCCGAGATGATGTCGTCGCGAGGTTCCAGCCGCCGCTGTTCGATCTTGGCGGCGAAATACCGCTGGAATTCCACGACCAGCTTCATGGCGGCGAGTTCCTCGTCCGCCGAGGCCAGCCGCGACAGCTGGGCGACGAACGCATCGGACCAGGATTTGAACAGCGCGTAATCCGCCAGCGGCACCCCCAGTTGAGCGGCGATCACCGTCATCGGCACCGGCTCGGCGAACGACTCGACGAGCTCACACTCACCGGCGGCGGCGAAGCCGTCGATGAGCTCATGACAGAGGCGCTCCAGGTAGGGCGCGAGCGTGGCCACCCGGCGGGTGGTGAACGCTTCGTTGACCATGCCTCGATAGCGGCGATGCAGCGGTGGATCCTGGGTGAGCATGGTGTCCACCGGCGGATAGCCGTCGGCCTGGGCCTCGAGCAGCCGGGGGTCGATTTCGCCGGGCGCGCGCATGGCCTGGCCGAAGCGATTGGAAAACGTCTTGTGATCCCTGGCGACGCTGCGCACCGTGGCGTAATCGGACACGAACACGATGCCGGTATGGGGGCAGCGGTATACGGGCGCTTCGCGACGCAGCCGTGCGTTGAACGCGTGCGGACACGCCAGCACCTCAGGGCTCATGGGTGTCGTGGCTGTCAGCGGCTGAGTGAGAATGGCGGGTTCGCTCATGATGTGCTCCTCGGCTGAAGCTCAAATGGAGATGGTAACCGCATCCGGGCCGCGGTAGTTTCGAGTGATGGATCCGATGCCACATGTGCTGACTGCGGCCACCTGGTGGTGGTTGCTGGTGCCGATGGCCAGCGTGCTGCTGCTGTCGTTGGCTGGTTACCTGCGCGCAGCCAGGGCGCGGCGGCGATGACCATGGGTTGGCCGACCTTGACGACGTTCTTCGTGTACCTCGTCGGCATGGTGCTCATCGGCGTGGTGGGCTACCGCCTCACCGACGACCTGGCAGATTTCGTGCTCGGTGGCCGCCGTCTCGGGGGCGGGGTGGCGGCGCTCAGCGCCGGTGCTTCGGACATGAGTGGATGGCTGCTGCTGGGGCTTCCGGGGGCGCTGTACGCCCTGGGGATGAATCAGATCTGGATCGGTGTCGGCCTGGCGGTGGGGGCCTACCTGAATTGGCAGTTGGTGGCCACTCGGCTGCGGGTGTACACCGAGCATGCGGGCGACGCCATCACGCTGCCCGACTACCTGGAAAATCGTTTTCTCGACGGTTCCAAGGCGTTGCGCCTGACATCGGCGCTGGTCATCCTGATCTTCTTCACGTTTTACGTATCGGCGGGCATGGTGGGGGGCGCCATCCTGTTCGAGCAGACTTTCGGGCTCGACTACCAGACGGCGCTGTGGGTGGGCGCCGCGGTGATCGTTGCGTACACGTTCCTCGGCGGCTTCCTGGCGGTGTGCTGGACGGACTTCGTCCAGGGGGTGCTGATGCTGCTGGCGCTGGTCGCCGTGCCCATCGCCGTGGTGGACGCCGTCGGCGGCTGGGACGCCGCCGTCACCACCGTCGGCGCCATCGACCCGGGTCGGCTGGATGCGTTCCACGGCATGACGGTGCTCGGCGTGGTGTCGTTGCTCGCCTGGGGGCTCGGGTACTTCGGTCAGCCGCACATTCTGGTGCGGTTCATGGCGGTGCGCAGCGCCGACGAAATTCCCAAGGCGCGGCTGATCGGCATGAGCTGGATGGTGCTGGCGTTGTACGGCGCCATCTTCACCGGCTTCTTCGGGGCCGCCTACTTCGCCACCGATCCGTTGGCGAACCCCGAGACGGTGTTCATCGCCCTGACCCAGGCGCTGTTCAATCCCTGGGTCGCCGGCGTGCTGCTGGCGGCCATTCTCGCAGCCATCATGAGCACCATCGATTCGCAACTGCTGGTGTCGTCCAGCGCTCTGACGGAGGACTTCTACCGCGCCATGCTGCGGCGCCGGGCCGGTCCGCGGGAGGTGGTGTGGGTCGGGCGGGGGGCGGTGACGGCGGTGGCGTTGCTGGCGCTGTGGATGGCCCAGGATCCCGAGAGCACCGTGCTCGGTCTGGTGGCCTACGCCTGGGCGGGCTTCGGAGCCACCCTGGGCCCCGTCGTCCTGCTGTCCTTGTTCTGGCGACGCATGACCCGCAACGGCGCCCTGGCAGGCATGCTCGTGGGTGCGGCCACGGTGGTGACATGGAAGCAGTTGCAAGGCGGCCCGCTGCAGCTGTTCGACCTGTACGAGATCCTCCCGGGGTTCGTGCTCTGCACCGGCGCCATCATCGCCGGCAGCCTGCTGGGCCAGCGTCCCGACAGCGCCGTGGAGGATCTGTTCAATCGCTGCAACCCCAGGGCGGGCAGCGTATAATCGGCAGCCTTTTTTCGCTTGCCGTCGGGCGGGCACCGAGCAGCTGGGGGTTCTGGAATGAGTGTCACCAAACGTGTCGAGCGCAGTGGGTTGCAGGTCGCTGTCGAGCTCGACACGCTGATCGCGGAGCGCGCCGCACCGGGTACCGGTGTTTCTCCGCAAGCGTTCTGGGCCGGGTTCGCCAGCCTCCTCGAAGATCTCGGTCCGAAGAACCGGGCGCTGCTGGCGCGGCGTGACGAGTTGCAGGCGCAGATCGACGCCTGGCACCTGGAGCGCAAGGGCAAGCCGCTGGATCAGACCGAGTACAAGCGCTTCCTCAGCGACATCGGCTATCTGCTGCCGGAACCCGAGCCGTTCACCATCGCCACGGCCAACGTGGATGACGAGATCGCCCGCATCGCTGGCCCGCAGCTGGTGGTGCCGGTGATGAACGCGCGCTACGCGCTGAACGCCGCCAATGCCCGCTGGGGCAGCCTTTACGATGCGCTCTACGGCACCGACGTCCTTCCGGAGGAGCCGGGCCGCGAGAAGGGCAGCAGCTACAACCCCGCCCGAGGTGAGCTGGTGGTGGCACGGGCGGCTGAGTTTCTCGACCAGGCGGTGCCGCTGGATGGCGCCAGCCACAGCGAGGTGGTGGCCTACGGCATCGGCGAGGGCGGCGGCGGACGCCAGCTGCGCGCGGTGTTGAGCAACGGCGGCAACACCGGTCTGATGGATCCGGAGCAGTTCGCCGGCTTCGTCGGCGAGGCCGAGCCCAGCGCCCTGCTGCTGAAAAACAGCGGCTTGCACGTGGAGATTCAGATCGACCCGAACCACCCGGTGGGCGCCGCCCATCCGGCGGGGGTGAAGGACGTGGTGCTGGAGTCGGCCATCACCACCATCCAGGACTGCGAGGATTCGGTGGCGGCGGTGGATGCCGAAGACAAGTGTGTGGTCTACGGCAACTGGCTCGGCCTGATGAAGGGCGATCTGGAGGAAGTGCTGGAGAAGGGCGGCAATAAGCTCGTCCGGCGGCTCAACCCCGATCGCCAGTACAGCGATCGCGACGGCAACCCCCTGGTTCTCCACGGCCGCAGCCTGATGCTGATTCGCAACGTCGGTCATCTCATGACCACCGATGCCGTGCTCGACGCTGGCGGCAACGAGGTTCCCGAAGGCTTCCTCGATGCGGCCGTCACCAGCCTGTGCGCCATGCACGATCTGCAGGGCAGGGGGCCGGTCAGGAATTCCCGCACAGGTAGCATTTACATCGTCAAGCCGAAGATGCACGGCCCCGAGGAGGTCGCCTTCACCTGCGAGCTGTTCGCCCGGGTGGAAGATCTGCTGGGGCTCGAGCGCAACACCCTGAAGGTGGGGGTGATGGACGAAGAACGCCGCACCACGGTCAACCTCAAGGCCTGCATCGCAGCCGCGCGGGAGCGCATCGTGTTCATCAACACCGGCTTTCTCGACCGCACCGGCGACGAGATCCACACCAGCATGGAGGCGGGCGCGTTCCTGCCGAAAGACGAGATCAAGAACGAGCCGTGGATTCAGGCCTACGAGAATGCCAACGTCGACATCGGTCTGGCCAGCGGATTCAGCGGCCGGGCGCAGATCGGCAAGGGCATGTGGCCAAAGCCCGACGAAATGCTGGAAATGCTGCAGGTGAAGATCGGCCATCCCAAGGCTGGCGCCAACACGGCCTGGGTACCGTCGCCGACGGCGGCCACGCTGCACGCCACCCACTATCACCAGGTCGATGTGTTTCAGCGCCAGCAGGAATTGCGGCAGCGCGCGCCGGCCAGCGTCGACGACATCATCAAGGTGCCGCTGCTCGCTGGGCGCAATTTGTCTGCCGCGGAAGTGCAGGCGGAACTCGACAACAACGCCCAAGGCATCCTCGGTTACGTGGTCCGTTGGATCGATCATGGGGTGGGCTGCTCGAAGGTCCCGGACATCAACGACGTCGGCCTCATGGAAGACCGGGCAACGCTGCGGATTTCCAGCCAGCACATCGCCAACTGGCTGCACCATGGCATCTGCAGCGAGGCACAGGTAAAAGAGACCATGGAGCGCATGGCCGGGGTCGTCGACGAGCAGAACGGCAATGACCCCGGCTACCGGCCGATGGCGCCGGATTTCGACCAGAGCGTCGCGTTTCAGGCGGCTTGTGATCTGGTGTTCCGTGGGCGTCAGCAGCCGAACGGCTACACCGAGCCGGTGTTGCACGCTCGCCGCAGGGAGGCGAAGGCCCGTTTCGGCGGGTAGCCGTTGTCCCTGCCGGGCAGCCGGTGGTATGTGTGTTGCATAGAGGAGGGCGACGCCAGGGGTAGGCACGGGCGGTGTCCCTCCCTCCCCTCCTCCCCCAGGAGATCGTTCGCAGCCGCCCCTGGCGTCGTCTACGGATTCCCGCTGAAACTCAGTGCATCGCCGGCGCCCCGGAACCCCGGGGCACGCGGATCGCCTCCACCATCTGCTGTACGTGGTCCGGCGCGGGGGGCGACAGACGGCTGACCAGTGCGGCGGTGGCGAAGTTGACCAGCGCGCCAACGGCGCCGATGCCTTCGGGAGAGATGCCGAACCACCAGTGCTCGGCGGTGTTCTGCTCGGGCGCGATGAATTTGAAGTAGGCAATGTACATGAAGGTGAAAATCAGCCCGGTGAGCATTCCGGCAATGGCGCCCTGACTGTTCATGCGCCGGCTGAAGATGCCCATGAGGATGGCGGGGAACAGCGACGCCGCCGCGAGCCCGAACGCGAACGCCACCACCTCGGCGACGAAGCCGGGCGGATTGATGCCCAGATAGCCCGCCACCACCACGGCGACGGCGGCGGCCAGCCGGGCGAGCAGCAGTTCCTGGCGATCGCTGAGATTGCGCGCCAGGGTGTTCTTAATCAGGTCGTGGGACACCGAAGCGGAGATCACCAGCAGCAGCCCGGCGGCGGTGGACAACGCCGCGGCCACGCCGCCGGCAGCCACCAGCGCCACTACCCATCCGGGAAGCCGAGCGATCTCCGGATTGGCGAGCACCATGATGTCGCGGTCGACGTAGACCTCGTTGGCGCTGGCCGAGGGAGCGTTCGCCACCTCGCGCTCCCCATAGGGCCCGAGGTCGCCGGTGAAGGAGGGCGGGCCGCTGAATGGGGCCCCGGGAGCGTATTGAATGACCCCGTCCGCATTCTTGTCGATCCAGCCGATCAGCCCGACCTGCTCCCAACTGCTGAACCAGCCCGGCATGTCGCTGTAGCGCTGGTCGTGAACGGTGTCTATGAAGTTCAGCCGCGCGAACGCGCCCACGGCCGGTGCGGTGGTGTACAACAGGGCGATGAACACCAGCGCGTAGCCGGCGCTCATGCGCGCGTCGGCAACGTTGGGCACCGTGAAGAAGCGCACGATGACGTGGGGCAGGCCGGCTGTGCCGATCATCAGCGCCAGGGTGATGGCGAACACGTCGATGGTGGCCTTGCTGCCGTCGGTGTAGGGCGTGAAGCCCAGGTCTACCAGGGTGCGATCGAGCTTCTCGAGCACCGACAGCCCCGAGCCGTCGGCTACTTCGGCACCCAGGCCGAGTTGCGGAACCGGAATGCCGGTGATCATCATCGAAATGAAGATGGCAGGCACCAGGTAGGCGAAGATCAGCACGCAGTACTGAGCCACCTGGGTGTAGGTGATGCCCTTCATCCCGCCGAGCACCGCGTACATGAACACCACCGCCATGCCGATGACCACGCCGGTGGTGATCTCCACGTCCAGGAACTGGGAAAACACGATGCCGACGCCGCGCATCTGCCCGGCCACGTAGGTGAAGGAGACCACCACCAGGCTGATCACCGCCACCACCCGGGCGGTATGGGAGTAGTAACGCCGGCCGATGAAATCGGGCACGGTGAACTCGCCGAACTTGCGCAGGTAAGGCGCCAGCAGCAGCGCCAGCAGCACGTAGCCGCCGGTCCAGCCCATCAGGTAGGCACCCCCGGTAAAGCCGAGGAACGCGATCAGGCCGGCCATGGAGATGAACGACGCGGCGGACATCCAGTCCGCGGCCGTGGCCATGCCGTTGGCGATCGGGTTGATGCCGCGTCCGGCGACGTAGAACTCGCTGGTCGAACCGGCGCGCGCCCAGATGGCGATGCCGATGTACAGGACGAAGGTCGCCCCGACCACGAGCAGGCTTAGAGTCTGTTGATCCATGACAGGCTTACTCCTCGTGGACGTTGAACTTGCGATCCAGGACGTTCATGCGCCAGGCATAAACGAAGATCAGGATGATGAAGGTGTAGATCGAACCCTGCTGGGCGAACCAGAAGCCCAGCGGATAGCCCCCCAGCTGGAACGCGTTCAGCGGCTGGGAGACCAGAATGCCCAGCACGAACGACACCAGGAACCAGATGGCCAGGCAGATACCCAGCAGACGCAGATGCGCCCGCCAGTACGCCTGCCGGCTCAGGTCTTCTTGTGACATGACGATGCTCCTCTCGTAAGGTTTTGTTGTTTGCCGTGACTCGTCTAGGCGATTCGTCACAGCTGGTACTGCACCTCAAGCTGTCCCTGCAGCTTGCGGGCCTGCCGGAAACTCTCCTTGAGCACCCGTCCCTCCAGGGCACCCAGCTCTTCCGGCCGGATTCGGTTGTCGTCGTCGCGTCCCTCGCGCAGCGCCTTTTGCTGGGCGCGCAGGCGCAGCATCTGCAGGTAGCGCAGTGCGGCGTGGTAGTCCTGGGCATCGGCGGCGCGCATTACGTCGGCCGCAACGGCCTGGTCCAGACGTTCGTGGGTGCGCGTGGCCGGCAACTCGGCCGCCAGCGCGATCACCCGTGCGCCG
>JBLRXD010000220.1:0-7703 GCA_047920935.1 Pseudomonadales bacterium | reverse complement strand
GTGCCGCTGCTGCTGGCCCTGGCCGCCCTCGGCGCCGCCCACCACGGCGGTTACCGCGGCTGGCTCGATCCGACCTGGGGCTACCGCGCGGTCACCGTCGCCCTGGATCTGGTGGCGCTGCTGCTGGCGGTCATCGGCGGGCGGGTGATCCCGGCGTTCTCCGCCAACGCCGTCGCCGGGCTGGTTCCGCGGCGCTGGCCGGCGGTGGAGGTGCTGGCGGTGGGTCTGCTGCTGGGCATCGCGCTGCTCGACGCAAGCGGGCTCGACATCCCCGAGCCGGCGCGACGCGGGCTGTTCGTGCTGGCCGCACTGGTCCATCTGCTGCGCCTGGCGGGCTGGCAACCCTGGGCCACCCGCGGCAACCTCCTGCTGCTGGCGCTGCCCCTGGCGTACCTGTGGCTGCCCGCCCATCTGCTGCTGCGTGCGCTGCTGGATCCTGGCTCCGGGCAGATGGCGACGCTGGCCGTGCACGCGCTGGGTATCGGCGCCATGGCCGCCATGATGCTGGCGATGATGACCCGCAGCGCCCTCGGCCACACCGGCCGGGCGTTGGTTGCCGGGCGCGCCGAGATCATCGCCTTCGCCGCCGTGCATGTCGCCGCGGCCACCCGGGCGCTGGGATCGCTGGCCTGGCCGCAAGCACACCAGGCCTGGCTCGCCCTGTCGGCACTGGCTTGGGTCGTGGCCTTCGCCGCATTCGTGTGGCGCTACGCCCCCATGGTCGTTCGGCCACGCGCCGATGACGCTTGACTCGGAGACGCCGTCACCTTAAGAGATAGCGATACTTTGAATGCGGACCATGACCCATGCCAGTCACCGATGCCGAGAAGCTGTCCCTGTCCGATCCGGAGACCTTTCAGAATCCCGAGGTTGCCCACGACATCTTCAAGCGGCTGCGCGCCGAGGAGCCCATCGCCTGGTGCCCCGAGCCCTGGGGCGGCCCGGGTTTCTGGTCCATCACCAAATACGACGACATCCAGGAGATCTCCAAGCTGCCGAAGATCTTCAGTTCCGACGGCAAGCACGGCGGCATCACCCTGCCGAGCCCGGAGATGATCCGCAACCGCCAGCAGCGCCGCGGCATCAATCCCGATGCGCCGCCGGAGCTGTCGGTGTTCGACGGCGGCCGCAGCATGATCACCATGGATCCGCCCGACCACAATCAGCACCGCCGCATGGTGGCGCCGGGCTTCACCCCCAACACCCTGGACGCGCTGGCGCCGCGCATCCGCGAGCGTGCGCGGGTGATCCTCGACGCCATCGGCGACCGTGGCGAGTGCGAGTTCGTCTCGAGCGTGGCGGCCGAACTGCCCATCCAGATGCTGGCGGAACTGTTCGCCGTACCCCAGGAAGACCGTCACAAGCTGTTTGCGTGGTCGAACCTGATCATCGGCGGCGAAGACCCGGACGTCAGCGTATCGCGGGACGAAACCCTGGCGGCGTTCATGGAGCTGGCCGGCTACGCCATGCAGCTCTACGAAGCACGGCGCAAGGAACCCGGCGACGACCTCATCAGCCTGCTGGCCAACACCGAGGTGGACGGCCAGCCCATGAGCATGCCCGACTACCTGTCGGCGTTCGTGCTGCTGGTGGTTGCCGGCAACGAGACCACCCGCAACTCCATCTCCGGCGGCATTCTGGCGCTGTCCCAGTACCCGGCCGAGCGCCAGAAGCTGCTGGACGACCCGTCCCTCATTCCCCAGGCGGTGGACGAAATCATCCGCTGGGTGCATCCGGTGATCTACATGCGGCGCACCGCGCTTGCGGATTACGAGCTCCGGGGCGTGCGCATCCGCGCCGGCGACAAGCTGGCGTTGTGGTACATGTCAGGCAATCGCGACGAGGAGAAATGGGCCGACCCGTTTACCTTCAACGTTACCCACGGCGGTCCGCGGCATCTGTCTTTCGGTTACGGTCAGCACCTGTGCATCGGCTGGCGGCTGGCGGAGATCCAACTCGGCGTGCTGTTCGAGGAGCTGCTGGCGCGCTATCCGGACATGCAGGCAGTGGGCGACGTCAGCCGCATCCGCACCAATTTCCTCAACAGCATCAAACGTATGCAGGTGCGCTACACGCCGCGCAGCGCCGCCGCCTAGGCAGCCGGCACCCACAAGCCCAATGACGGCGTCAGCGCGGTACACTAATTGTGGGCAGTATTTGAGGGAGAGATGATGCAGGGCGCCCTGGCCAACTACCGTATCTGTGATTTCACCGGGCAACTCGCTGGCGCCGGCGCCACCAAGTGGCTGGCGTCGTTCGGCGCCGAGGTGATCCGCATCGAGGATCCGGTGCGGCAGGGCCGCTGGGACATCCTCCGCGGCATGGAGCCTTTCATCGACGACCGCCGCGGCATCGATCTCGGCGGCGGCTTCAACAACCACAACACCGAAAAGTACGGCATTACCTTGAACCTGCGCACCGCGCGCGCCAAGGAGATCCTCGCCGAGATCGTTCGCCAGAGCGACGCGGTGACCGAGAACTTCGCCGCCGGAGTGCTGGAGTCGTGGGGGTTCGGCTATGACGCCCTGAAACGCATCAAGCCCGACATCGTCTACGTGTCGAACTGCGGCTTCGGCCATGTGGGGCCCTACAGCCGCTTCAAGACCTGGGGCCCGATCGTCCAGGCCGTCTCCGGCCTGACGTTCACCTCCGCCCTGCCCGGCCAGCCACCGGCGGGCTGGGGGTACTCCTACATGGATCACACTGGCGGTTACTACATGGCCATGGCCATCATGCTGGCGCTGATCCACCGGGAGCGCACCGGTGAGGGTCAATGGGTAGACCTCGCCTGCACCGAATCCGCCCTGACGCTGCATGGGCCCGCTCTGCTCGACTGGACGATAAACGGCCGTCCCACCCGCCAGGACGTCCAGCCCAGCAGCAACCGCAGCCAATGGCCACCCATGGCGCCGCACGGCATCTACCCCTGCGCCGGCGACGACCAGTGGCTGGCCATCGCCTGCCGCAACGACGACGACTGGCGGGCCTTGGGCACGCTGCTGGGCGAGGCCTGGTGCGAGCGCGCCGATTGGGCCGGGTTGCAGGGCCGCATGGCAAACCAGGACGACCTCGACGCCTGCCTGGCCGAGTGGACGGCGCGGCAGGACAAATTTGCCGCCGCCGACGCCCTGCTTGCCGCCGGCGTGCCAGCGGCCGCGGTGCAGCGGCCGGACGAGCGCGTGGACCACGATCCGAGCACAGCGGCTTTCGGCCTGTGGCCCACGGTAAAGCATAGCCAGATGGGCAACGTGCGGGTGGACGGGCAGCCGGTGCATCTGTCGGCCACCGACTGGCGGCTTACCCGTGGTGCCCCCTGCCTGGGGGAGCACACCGAGGAAGTGCTCGAGCGGCTGCTGGGATTGTCGGCCGACGAGGTCGCACAACTGCGCGAGGAGGGTGTGGTATGACCGCGCTGACGGGCATTCGAGTGCTGGAACTCGCCAACGAACGCATTGCCTTTGCCGGCAAACTGCTGGCCGACATGGGTGCCGACGTCATTCTCATCGAGCCGCCGGGAGGCGATCCGTCCCGGGACTATCCGCCGTTCCTCGACGACCAGCCCGGTGCAGATCGCAGCCTCTACTGGTGGCACTATCACACCAGCAAGCGCGGCATCGTGCTCGATCTCGACGACGCCGGCGACCGCGACACCTTCAAGCGCCTGGCGGCGACGGCCGACGTGCTGCTGGAATCGGAGCCGATCCAGCGCCTTGGCTCCCTCGGGGTGGATTACGCCGATCTGGCGGAGCTGCGCCCGGAACTGATCCACGTGGCCGTGACGCCGTTCGGCCGCAACGATCCGAAGAGCGACCTGCCGGCGACGGATCTCACGATCCTCGCCGGCGGCGGCCCGGTGTGGAGTTGTGGCTACGACGATCACAGCCTGCCGCCGGTGCGCGGCCAGGGTAACCAAGGCTACAACATAGGCTGCCACTTCGCGGTGATGTCGACGTTGACCGCGGTGCTGCACCGGTTCGGCTCCGGCCTCGGCCTCGGCCTCGGCCTCGGCCGCGGCCGCGGCCGCGGCCGCGGCCAGTTCATCGACGTCAGCATGCACGCCGGCGCCAACGTCACCACCGAATCCGGGAGCTATGCCTGGCTGGTGAAGCAATCCATCGTGCAGCGCCAGACCGGACGCCATGCCTCCCCCACGCCCAGCGGCGAGACCCAAGTGCGCTGCGCCGACGGTCGCTACGCCAACACCGGCGTTCCGCCACGCACCCCCAAGGAGTTCGCCAGCCTGCATGTCTGGCTGCGGCAACTCGATCTCGAAGCCCAGCTGCCGGAGGCCGTGTTCCTGGAGATGGGCGCCAACTGGGAGGGGCCCTTCGACCTTTCCCTGCTGGGCCAGGACGACACCATCACGGCGGTGTTCAGCGCCGGCCGCGACGCCCTGAAGCTGATCGCCAGCCAGGTTTCCGCCCACGATTTCTTTCTCGGTTGTCAGCGAGCCGGGCTGCCGGCGGGGGCCATCAACGCGCCGGAGGAAGCGTTCGAAGACGAACACTTCAAAGCGCGCGGCTTTCAAACGGAAGTCACCCACGAAGATCTCGGCCGGACGTTTCGTTACCCCGGGGCACCCTATGTGCTGCCCGCCAGTCCCTGGCGGATCTCGCGACGCGCACCCAAACTCGGCGAGCACAGCGACGAGGTACTCGCGCCGCTGCGGATGAAAACCTAGCGAGCAACGGCGAAAAGCAGCTTCCTTGCGCCGAACATGACGAATCGCAATGGCCGGCGGCCGCCGTCGCCGTAGCATTGGTTGTCATGGACACAACAACATTGAAAGCACAGTCACATTGCGTCTACAGCACGCACTATCATCTGGTCATGGCCACCGCGGAGCGCCGTAAGGTGCTGACGCGACGGGTCCTCGAACGGTTCGAAACCCTGGCTCGGGAACGTACCGAGGCATGGGGCGGCGAGCTGCTCGAGATCCGCGCCGATACCGACTACGTTCATCTGCACATCGAGCTGCCTCCGAAGGTGGCCGTTGCAGAGTTCACCAATGCGCTCAAGACCGGTACATCGCGGCGGTTGCGCAGCGAGTTTGCTCGCCTGCAAAGTCAGAAGCAGTTGTGGAGCCAATCGTACTGCGTGATCGGCGGCGAGCAGACGCCGGTGGAAGCCATCGACCAGTACCTCGAAAGCCAGGGCCATGCCGATTCGTCCCGCGGTAGGCCGCTGTCGCCCGGCCGAGCGCCGATGCCACCGGGCGAGCTGGACGGCTTGTCCGAGGCCGCATCCGCATTCCTCGGCAGCCATCCCGAGGAAGCGCGACTGGCCATCGCTGCCGGGCTCGAAGCAGCCGCGAGCCAATTCGAAAACGGCAGCGGATTCGGTGCCCAGGCGAGCGGGAACGGCCGCGACAAGAACGCCCGGGAGAAGGGCGCCCGGCAGAAGAGCGCCGCGCCGCCGCGCCGCGCACCCCGCGCCGGCACGCGAACTAGCAGCGCCGCTCGTAGCTGACCCGACCTGCCGCCACGGTGAGCGCCACCATGGTGGCGCAGAGCCGCAGGCGCGCCTCCCTCCATGGCCTGTCGAGCAGGCATAAATCCGCCGCGGCGCCCGGCGCGATGCGTCGCGGCCCTCCCCCGGGCGCATCTGCCGCCGTCAGGAATCCGCCCAACGCCCCCTCCGGCGTCAGCCTCTCGCCGGCGCCGATGATCGTGCCTGAGTGCGTGCGCCGCGACACCGCCGCCCGCATGGCCAGCCACGGATCGGCGCTGCCGTAGGGCGCATCGGTGCTGAAAGCAAGCGGCACGCCCTGCTCGAGAAAACTGGCCCCGCGGTAAAGATGATCGATGTGCGCCGCGGGCACGTCCGCCAGATAGCGGTCGCCGCGCTCGGCGATCAACCCCGGTTGGGTGACGACGGTGACCGCGCATTGCCGCATGAGTGGAAACACGTCGTCCGGCGTCAGCGACGCATGCTCGATGCGATCCCCCGGCCCGGGGCCGGCATCCAGCAGCGCCCGCAGGGCATACACCAGCTCGATCCGGGTGACGCAGTGAAAGGCCACCCCGCGGCCGCCCTCATGGGCGTGTCGGATGCGCTGCACCAGCTCGTCGAGGGCCGGCAGCGCGGATTCATCCAGCATGATCTTGAGCTCGCCGGTGGCGAGTGAGTCGCCGTGACGGGCGGCGCCGAGGTCTTCGCAACCCATCAGCCGAACCCGCTGGCGCAACTCGCCCCGGTCGATCGCTGCGGCGAACACGGCGAACGCTCCGTCGTCGTTGCCGGGCGTGGTGTCGGTGACGCCGGTCACCCCGTAGCGGGCGAGCTGCGCCGACACGGCCGTCAGCTCCGGAGGATCCCGCCGGCCCAGCTGCCGGCGCAGCCAACCGTCGAGGCGGAACAGCCGCCCATTGGGCACACCGCCGCTGAGCTCGACACCCGGCCCCGCGTGCTCGTCCAGCCCCAGCGCTTGTGCGCCGGCGGAGTTCACGAACCACATCACGCCGCTGGCGTGCTCGATGCGCACCGGGCGCTCCGCCAGCATGGCGTCGAGGCGCCAGCGGTCGAGGGGGCCGGCAACCGACTCGTGGTAGCCGACGCCGCGCAGCCAACCGTGGCCGGGTTGCCGTCGCAGCGCGGCTTCCAGGTCGGTGGCGCTGTTGACCTGCGGTGGCCCACAGGGCACCGAGTTGCTTCTCGCAGCGAGCGCCAGCAGGTGCAGATGGTGGTCGTGCAGCCCGGGCAGCAGCGCGGCGCCGGCGGCTTGCACGACGCGCTCCCCGGGCTTCTGCTCGAGGCGCTGGCCAACCGCATCGATGCGGCCGTCGCAGACCCGCACGTCGACCCGGCGCAGATCGGGGTAGCGCTCGGCACCGACGATCAGCATGGCGTGGGCGCCGGCATCGCTGCTACCAGGCGATGCCATGGTCCTCGCGCGTGCCGTGCCGGTGATCGAACCAGATGGCATGCCGTTGCGGCTTGGCCATGAGCAGTCGCGGCAGCCGGCGGTATCGGGGAGTCATGGCGAGCCCTCGGTTGGCGGTCGAACCAGAGCATACACGCGGGCAACGGGGTTCGGGACGCTTATACTGCCGTGATGCAAGAGATCTTGAGTCTGTCTACCCTGCAAAGCCTGCTGCGATCGGCAGCGGCGGCAGAAGCGCTGGCCGTCGACGCTGGCGCGTCGGGCAGCCTGGTGGTCGATCTGGAAAGCGGCACCGTGGATTCCACCATGCCCATGGCTCACCCGTGCTGCACGGTCATCGGCCTGCGGCGACAGCCGTCGACCCCGGTGCCGGCGGTGGTGGACGTGATCGTCGGCAACGACGCGGAACTCGCACTCATCGTCGACGCAGTAGCCGCCAATCCCAACGCCGCCTGTCTGCTGATGCAGGTGCTGCGCCACAACGAGCACGCTGGCGTCGGCGCTGGCCTGCTGGTGGAATCCCTGGCCTACTCCAGCCTGCAGCACGGCGCCGAATTCGCGCGCTGGCTGGCCGGCCGCAAGTCGCGCCCGGCGCGGCCGGAGCCGCGCGAGCTGGTGCTGCTGGAACGCGACGACGGGCGCCTCACGATAACCCTGAATCGGCCGGCGAAGCGCAATGCCTATTCCGCGAACCTGCGCGACGCGCTGTGCGAAGCGCTGCGGTTGCCGCTCGAGGATCCGAGCATCGCCGAGGTCGTGCTGCGCGGTGCCGGCCCGGCGTTCTGCGCTGGCGGCGACCTGGACGAGTTCGGGGCCGCCC
>JBLRXD010000219.1:0-7713 GCA_047920935.1 Pseudomonadales bacterium | reverse complement strand
CATTTCTACTATTTCTTTGGCTTCGCGCTTGTTGAGACCCAACTCGTCGAACAAGCGATCCGCCATCTGCGCTTTCGTCAGAGCACCCAAGATAGTGTCTCCCTGTTGTTGACTCGCGCTATTTCGCGTCAGCGCAAGCGCGCCCCCACAGCGCTCTGCAGCGCCGCCACCGCGTCCTGGGTGTAGCGACTGATACGATCCTCGGTAAGAGTGGCGGAGGCATCTTGTAAGGTCAAGCCTACGGCCAAACTTTTCTTATTAGAATCAATACCTTTACCTTGGTAAACGTCAAACAACCTCAAGTCCACCAGAACTTCGCCCAAGGTGCTTCGAATGACCGCTTCCACCGCCGCCGCGGGAACTTCCCGGGCCACCACCAGCGCCAGATCGCGGCGCACACTGGGGTAACGGGAAATGCCGCGGTGCGACCGCGGGCCACGCGCGAGGATTGTCTGCCCTTTTATTTCAAATAGATAGACGGGTTTGCTGATGTCGAGAGTGGCTTCTATCTCGGGATGCAGCCGGCCGAGCCGACCCATCGACTCCCCGGCAACACAGATGCTCGCGGCCTGCCCCGGATGCAACACCGGATCCTGCAGCGGCGTGAAGCTCACAGCGCCGTGGCCGGCCCAATCGAACAAGCGCTCCACCACACCTTTCATGTCGAAGAAGTCCAGCGGCTCGGCAGGTTGCGCCCAGTTGAGAGGCATTCTGGCACCGCAGCACACGGCGGCCAGCATCAGTTCCTGTTGCAGGCTTGCACCTGGGCGGAAGCACAAGCCGGTCTCGAACAGACGCACCCGCTCCTGCTGACGCGACAAATTCACCCGCAGCGCTTCGACCAGCCCCGGCAGCATGCAGGTACGCATGACGGACTGCTCGCTGGACATGGGATTCGCCAATCGCAATGCCTCCACGCCCGGATCGAGCAAATCCTGCAGGCGCGGTTCGACGAAGCTGTAGGTCACGGCCTCCTGGAAGCCCAGAGCCGCCAGCTGACGCTTCAGATCCGCCTCGGAAGCACGATCCAGAGGCACCTGACGCAACGCCAGATCGGTCACCGGCCGGCGCGCGGGAATGCGGTTGTAGCCGTAGATGCGGCAGACTTCTTCTACCAGATCGGCCTCGCGCTCGATGTCGAATCGATGGCTCGGCGCCTCGATTACCCAGCACACCCCTTCAGCCGATGTTTCCAGGCGTTCCACCAGCGCGAAGTCCAGCCGGGTCAGCGCCTCGTCGACTTCCGCGGTATCGATGGCCACTCCGAGCAGCGCCTGCAGGCGCCGTTCGCGCACCCGCACCTGGCGCTTTCCGGGCAGGTGCTCGGGCGCCACAGCCTCCACCGC
Source organism: Pseudomonadales bacterium (assembly GCA_047920935.1). GTDB lineage: Bacteria > Pseudomonadota > Gammaproteobacteria > Pseudomonadales > Azotimanducaceae > UBA7803. The sequence goes on along the minus strand of JBLRXD010000219.1, from coordinate 6,367 downwards.
CGGACCCGGCTCGCCGCCCACGATGTCGAGCAGCAGCTGAGTCGCGCGCTCCATCGCCTGGCTCTGCAACTCGAAATCGACGCCGCGCTCATAGCGCTGGGACGCATCGGTGTGCAGCCCGTAGCGCCGTGCGGTGCCGGCCACGGCCAGGGGGGCGAAGAAGGCGCACTCCAGGAACACGTCGCGCGTGGCCGGCCCCACGCCGCTGGATTCACCACCCATGACGCCGGCAATGGCCAGCGGCCCCGCCTCGTGGGCAATCAACAAGGTCTCGGCGTCGAGAGCGACTTCCTGACCGTCCAGCAGCCGAAGCTTCTCTCCCGGCTGCGCCAGGCGCACCACGATGCCACCCTGCAGCCTCTCCAGGTCGAACGCGTGCATGGGCTGACCTAGCTCGAGCATGACGAAGTTGGTGACATCGACGACCGGATCGATGCTGCGCACGCCGCAGCGACGCAACTTCTCTTTTAACCACACCGGCGTGCCGCGGCCGATATCCACGCCGCGGATCACCCTTCCCAGATAACGCGGGCAACCTTCCGGGGCCTGCAGCGCCACCGGGAAGGTGGCGTCGATGGCGGGCGGCACTGCCGCAGACGCCGGCGGCCGAACCGCCAGGCTGTTCAGCACCCCCACCTCGCGCGCCAGCCCGCGCACCGACAGGCAGTCGCCGCGGTTGGGCGTGAGGTTGAGCTCGACGCTGACGTCGTCCAGGGCCAGGGCCGTACGCAGGTCGGTGCCCGGCTGCAACGCATCGGGCAGCTCGAGGATCCCCTCGTGGTCGTCACTCAGCCCCAGCTCGCTGGCGCTGCACAACATGCCGGCCGACTCCACCCCCCGCAACTTGGCCTTGCTGATCTTGAAGTCGCCCGGCAGCACGGCGCCGACGCGGGCAAAGGCGCTCTTCAGCCCCACCCGGACGTTGGGCGCGCCGCAGACCACCTGAAAGTGCTGCTCGCCGTCGCTGACCTCGCATACCGACAGTTTGTCCGCATCCGGGTGCCGCGCCAGCGCGACGATCTCACCCACCACCACGCCGCTGAAGCCGGCAGCCACCGGCTCGAAACCCTCGACCTCGAGCCCGGCCATGGTCAGCTGGTGAAACAACTCGTCGCGTGCGACCGGCGGGTCTACCCACTCCCTCACCCAGGCTTCGCTGAATTTCATCGATGCTTCTCCTACCCGGCCGGCTAGTTGAACTGGCGCAGAAAGCGCAGATCGTTTTCGTAGAACAGGCGCAGATCGTCCACCTGGTACAGCAGCATGGCGAGGCGATCGCCGCCCATGCCGAAAGCGAACCCGGAGTAGGTCTCACTGTCGATGCCACTCGTCTCCAGCACGTTCGGATGCACCAGACCGCAGCCCATGACCTCGAGCCAGCCGGTCTGGCTGCAGACCCGGCAGCCCTTGCCCAGACAGTGCACGCACTGCACGTCGACCTCCGCCGAGGGCTCGGTGAACGGGAAGTAGGACGGCCGGAAGCGCACCTCCAGATCCTTCTCGAAAAACCGCTGCAGGAACTCGATTACCGTGCCCTTGAGATCGGCAAAGCTGATGCCCCGGTCGATGACCAGGCCCTCGACCTGCTGGAACATGGGGCTGTGGGTCAGATCGGAGTCGCGCCGGTACACACGCCCCGGACATATCACCCGGATCGGCGGCGCCTGACGCTCCATCACGTGCACCTGGGACGGCGACGTATGGGTGCGCAGCAGCGTGCCATCCGCAAAATAGAAGGTGTCGTGCATGGCGCGGGCGGGGTGATGCGCCGGAATGTTCAGCGCCTCGAAGTTGTAGTAGTCGTTCTCGACCTCGGGCCCCGTGACCACCGAATAGCCGGCACCGACGAAGATTTCCTCGATGCGCAGCAACGCCTGGGTCACCGGGTGCAAGCCGCCACCGCTCTGGCGTCGCCCCGGCAGGGTGACGTCGATCTGCTCCGCCTGCAATGCCGCCGCCAGCTGCTCTCCGGCAAGCGCCGACTTGCGGGTGCCGAGCTGCTGCTGAAGCTGCTCCTTGACCGCGTTGATACGGGCGCCGACCGCCGGCCGCTCCTCCGGCGTCAACTGCCCCAGAGACTTGAGCAGCGCCGTGAGGGCGCCTTTCTTGCCGAGGAACTGCACTCGCACCTCGTCGAGGGCCCGCTCGTCCGCGGCCACCGCCACCGCCCGCTCTGCGTCCGCAAGCAATCGCGCCAGGGTATCGTCGAGATCAGCACTCATGTTTCACCTGTTCCCGGGCCAGCCCCGACGCTCACCGGGGACGGCGCCAACCATACGCGTCAACAATACGCGCCAACAAAAAAGGGAAGGCCCGGCCTTCCCTTGTCTGCGCCCGCCACGCACGTGGTTTCGCGCGCGCCGACGAGCCATCCCGGGAAGGCTTGCCTCGCAGGCCTTGCGGAAGACGGCTCATCGCTGGGCCCGCTACGCCGCGCCGCGGCGCCGGCTAGGCTGCCTCGGCTACCTCGACCACGTCGAGAGCCGCCTTGGCCTGCTGCGCCAGCACGGCGAAGGCGCTCGGCTCGTGCATGGCGAGGTCGGCCAGCACTTTACGATCCACCTCGATGCCCGCCTTCTTGAGGCCGGAGATAAATCGGCTGTAGGACAGCCCGTGCTCGCGCGCCCCGGCATTGATGCGGATGATCCACAGATTGCGGAACTGGCGCTTGCGCTGACGGCGGTCGCGGTAAGCGTACTGGCCCGCCTTGATGACGGCCTGCTTGGCGACTTTGTACTGGCGGCTACGGGCGCCGTAATAGCCTTTGGCTAGATCCAATACCTTTTTCCGACGCGCACGGGAAGCAACGCCTCGCTTTACTCTTGGCATTTCGCTGTCTCCTTATCGCGCTTTGGTCGGCAGCATACGCCGCAACCGTTCGACGTCTGAATGGGATACGGGCTCGAGGCCACGCAGCTGGCGCTTACGCTTGGGCGCCTTTTTCGTGAGGATGTGGTTCCTGTTCGCCTGACGGCGTTTGAACCCCTTGGCGGTACGACGAAAACGCTTCGCCGCGCCGGAATTCGACTTCATCTTCGGCATTATCAACTCCACGCATTTGGATCTACCCCGGCCCGTGGGCTGGGGCGATATATGTCACTGAGACTCTGGGGCCTTCTGAGCCTTCTTTGATTTTTTACCGGGGGCCAGCACCATGGTCATCTGCCTGCCTTCGAACTTGGCCTCGGCTTCCACCTGACCAATCTCCGACAGATCTTCCGCAATGCGCGACATGAGGTTCAATCCGATCTCCGGGTGAACCACTTCTCGGCCGCGGAAGCGCAGCGAGACCTTGGCTTTGTCTCCGTCTTCGAGGAAGCGCTTCAGGTTGCGTAGTTTTACCTGATAGTCGCCCTCTTCGGTGCCAGGTCGGAACTTCATTTCCTTGATCTGGATCTGCTTCTGTTTTTTTCGCTGAGCGGCTTTCGTCTTCTTCAGCTCGAACAGATGCTTTCCGTAATCCATGACTTTGCACACCGGCGGATCTGCATCAGGTGCAATAAGCACGAGATCCAGCCCTGACCGACGGGCTTCGTCCAAAGCTTCCGATCTGGACACGACGCCGATCTGATTACCTTCGGCACCCACCAAGCGCACTTTCGTAGCTTTTATCTCCTCATTGAGGAGCGACCGCTCGACGCGCTTACCTCCACCCTTCTTAATAGGCGCTCTCCATCATGCTGACTGAGTGTTCCTTCCGCAGCTCCCGCGCAAGACAACAACATGCAGACGACGAAACCCCTCCGTGAGGGTTCTGCCGACCGCGACACCCGACTCTTACGCCGGGCCGTTTTTAACCCGCCATTCCTGGACCAGGCGCAACCCCGCGCGACGCGGGCCTGCGTACACAGATTCACGCAAAGGCAAAGCCGGGCGATTCTACTGCCGCGGGGGTTGCCGCACAAGTCACGCACCCGATAAACCAGGCCTTTGCTGGAGCGTCAGATCTTGTATGATACGCACCCCTGCCTGCCGCAGGCGCGTAGCTCAGTTGGTTAGAGCGCTACCTTGACATGGTAGAGGTCCCCGGTTCGAATCCGGGCGCGCCTACCACTTACATCGCTTGAGCACCGGCCACGATCGCCTTCAGCCGCTCGCCATCCGCCGGCTTGGTGATGTGGTGGTCGAAACCGACGGCCCGCGCCTGGGCCCTGTCAGCCTCTTGGCCCCAGCCGGTAACGGCGACGAGCAGAATCGGTCGACTGCCGTAGCGGGCACGGATGGCTGCGGCGACTTCGTACCCATCCATGCCCGGCATGCCGATGTCGAGCAACACCGCATGCGGCGCAAACTCCTCCAGCATCGCCAGAGCGGAGGCGCCATCGTGCGCGGTCCGAACATCGGCCCCAAGGCTGCTCAGCACCATGCCGAGGCTGTCGGCGGCATCCCGGTTGTCGTCGACCACCAGTACCCGCCGGCCGTCCAGGCGCTGCTCCGGCTGCCCGGCTGCCGGCGTGCCGGCCAGGCGGGACTGGTACATCAACGGCAGCTTGACCACGAATTCACTACCGTGACCCAACCCTTCACTGCGCGCCTCCACCGAACCTCCGTGGGCCGCCGCAAGCCGGTTTACCAGGGCGAGCCCTACCCCCAGACCCTGGGCGCGATCATCGACCTGTTTGAACAGCTCGAAGATCTCGCCGAGCATTTCTGGGGCGATGCCTACGCCATCGTCGCGCACCGAGACGCAGGCTTCGCCATCCACGGCGCTCACGGCAACTTCTATGTGACCGTGCACGCCACTGTACTTCGCAGCGTTATCCAGCAAGTTCTCGATGATCTGCGCCAGGCGCACGGCGTCCGCCTCAACCGGCAGCGGCTCGGCGGGCAAGTCCAACTGCAATTCCCGACCACCGCTCTGGATGATGCTGCGCCGCGCCTCTACCGTCCGCCGGACGACGTCGACCAGATCGACGGGTTCCTTGAGCAGGTTGATCCTGCCGCGACTGATCCTGGAGACGTCCAGCAGGTCGTCGACCAGCCGCTTCAGATGCAGCATCTGCCGCCCCATCATCTCCAGCACCCGCCGCACCACCACCGGGTCGCCGGAAGACATCCGCAGTACCTCGATGCCCGACTGGATCGGCGCCAACGGATTGCGCAGCTCGTGCGCGAGCATCGCCAGGAACTCGTCTTTGTTGCGATCGGACTCGCGCAGCAGCGCCTCGGTCTGCTTGCGCTCGGTGATGTCGCGAACGATCACCTGGGCAGCGGTCTTGCCTTCCCACGGCGTGGGCGCGGCAACCACTTCGATATCGATGACCTCACCGTCCTGCCGGCGCAACTGGTACTCTGCCCCCGCCGACGGCTCGCCGTGCAACACCTGTCGGGTTCGCTCGCGCGCCAGGGCGCGATACTCCGGAAGTACGAACTCGAGCACCGTGTGGCCGACGACGTCCTGGGGCGCCTCGAAGCCGATCAGCTTCGCGGCCGCCTGATTGGCGTAGAGCCACTTGACGCCATCGTGGACGAGAATGGCGTCCGGGCTGAGCTCAGCGAGCGCCCGGTAACGCTGCTCACCCAGATGGGCGACCTCGCTCAACTGCTCCTCCAGGTCGCTCAGGCGCGCTTCGTACCAGCGGACCGCGCGCGCCATCGATTCGTCGATGACGGCGTTGAAGCGATTGATCTCGGCCAATTCCGCTGGGCCGACGTTCTGCAACCGCGCGCTCCAGCGTTGGTTGGCGCTTGCGCGCAGGGCCCGGTACTCGGCGATAACCTGTCGGAGACTGAACTTCTGGGCCAGGCGATCAGCCGTGTGCAGGGCTCTGGCGGCGCTCTCGGCCTTACCCGGGCGGTCGGCAGCCGGGGATTTCTGCAGGTCCTCGGTGCTGGTCTGACCTTCCATATCGTCGGCGATCGCCCCCAGCAACTCGCCGGCGGCCTCACGCAGTTCGGCGCAATCCGCCCCCTCGTCTGGAGGCAGCAGAGGGCGCGCGAACTCCTCCCAGTCGGTCAGGATGACGTCGCGGTGAGTTCGGATGAATTGCACCATGGTCACCGCCGCGAGCCTGCATGTTGCATGCCATCGCGCAGTATCCGGCTGGCGCAGGGATCAACGTCAACGCCCGGGGGCGCCGGCGAAGCCCAGTCGCTCCCCCAGCGCTGACAGACGACGACGCCAACCGCGGCGGCGCGAGCAACCCAGTCCGTCGAGCAGCCGGCCGCGTTCGTGGCGGTAAGCGGGCCATGGCAGCAAGCCTTGCTCATGCTGCTCCACGAGGCCACGCAATGCGGCGGATTCGGTCGCAAGCTCGCCAGCGCGCAAACCCCACCGAAGCGACCCGCCGGGCCCATCCACGTCGACGGTGACCACGTCTGTCTGGGGCAGCACATTGCGCGGGTGGAGATCGACTGCATGCTCGCC
>JBLRXD010000218.1:0-7761 GCA_047920935.1 Pseudomonadales bacterium | reverse complement strand
GTCGCTGGTGGTGCAGAACGGCGATGTGTTCGGCACCGCTCGTCACGCGGTGCTGCGGGTGCGTGGCGTGCCGGTATTCTATGCGCCTTACATTCGCTTCCCGGTCACCGATGAGCGGCAGTCGGGGTGGCTGTTTCCCAATCTGTCCTACCGGGAGCGTGACGGCTTCGACATATCGTTGCCCTACTATTTCAATCTGGCGCCCAACTACGACGCCACCCTCAGCCCCCGCCAGGTCGGTGATCGCGGCGCCGGCGTGGAGGGATCGTTCCGCTACCTGTCGCGCTGGCAGCAATCCAGCTTCAGGGGCGCGTTGCTGTATCAGGACGACCTCTACGACGGCGAGCTGTCGCGGGGTGACTTCGAGCAGCTACGCAATCTCGGCCAGGTCACGGGTGAGTTCGAGCCGGCGAATCGCTGGTTGTACGGCATGCGGCATGCGGGCCGTCTCGGCGGCTTCTCCACCCTGATCGACTACACCGCGGTCAGCGACCGGGATTACTTTCGCGACCTGGGCAACCAGTTCGGCGCCGCCAGCGAGATCGCCCTGGAGCGCCGCGGCGAGATCAGGTACGCCGCCCCCGGGCTCGCGGTGCGCTTGTGGGCGCAGCGTTTCCAGCGTCTCGACGAAGGTCGCATCGACCCCTATCAACGTCTGCCGCAGCTGGATGCCAGCTACCAGACGAACCTGCTCGGGCCGCTGCAGTGGTCGCTGGCCGGCGCGTTCGCCAATTTCGATCGCGACAATGCCGGTCTCACCGGCGTCAACGCCATCGTCGGCCAGCGCCTGCATCTGGAGCCACGGGTGCGGCTGCCGCTGTCGGCGCAGTGGGGGTTCTTCACCGCGACCGGCGGCTATCGTTACACCCGCTACGATCTCAGCGATCAGCCCGTCGATCTGGCGGCGCGGCCCGATCGCGGCATCGGCTTCGGCATTCTGCACGGCGGGCTGTTCTTCGAGCGCGGTGTCCGCGTGTTCGGCGCCAACCTGATGCAGACCCTGGAGCCGCAACTGTACTATCTGTATCAGGAGTTCGAGCCCCAGGCGGGTCTGCCGCGGTTCGACGCCACCAGGCTCACGTTCGGTTACAACCAACTGTTCCGCGACAACCGCTTTTCCGGCCTCGACCGCATTGGCGATGCCAACCAGCTTTCGGTTGGCGTTACCAGCCGCTTCGTCGACGCCGGCAGTGGCCGAGAGTATCTGCGCGGCAGTCTCGGGCAGATCGTCTACTTCCGCGACCGCCTGGTCACGGTGGCCGGGGCCCCGAGAGACGATGACACCCAGTCAACGTCGGCGCTGGCGGGCGAACTTGCGGGCAGGCTGGCCGGCGACTGGCAACTCTCCAGCACCATCATCTGGAACCCCCACGACAACGAGGTGGACGAAGGTGCCGCGGCGCTCCAGTATCGACGCGACAACCGTCACATCGTCAACGTCGGCTACCGCTGGCGGCTGCAGGACGACATCGAGCAGAGCGACATGTCGCTGTACTGGCCGGTCAGCAAGCACTACTCGGTGGTGGGGCGATGGAACTACGACTTCGGAAGTGGTCGAACCGTTGAGGCATTCGGTGGCATCGAGTACAACGACTGCTGCTGGCAAATCCGTGTGATGGCGCGACGCTTCCTCGATAGCCCCACCGGGCGCGACCTTGATACGGTGGAGGCGGACGACGGCGTCTTCCTGCAGATCGTCTTCAAGGGGTTGGCGGGCTTTGGCACCAAGGTTGAATCTGTCCTGGAGCGTGGTATTCGGGGCTATAGAACGGAGACGTTTGATGGGTTTTAGGGATTTCGCGATCTGGAGATCGCTGCCACGGGTGGCATCACCGGTGGCGGCCATGTCCTTGGTCATGGCGGTGGTCGCGGCGACACCGGCCTGGGCGCAGTATCGTGAGCTCGATGGCATCGTCGCCATCGTCAACGAAGACGTGGTGCTGGCGTCGGAGCTGCTGTCGCGCCTGGATCAGGTGCAGAAGCAGATCGAAGCGGCGCAGGTGCAGCCGCCGCCCAACGATGTGCTGATCAGCCAGCTCATGGAGCGGCTGATTCTCGAGAGTCTGCAGGTCCAGGAGGCGGAGCGCCGGGGCGTGATGGTCGACGACGAGACCCTGACCCGCGCGGTCATGAGTTTCGCTCAGCAGAACCAGATGACCCTCGAGCAGTTCCAGATGGCGCTGGCCGAAGACGGCATCAGCTACGCGGAATTTCGCGAGCAGATTCGCCGGGAGATGCTGATGACACGCCTGCAGCGCAATCTGGTGAGCCGGCGCATCGCCATCAGCGACAGAGACATCAATGATCTGCTGAGCTCACCTTATTACCAGCAGCTGCTGTCCGACGAGTACCGCGTCGGCCATATCCTGCTGAGCGTTGCCGAAGATGCCTCCAGTGCCGCCGTCCGCGCCGCGCGTGAGCGAGCCGAGGACATCGTTGCGCAGCTGCGCGACGGCGCCAGCTTCCGCGAGATGGCCATTGCCCAGTCGTCCGCCTCCACCGCGCTGGAAGGTGGCGATCTGGGTTGGCGTAAGGCGGGCGAGCTGCCGACCCTGTTCGCCGAGCAGGTGCTGGAGCTGAAGCCCGGAGATACTGCCGATCCCATCCAGGCCGGAAGCGGCATCCACATCGTGCAGCTGCTCGACGTGCGCGGCGCCAGCACCCAAAGCCAGCTGCAGGCGCACTCCAGGCACATCCTGGTGCAGCCGTCGCAGATCCGCACCGACGACGAGACCGAGGCGCTCATCCGCGACATCCATGCGCAGCTCGTGGATGGCGGCGATTTCGCGCAGCTGGCCAGGCAACATTCCCAGGATCCGGGCAGCGCCCTCAATGGCGGCGACCTCGGCTGGACCTCCGGAGACGAGTTCGTGCCCGAGTTTCGCGAGGCCTTGGCGGCAACGCCGACGGGTGGCGTTTCCGAGCCGTTCCAGACCCAGTACGGCTGGCACATCCTCGAGGTGCTCGACCGCCGCGAGCAGGACATGAGCGACGAAGCACGCCGCAACATGGCGCTGCAGATTCTGCACCAACGGCGCTTCGAAGAAGAGCTGGAGGAGTGGCAGAAGGAGCTGCGCGACGAGGCGTTCGTCGAGGTACGACTCTGAGCACCCCCGTGCTCGCGGTTACCCCGGGTGAGCCGGCGGGCATCGGCCCTGATCTGGTGGTGATGCTCGCCAGCCGCCCGCGGCACAGCGACTGGGTGGTCATCGCCGACCCGCAGTTGCTGCTCGATCGCGCCCGGCAGCTGGGCGTTGCGCTGCAGATCGACACCGATGCGTCGCGGCCGGCCCGGGCCGCGGGGCGGCTCACGGTGGTGCCGGTGGCGCTGCAGGCGCCGGTGCAGGCGGGCCGCCTCGACATCGCCAATGCTCGTTACGTGCTGAGCACGCTGGAGCATGCCGCTGACGGTTGTCTGCGCGGCCGCTATCGCGGCATGGTCACCGGTCCGGTCCAGAAGTCGATCATCAACGACGCCGGCATCCCCTTTTCCGGGCACACCGAATTCCTCTGCCAGCGGGCGGGCGTGGACGACGTGCTCATGCTGCTGGTGGCGGGCGAGCTGCGGGTAGCGCTCGCCACGACGCATCTTCCGTTGCGCGCGGTGCCGGACGCGCTGACCCGCGCACTGTTGGAGCGGCGCCTGCAGCTGCTGGTCGCGGGTTTGCGGCAGCGCTTCGGGATCGACGCGCCGCGCATTCTGGTGGCAGGGCTCAACCCCCACGCCGGCGAGTCGGGTCACCTGGGGCGCGAGGAAATCGACGTGATCGCGCCGGTGTGTGATGCGGCGCGGCAGGCGGGGCTCGCGGTGCGCGGCCCGCTGCCCGCCGACACGCTGTTCACCCCGGCCGTGCTCGAGCATGCGGATGCGGTGCTGGCCATGTACCACGATCAGGGTCTGCCGGTGCTCAAGCACGTGGGCTTTGGCGCGGCGGTGAACGTCACCCTTGGGCTGCCCTTCATCCGCACCTCGGTAGATCACGGTACCGCACTCGATCTCGCCGGCAGCGGTGCTGCCCACGGCGGCAGCTTTGCCGCCGCCCTGGCGCTGGCGGAGCGGCTCGAGTGAAGGCGCGTAAGCGCTTCGGCCAGCATTTTCTCACCGACCAGGCGGTGCTGCGGCAGCTGCTCCGCTACGTCGCTCCCCAGCCCGGCGATCGCATGCTCGAGATCGGCCCGGGTCACGGCGAACTCACCGAGCACCTCTACGGCATCCCCGGGCGTTACGTGGCCGTAGAGATCGATCGCGATCTGGCGCCGTTCCTGAAAGCCCGCTTCGACCGCCTGGAGTTGATCAACGCCGACATCCTGCGGGTGGATCTGGCTCAGGTGATGGAAGGCGGCGAGCCCTGGCGGGTGGTCGGCAACTTGCCTTACAACATCTCCACGCCGCTGCTGCTGCTGCTGCTGGATCACCTGCCGCGCATCGCCGACATGCACTTCATGCTGCAGCGGGAAGTCGCCGCGCGGCTCGCCGCCAGCCCGGGCAGCAAAGCCTGGGGCAGGATCACCGTGCTGGTTCAGTACCACTGCGAAGTGGAGCAGCTGTTCGACGTGCCGCCGGAGAGCTTCAGCCCACCGCCCAAGGTGTGGTCCGCGGTGTTGCGGTTGGTGCCGCGGCGGCAGAAGCTGGCGCTGCGCGATCCGGCGTCCCTCGACGCGGTATTGCGCCAGGCGTTTTCTCAGCGCCGCAAGCAGCTCGGCAACGCGCTACAATCTCTCGAGATCGACTGGTCGCGCGCCGGCATCGATGCCAGGCGCCGCGCCGATGATCTTTCGGTCGGCGAATTCGTCGACCTTGCCAACACCCTGGCGTCCGATGCGGCCGTCGATCCGAATGCAGTAGGAGCGTGATTCATGTCTGACTTTACCGTCGAGGTGCAAGCTCGCTACATCGAGAAGGAATCGGATCCGTCTGCGGATCGATACGTTTTCGCCTACACCATCACCATTCGTAACGAAGGCTCGTCGGCCGGGCAGTTGCTCAACCGTCATTGGTGGGTCACCGACGCCCAGGGCGACGTTCAGGAAGTGCGGGGCCCGGGGGTGGTCGGTGAGCAGCCGCACATCGCGCCGGGCGGCTCCTTCCGCTACACCAGCGCGGCGCTCATCGCCACGCCGGTGGGCGCCATGCACGGCCATTACGAGTTTCAGCGCGACGACGGCGAGCAGTTCGAGGTGGCGATCCCTGCCTTTTCTCTGTGCATTCCGTCGCTCGTGCACTGATTTCGGGCGGACCATGGCCACCTATGCCATTGGCGACATCCAGGGCTGTTACCACGAGTTTGCCGAGCTGCTCGAGCTGGTAGCGTTCGATCCCACAGGCGATCGACTGTGGCTTGTTGGTGACCTTGTCAACCGCGGGCCCGGGTCGCTCGAGGTGATGAGGCTGGTGCGGTCGCTGGGCGACGCGGCGGTATCCGTGCTCGGCAATCATGATCTGCACCTGCTGGCGATTCGCTACGGCGGGCACAAAATGAAATCCGGAGATACGTTCGAGCCGCTGTTGAAATCGAAAGATGCCGAAGAGATCTGCCAATGGCTGCGGACCTTGCCGCTGCTGGTGGACGACGAGGCTCTCGGTTACGCGATGGCTCATGCCGGCATACCCCATATCTGGGATCTCGACACCGCTCGCCGGCGCGCGCGCGAGGTCGAGACGGTGCTGCGCGGCGACGGATACCGTGAGTTTTTTGCCGGCATGTACGGCAATCGGCCGGATCGCTGGGACGACTCTCTCGATGGAATGGATCGCTGGCGGGTCATAACCAATTACTTCACGCGAATGCGCCTGGTGGACGAAACCGGCCGCATGGAATTTTCCCTGAAGGGCGGGCTGGAATCTGTGCCGGACGGCTGGTATCCCTGGTACCAGCTGCGCGCACGCAATCCATTGCCGGTGAAGATCGTCTTCGGTCACTGGGCGGCGATAGACGGGGTCACCGCTGAGCCCGACGCCATCGCGCTGGACACCGGTTGCGTGTGGGGTCGCCGGCTCACGGCGCTGTGTCTGGAGACGGGGAAATCGGTAAGCGTACCAGCACGCGGCAGGCGATGAGCGAGATCGAGATTATGTCATCAGAATCTTTTTGTGAGGTCGTGCTGGCACTTTTCCTGCAACTTTTCTGAAAAGCGTCTACTCTAATCAAGAGCCGAAGAAGCTGAACCAATAAAAATCTCTTAGGGAAAACGAGGGGGAAGGAGCAGCACAGGAGGCTGGTAATGGGTGTTTTCGAGCACTTCCAAGAACGATACGATGCGGCTCAAGAAGAGGAGCTGTCCCTCCAGGAATTTCTGAATCTCTGCAAGGCCGATCCTACTGTCTATGCCACTGCAGCCGAACGGCTGTTGATGGCGGTCGGCGAGCCGGAGTTCGTCGACACCGCGCTGGATCCCAGGCTGTCCAGAATCTTTTCGAACAAGGTCATCAAGCGTTACCCCGCGTTCAGCGACTTCTACGGCATGGAAGAGTCGATCGAGCAGATCGTGTCGTTCTTCCGTCATGCCGCTCAGGGTCTCGAGGAGCGCAAGCAGATTCTCTATCTGCTGGGGCCCGTGGGTGGCGGCAAGAGTTCGCTCGCCGAGAAGCTCAAATCCCTGATGCAGAAGCTGCCCTTCTACGCCCTGCAGGGCTCCCCGGTGAATGAGTCGCCGCTCGGATTGTTCGACCCCAACGAAGACGGGCGGATTCTCGAAGAGGACTACGGCATTCCCGGGCGCTATCTGAAGGGCGTGATGTCCCCCTGGGCGGCGAAGCGGCTGCGGGAGTACGGTGGCGACATCACCCGGTTCCGGGTGGTGAAGAAGTATCCGTCGATCCTCGAGCAGGTGGCGGTGGCCAAGACCGAACCCGGTGACGACAACAATCAGGACATCTCGGCGCTGGTGGGTAAGGTCGACATCCGCAAGCTGGAAAACTACGCTCAGAACGACCCCGACGCCTACTCCTACTCCGGCGCGCTATGCAAAGCGAACCAGGGGTTGATGGAGTTCGTAGAGATGTTCAAAGCGCCCATCAAGGTGCTGCATCCGCTGCTCACCGCCACCCAGGAAGGCAACTACAACGGCACCGAGGCCATTGGCGCGCTGCCCTACGACGGCATCGTGCTGGCCCACTCCAACGAGTCGGAGTGGCAGACGTTTCGCAACAACAAGAACAACGAAGCCTTCATCGACCGGGTGTACATCGTCAAGGTGCCTTACTGCCTCCGGGTATCCGAGGAGATCAGGATCTACGAGAAACTCATCACCGAAAGCTCGCTGTCGGCGGCGCCCTGCGCGCCGGACACGCTGCGCATGCTGGCGCAATTCTCGGTGCTGTCGCGCATGACCGAGCCGGAGAACTCCAGCATCTTTTCGAAGATGCGGGTCTACGACGGTGAGAACCTGAAAGACACCGATCCGAAGGCCAAGACGCTGCAGGAGTATCGTGACGCGGCAGGTGTCGACGAAGGCATGAACGGCCTGTCCACCCGCTTCGCCTTCAAGATTCTCTCGAAGGTCTTCAACTTCGATTCCAGCGAGGTGGCGGCGAATCCGGTGCATCTGATGTACGTGCTCGAGCAGCAGATCGAGCGAGAGCACTTTTCGGAGGAGGCGCGCGAGCGGCTGATCCGCTACATCAAAGAGTACCTGGCGCCCAAGTACGTGGACTTCATCGGTAAGGAAATCCAAACCGCTTATCTCGAGTCTTACTCCGAATACGGCCAGAACGTCTTCGACCGCTACGTCACCTATGCGGATTTCTGGATTCAGGATCAG
>JBLRXD010000217.1:0-7762 GCA_047920935.1 Pseudomonadales bacterium | reverse complement strand
GGCTCAGCCACGCAGAAGAAGAGCAGGTCGATGCCGATGCCGGCGGCGAACAGCATGGCTGCCCAGCTGAGCAGGGGAAACTCCGGTTTGGCGTCATCGGGGCCGAGGCGGATACGGCCGAACGGTGACACCGCCACCGCCACCACGAAGCCCAGGTAGGCGGCCACTGCCCCCACGTAGAACCAGCCGAAGGTCGCGGAGACCCACGTCAACACCGCGTCGATCCATTCCGCCGCGGATTCTGCCGCGGCCAGAGTCCACACCGTAAAGGCAACGATGGCTGCCGCGGAGCAGAGAAACGTCGGCAGGTTCAGTGCATGGCCGGAGGCCGTCGGGGGCGATTGGTTCACGACGACGACTTTCGCTCTGGTGGCGACGGCATGCAAGGGCGATGCGATGATCTCGCGGCAGCGGCGTGACGTCATCACGCCGTGCAACCGGCGCCCGCTCACGGCACAATCCCGGCTGGGACAGACAAGGGGGAAACGCATGAGCGCATCATGGCCGCGGCCACTGCACGATTCACGGGGGCCGATTCGTACCGACAAGCTGGACGGCGCGGCCGCAGGCATGGGGTCATGGGGGCGGGAGGCGCAAGCGCTCGCGGCGGCCGGCCTGGTACCTCCCGACATGCTCACGGCCATGACGCTGTTCCTGCTGGCCACCCAGCCGCGGGATCCGAACCGCAAGCAGGACATTCCGGGCGGCAGCGGCGGCGTTGCGGGCGGCGTTTGGGTACGCGAGCGCTATACCATCCACCGTCCGCTGCGGCGCGACGACGCCTTCACCGTGCGCGGCGCATCGGAAGGGCGCCACGTGCACAAAGCACGGCGCTACGGTACCACCAGCAGCGCAACCTTCAACGCCGCAGGTGAGCCGGTCGCCAGCAATCTCACCACCGGCCTGCTGTCATACAAAGTTCAGGACGGCCTCCCGGACGGCGTCGAGGGGCGGGCGCCGGATGACATCCCCGCTCCGGCACCCGACTGGCGCGCCGCCCGCGACAATCCCTGCCGCGAGCGGCTGGCGAATCTCGCCGCTGGCGAGAAGCTGGGAGGTTACCCGGTGACGGTGAGCCTGGCGCTGATGGAGGCTCGCGACACCAGGAACCCGGACAACCCCATCCACTCCGACCCCGAACTCGCCCGTCGGGCGGGCCTGTCGAGGCCGATCGCCGGTGGCTCCCACGTGCTCGCTTTCGCGCTCGAGCCCATCCTCGTCCACGCCGGACGGGAATCGTTGCTGCACGGCGCCAGTTTCGACATTCGCTGGAAGGCCCCCGTTTACGCCGATACGGTGATGTATCCTCAGGCTCGGGTGGCCGAGGTGCTGGCCGATCGTGTGGTGTTCGACGTGGACGCCACGCTCGACGGCGGCGTCACCGCGATGATCGGCCGCGTCATCGTGCCGCTGGCATGAGCCGCGCCCTGGAAGGCGTTCGCGTGCTCGAGATCACCGACCGGTCAGCGGCGCTGGCCGGCCGGGTGCTCGCCGATCTCGGCGCGGAGGTGATCCTCGTCGAACCTCCCGGAGGCGCCGCCGTTCGTCACCAGGCGCCGTTTCTGGCTGGCACGGCCGGCGCCGAGCGGTCGTTCGCGCACCTCTACCTGAACACCAACAAGCGCTCGGTGGTGCTCGATCTCGACGCGCCCGGCGACCGCGCACGCTTCATCGACCTGCTGGCGACTGCCGACGTGTTGCTCGAGACCCTGCGCCCCGGCCGGCTCACCGCGCTCGGTCTTGATCACGCCGCATTGCGCGCCGCCAACCCGCGACTGGTGCAGTGTTCGGTGACGGCCTTCGGGCTGTTCACCCCGTGGCGTCAGCGCAAGGCCAACGACCTGGTCGCCGGCGCCGCGGGCGGGCTGATCCAGGTGTCGGGGTCGCCCGGCGGCATACCGATGCAGGGCGCCGCGCATCCCTCCTACATCATGGCCGGGCTCGCCGCGGCATCGGCGATCACCATCGCCCTGCACCAGCGCGACTTCAGCGCCAGCGGCGGTGCGGGCGTGCACATCGACCTGTCGCTGCAGGAGGCCACGGCGCTGGCGGTCATGCAGACCGCCTGGCCGGCGCAATGGGCGTGGCAGCAGCGTATTCCCGCCCGTCCGGGGCTGTCGGCGGCACTGGCCTGCAGGGACGGCAAATACGTGAGCCTGCTGGTCAGGCCGGATCGGTTCCGGGAGTTCCTTGCCTGGGCGGACGAAGCGGGTGTCGCTCACGCCATGACGCCGGACGACTGGCCATTGGCGCGACTCGATGCGCCGCGCAAGAACAACCCCGTCGCAGCGCTCACCCTGCAGCTGGCGGAGGCACTGACCCGGGATCAGTTCGTTGCCGGCGCCCTCAAGGCCGACATCATCTGCCTGCCGGTGCTGGATTTCCCCGACCTTGAACGCGAGATCCAGTACCAGCAGAACGATCAGTTCCTGGAAGTCGAGCACGAGGCTCTGGGTGTGAACCTCGGCTACGTGCGCTCCCCCGTGGACGCCATGGCGGATGGCGTGGAGTTCCGCCGGGCACCGCTGCTGGGGGAAGATCAGGCGTTGCTGGAGAACCTGCCCGCTCGGACACCACAGGCGCCGCCGCCGGTTACCTCGCCGGCTCCGTCGCAAGCCTTGTCCGGCCTGCGCGTGGTCGACTTCGGCTGGGTGCTGGCCGGGCCCATCGGCACGCGTCTGCTGGCCAGCTTCGGTGCCGAGGTGATTCGCGTGGAGTCCTCGGGCAAGCCGGATTCCATGCGCGGTCAGGCGGGACCGGACGGGCAACCGCACCCCGATCTCGGCGGCCTGTTCAATTCGGTGAACGCGGGCAAGAAGTCGCTCACGGTGGATCTCGGCAAGGCCGCGGGCATCGCGCTGGTGAAGGATCTGATCGCCACCGCGGACATCGTCGTGAACAACTTCCGGCCCGGGGTCATGGAGCGCATGGGGCTCGGCTACGGCGCGCTGCGGGAGGTGAAACCGGACGTGATCCTGTTGAATCTGCCGGGCGCGCACCGCAACGGCCCGTGGGCCCGGCACCCGAGCACCGGCAACATCCTCATGGCCGCATCCGGTTTCAACATGCTGACCGGTTTTCCAGGGGAGCGGCCGCGGGGCATCGGCGTCGCCTATCCGGACTTCACCTCGCCGCACCTGCTGGTGGCCACAATTCTCGCCGCGGTGCGCCAGCGGGCGGCCACCGGCACCGGTCAGGAGCTGCACCTCACGCAGCTCTCCAGCATGCTGGCGCTGCTCGGTTGCGAGTGGATGGAATACAAGGCCAGCGGCCGGCAGCCGCCACGCAATGCCAACCGCAGCCCGAACTACTGTCCGCACGGTATTTATCCCGCCACCCACGCAACCGACACCCACCTCGATGCGTGGGTGGCGATCGCCGCCGAGAACGATGCGGAGTGGGTTTCGTTGTGCCAGGTCATGGCGCGGCCGGAACTCGCGGCGGATCCGAGATTCGCCACCCATGGGGCGCGCAAGGCCAATGAGGACGCGCTCGACGCGCTGCTGGGCGAGTGGACGAAATCCCGCGACAAGTGGGCCATTGCCGCACAACTGCAGCAGGCCGGCATCGCCGCCGCACCGGTGGAGCACCTGCGCGACATGCTGGAAAACGATCCACAGCTGCCTGACCACTACCAGGTGGTGCGTCAGCCGGAGGCGCCCGACGTGGATATCGTCATCGATCGCGAGGCGGCGCGCTGGGTAGGCCACGAACTGGTGCTCGAACGCGCGCCCACCGAAGGCGAACACAACGTTCACGTGGTGCAGGAGATCCTCGGCCGGTCCGACGAGGAGTTCGCCCGGCTGGTCCTGGATGATACGTTGACCTGAATTGAGGAGCTGGCCGCACAGGCCGCCCAGCTCGACGCGAGCCACCTCCATCCCCCGGCCCTGCCCGACCGTCTGGCATACGATTTGCGAGCCCTATCAGCGGCCAACCAGGAATTCAGCAGGAGGACGTGATGAGGTACGCAGGTAACGGAACGATGGGGTCGCTGGCATCAGCGTCATTGCTGACCGTAGTACTGGCGTGGACTTCCGGTGCTGCCTGGGCGCAGCTCGCCCCGGGTCAACCCGCTGCGGAAGCGCGCGACACCGACGCGGAGCGTAGCGTCGGCGCTCGTGAGATCCTCGGCTCCAGCGTCAGTGACGGCTTCGAACAGCACGTTGGAACCGTCAGGGATCTGGTGCTGAACCCGGAAGGCACCGCCGTTCAGTACGTGCTCTACGAGGTGCCGCACCCTTATCGGGTGCATGCCGAGGCGGGTGGTGACGGCTTCGTCACCTTCGACGAGATCAGCTTCGAGCGCGGCGCCACGTTCGGCACCCGGGTGCGCTTCGATCGGCAGCCGGCCGACGACGATCGGGAAACGCTGCGCCTCACCCGCGGCGAGGCGGATCGCCGGCTGCTGTCGCGCATGATCGGCGAGTCGGTGGAGTTTGCCGATCAGCAGACGCTGCCGCTGGAAGACGTGCTGCTCGATCAGCAGACGGGGGAGATCACGCACTACCTGGTCAATGTCGACGAGGATGCGTTGTTCGCCGCCGATACCAGGCGCATCCCCGCCGATCAGGTGCGCATCGGCGAGCGCGGTGAAGTGCGGTCGATGATCGAGTTTGCCGCCCTGGAGGGGGAGCGCGATCAGCGGTAGACGGCAGGCACCACGTCGACGGCCACGGCCACCTCGTGCTTGCCGCCGCCGAAGATGAAACCGCTCACCGGGCTCACGTCACCGTAGTCGCGGCCCCAGGCTACGGTGATGTGCTCCAGATTGGGAATCAGGTTGTTGGTGGGATCGAAATCCACCCATCCCAGCTCCGGGCACCAGACCGACAGCCACGCGTGGGATTCGTCTGCGCCCTGCAGCTTGGCCTTGCCTGCCGGCGGGTGGGTCAGCAGGTAGCCGCTGACGTAGCGGGCTGGCAGCCCCAGCGAGCGCAGGCAGGCGATCTGCAGGTGGGCGAAATCCTGGCAGACGCCGCGCTTCAGTTCGAGCACGCGGCGTACCGGAGTCGATATGTCGGTGACGCCGCCCTGGTAGGTGAACTCCTCGAAGATTCGCGACGTCAGCGCCATGGTAGCCTCGAGCAGTGGACGCCCGGGGGTGAAGGTGGTGAGCGCGAACTTGCGTAACTCCTGGTGCACGTCCACGTAAGACGAGGCAAAGCAGTACTGTGAGGCGCCGAGCGCTTCGGTTGTCGTCGGGGTCTGCATGGTCTGCGCTACCACCTCCCAGGCGGGGCTGAAGTCCAGCATGATGTTCATCCCCGGCAACACCTCGACCTGGGAATTGCTGGTGATGACCAGTTCCCGATGAGCCTCCTGCACGGTGAGAAACTCGACGCCGTTGCCGAAATAGTCGACCCAGTTGCGCCGCACGTTGGGCAGCGGCGTCACCACCAGCTCCGAGCTCAGCACGTTCTGGCGGGTTGAGCGGCGCGGTTGCAGCTTCAGCAACTGGTGGGAAATCGACACCGAGCCACCGTAACTGAAGCGGGTTTCGTGGCTGACCTCATACAGCATTGGTGCTGTTCTCGCGGATCACGTTGCCGGTGACTCGATGGCCGATCGAGTGGCTGAAATAGGTCTGGGTGATGAGTTGGGTCAGGGTGCCGATGCCTTTTTCGCAGCGGGTCATCAGTCGATTCAGATGGGTGCGGTTGCCGCTCCGCGATATGGTGTTTGCCAGCTTGTCGACGTCGGCGAGCAGCACGTCGGTGTGCATGCTCATCAGCAGCTTCTGCGCCCGCGACAGGTGGCCGTGCAGATCCTCCAGCGGCATCACTTCCATATGGGTGCGCATGACGCTGAGCTGGAACGCCAGCGAGCGTGGATTGCTTTCGTCCGCCAGCAGCAGATCGAGCACCGCCGCGGTTTGCGCCTCGGCGCGGTAGCGGGAGCGATAGGTGATAAGGCTGTCGGCCAGCTCGAGCTGCAGCCCCAGCACCCCCGGGTGGTCGCGCTCTACCCGCACGCTGAGCTCGCGCATCACCTTGATGATGAAGCGCGCCCGCTCGATGCGCCGACCGATGTCGAGCAGCCGCCAGCCGTAGCCGCGGGTCATGTTTTCGTGGATCAGCCCGTTCACCGCAGACTGCGACTCGATCAGGTCGTTCAGCACGTTGACGGCGTCGCCTACCGTGTGCACCCGCCAGCGCAGATTGGGAATGCTGGTGAGACGCTCGATGATACGCCAGGCGTCTGGAGACAGCCGCTCGCGCACGTGATCGGCAGTGCGCGCGACGTTGCGCAGCACCTGCGCCAGGCTGTCGGGGCTGTCCGGGTCGAACAGGATGTTCCAGATTTCGTGCTCGACGGCGCGGCTGCCAGAAGCCAGCGCACGCCGCGCCCGGGACGGCGACAGTTGCTCCTGGGACACCAGCAGCGAGGTGAGAATGTTCAGCGCCACCGGCTGGTTGCCCAGCGACGCCTCGCCCGCCAGCCGCAGGAACAGGTTGCGATACAGGCGAACGCCGCCCTCGGCACGCTCGAAGTAGCGGCCGAGCCAGAACAGGTCGTCGGCAGTCTTGCTCGGCAGGTCGCGATCGCTGCGTTTCAGAGTTGCCGCCCGCAGCGGCCTGATCAGGCTGTCGCGTTCGAGTGCCTGGTCGGAAAGCACCCAGACGTCCTTGCTGTAGTGGCTGCGCTCGCCCAGATCGGAGCCAGGGACTTTCACCAGCCCGCCGGGCATGACCTGATAGCCGTCGCCGGTGGCGGCTACGTACACGCGCATCACCATCGGCACCGGCTTGAGCTGGCCGTCGGCAGCCAGGCAAGGCGCCGTGGACGTGATCATGGGCTCCACGCCTACGTAGTCGTAGGGCCGCAGCCCCACCAGCGCGGCAAGTTTCGCCGGATCCTGCAGCTGCGGATCGGACTGCGCGAACTCGTAGACGCCGGCGGTGAGCAGCGAGCGACGCGCGAACGCATGCCGCACCGACAGGCGTTGGGCATGGTCGAGGACGAATTGGCGCTCCGGCGCCCGGCCGCACCACCAGCTGCCGATGCTCGGCAGCTTCAGGTCTTCACGCAGCAGGCGGTTGGCCAGTTCCGGCATGAACGCCAGCAGCACCTCGCTCGACGCCACGCCGCTGCCCACGGCATTGGCCAGCACCACGTTGCCGCTGCGGGCTGCGTGCAACAAGCCAGCGATGCCGGCCCCGGGCAGCGAGCGCAGCTCCAACGGGTCGCAGGTGTCCGAGGCGATGCGCCGCACCACCACGTCCACCCGTTCGAGACCCTCGAGAGTCTTCAGAAACACCCGGTTGTCGCGCACCGTGAGATCGGCGCTCTCCACCACCGGGTAGCCGAGATAACGGCCGATCAGGGCGTGCTCGAAGTAATCGGGGTCGTCGGGGCCGCCGGTGAGCACCACCGATAGATGCTGGTCGGAAAGGCGCGCGAGGTTGTCGGCGAAGCTGCGAAAGAATCCGGCCAGCCGGTGCAGGTTGCTGGCGTTGAACGGATCCGGAATGCTCCGCGAGGTGACGATACGGTTCTCGAGCGCGTAGCCGATCCCGGCGGGAGACTCGGTGCGCTGGGACAGCACCCACCAGTTCCCGTCTGCCGCCCGCGCCACGTCGAAGGCGATGAACTGCAGAAATTCGCCGTTCGGGGCGCGGTAGCCGTGGCAGTGGGGGATGAAGTTCGGGTTGGCGAACACCGTCGGCGCTGGCAGCACGCCGTCTTTCAGCAATTGTTGCTCGCCGTAGATGTCGGCCACCACGCCGTTGAGGATCTGTGCGCGCTGGATCAGCCCGGC
>JBLRXD010000216.1:0-7774 GCA_047920935.1 Pseudomonadales bacterium | reverse complement strand
GCGAGCGGCGGATCGCCATCGGCGATAATGAGCGCGCCGGGGAGCCAGAGGTAGACGCGCAGCTAGAATGTGTTCTAACTTGGGTCGAGGGGCAACCGGGAGAGCAAAGCTGATGATCACGCTGCCGCACCATGTGGAGTTCCTGTCCGATGCCTGGCTGAGCGAGGCGCGCAGCTTCCTGACCCGAGAGACCCAGCGCCTGGGCGATCGCCTGGCGCCGTTCACGATCAGCGAGCGCTTCGGCGATGCGCCGCCACACCTGAAGTTTCCGCAGGGCGTCGCCTGCTGGAACGCCCGGTTCGATGGCGCGACCTTGACGGTCGGCCGGGATTTCGCGGCCGATGCCGACGTGGTCGTCGAAGGCGACTATCAGGCCGCGCTCATGGCGGCTCAGACCGTGGGCGCGCTGGCGCCGGGGCGCATGCAGGCGGCGCTGCACGAGGTACGGCACATCTTCGGCGCCGACGCCCTGCGCATCCGGAACCGCATCGCCAACGAGTCGACGCGCGAGCTGCTGGGCCTGCTGCACGATCACCTCGGCCGGCGGACGGTGGAGAATCCCGACCTCGCCCACCGTGCCCAGCGCCTCGGCATCGCCGGCCATGTGCGGGACATGGAGCAGAACGGCTACGCCGTCATCGACAACGCCATCAGCGCCGAGTTCGCCGACGAGGTGCGGGAGGCGACCCTGAAGGCGCTGCTGCCGCACCACAGCGTCTCGCTGCAGTGGATGCTCTATCACGGCCAGCCGTTCGAACGCATCGCGCAGAACCCCCAACTGATGACGCTGATCGACGCGTCGCTCGGGCGCGGCGCCTGCATCGCCTCACTCAGTGCGATCCGCCGCGGCCCCGGGCCCGGCTTCATCCCCATCCACACCGACTACTCGATGGTGCCCGAGCCGTACCCGGAGTTCGCCATGACCGGCGTGGGCGTCTGGGCGTTCGAAGACTGGACGGTGGCCAGCGGGCCGACGTGGATCGTGCCCGGTTCGCACCTGGAGCGGCGCGGGCCGCGCAAGGGCGAGGGCCTGGATCGGGGGATTCCGATCGAGATGCCCAAGGGCTCGGTGGTCTACTTCACCCACGGTGTCTGGCACTGGCAGGGTGATCGCACCGAGCCGGGCGAGCGGGTCACGCTGCACTCGCATTTCAACCGCGGCATCCTGCGCGGGCTCGAGCCGAAGAAGGTCGACGTGCAGATGATGCACCGCAACCCGCCGCGGCTCGGCGAGATGCTGGGCGAAGACGATTGGTTCGACAAACTCACCGCCGAAGGTCGCGACCACCTGCGGGCCGGCTACATGATGAAGCTCCATCAGTTCACCGAGGAACGCAAGCGGGTACTGCTCGAGCACTGATCGCACGTTGCCGAACAGCGGGCGTTTCGGGCTCCGATCGCGATCGGAGATCGCTCCTACGATTTGAGGACCACGGTTTTGTGACCGTTCTCGAACACCCGATGCTCGGCGAACCATTTGACGGCCCGGTTCAGCACCACGGTTTCCAGATCGCGGCCGAGATCGGCCAGGCGCGGCGGATCGAAGGTGTGGTCGACCCGCTCCACCGCCTGCTCGATGATCGGGCCTTCGTCGAGGTTTTCGGTGACGAAGTGGGCGGTGGCGCCGATCAGCTTGACGCCGCGGTCGAAGGCCTGGTGATACGGCCGCGCGCCCTTGAAGCCGGGCAGAAACGAGTGATGAATGTTGATGCAGCGGCCGCGCAGGGTTTCGCACAGCTCGGCGCCCAGCACCCGCATGTAGCGCGCCAGCACCAGCAACTCGGCATCGCGCTCGTGGAAGATCTCCAGCAGCCGCCGTTCCTGCGACTCGGCATTGCCGGCGTCCAGAGGCAGATGAAAGAACGGCACCCGGTAGAAGTCGGCGTGTTCCTTCAGGCTGGTGTGATTGGAGACGATGCCCACCACGTCGATGGGCAGGCCGCCGACGCGCCAGCGGTGCAGCAGGCCGAGCAGGCAGTGGCTGGATTTCGACACCGCGATCAGCGTACGGCACGGCTGGTTCTGGGGGTGGATTTCCCAGCGCATCTGAAACTGGGCGGCAATGGGCTCGAACCGGCCGGCCAGCGTGTCGACGGGCGCCATGCCGCTGCCGTCGTCGTGGAACACCGCGCGCACGAACGACATCCGGGTCTGCTCGTCGTTGAAGTGAGTGGCATCCACCAGGTTGGCGTGGTGCCGGGCGAGAAAGCCGGTGACGGCGGCGACGATGCCGGTGCGATCCGGGCAGGAGAGCGTCAGGACGTAAGAAGACGGTTGGTGCATCGAGGTGACAGCGCTCGGCGGTAATCCCACGGGATCGCCATCTTCCGGGCATGCCTCCACCGAGGCAACCCGGGGCCGTAACAATGTGTTGCAGAAAATATTGCAATGCGTATTAATCGCCGCTGCCAGAAGACCTGGCATTACGACATGAGAGGGGAATTCATGATTCAGCCACTGTTACGCTGGGGGGCGCTGCTCGCGCTGCTCTCAGCAACCGCATCGACGCTGGCCCAACAGGCACCGGCGCCCACCGAACGCAGCAGTCGCGGCATGATCGAAGAGATCGTCGTGACCGCCCAGAAGCGGGAAGAAAGCCTGAACGAGGTCGGCATGTCGATCCAGGCGGCAACGGGCGAAAGGCTCAACGAACTCGGCATCACCGACACCGCCGATCTGTTCAAAGTGGTGACCGGCTTCAACTCCAACGTCACCTATTACGGCACGCCGATCTACACCATCCGCGGCGTCGGCTTCCAGGATACCTCGCTCGCTGCCGGCCCCACGGTCAGCGTCTATGTCGACGAGATGCCGCTGCCGTTCTCAGTCATGACCCAGGGCGCGATTCTCGATCTGCAGCGCGTCGAAGCACTCAAAGGGCCTCAAGGGACGCTGTTCGGCCAGAACGCTACCGGCGGCGCGATCAACTACGTCGCCAACAAGCCGACCAGCGAATTCGAAGCCGGAGTCGACGCCAGCTACGGCCGCTTCGACAGCAGCGACATCGGCGGCTTCATCAGCGGGCCGATCAGCGACACGCTCAGCTATCGGATCGCCGCGCGCACCATCAACTCCGGCCCGTGGCAGAAAAGCTACACCCGCAACATGGCGCTGGCGCCCGACCCCTACTGGACGGACAACGGCCGCACCTATCGGCTCGACAGCGAGTCCGGCGACCAGGAATTTCACAACGCGCGCGCGTCCCTGCTGTGGGAGCCGAGCGACCGGCTGAGCGCGCTGTTCACGGCAAGCGGCTTCATAGACAAAGGCGAGTCGCAGATGCCGCAACTGTATGGGTTCGCACCGCTGAACCCGATCAACACGCTGAACCCGCTGGTGGCCAACTACCCGCTGGCGCCGAAGAACAACACCGCCGCGGATTGGGGCCCCTGCGTCAACGTCAGCGGCGGCACGCCGGCCAACGTCAGCGGCGACATCAACCTCAGCAACCGCCTCTACGACAACTGCAAGCCGGCCGCGCGGGACAACGATTTCTATTCCACCACGCTTCGGGTCGACTACGACCTGAACGAAGACGTAACCCTGACCTCGCTGACCAGCTGGTCGGAGTTCAATCGCGACGCGCGCCTGGAAAGCGACAGCATGATCTATCAGGATTACGAGTCGCATCAGACCGGCTTCCTCAAAGCCTTCTTTCAGGAGCTGCGACTGGCCGGCAGCCTGAACGCTCGCGGCGCCTGGGTCGTGGGCGCCAATTACGAGCGCACCTCCACCTGGGACAGCTTCCTGCAGAGCTACGGCATGTCGACGGCCACGCCTACCCAGGTGCTGTCGGCCACGCCGCTCGGCCCCACCAACCCCAACAACCGGCAGAAGACCGACACCTACGCGGTGTTCGGCAACGTCGAATATCCGCTGCGTGAAAACGTGTCCCTGCACGCAGGCATTCGCTACACCGACCAGCGGCGCGACTATCGCGGCTGCGGCAACGACGGTGGGGACGGCACCTGGGCGACGGTGTCGGAAGAGATCCAGACCGTCCTGCAGATCGTCCTCGGGCATCCGGTGATCGGCGGCCTGGACGTCGGCCCCGGCAACTGCGGCACCACCGGCGCGGCGCCGACGTTCTTCCCCGACCCGGATGGCTTCACCGACAAGCTCGACGAAGACAACGTCTCCTGGCGGGTGGGCGTGAACTGGGAAGCAGCCCCCGGCCGGCTGCTGTACGCCAACATCAGCCAAGGCTACAAATCCGGCAGCTTCCCCACGGTGGCAACCGCAGCGTTCGTCCAGTTGGAGCCGGCAACCCAGGAGGATCTGCTGGCCTACGAGATCGGCGCCAAGTTGGCATTGGCCGATGGCACGATGCAGTTGAACGCCGCCGCGTTCTACTACGACTACACCGACAAGCAGATTCTCGGCGCCATCAACGACTTCGTGTTCGGCTCGCTGCCGGCGCTGGTGAACGTACCGGAATCCCACGTGATCGGCGGCGAGATTTCCATAGAGTGGTATCCCATCGACGGCCTGCGACTGGCGCCGTCGGTGAGCTACGCCAGAAGCAAGGTCGACGGTGAGTTCCGTAACTTCGACCCGTTCTTCGGCCCGACCAATCCGGACACCAAGGACTTCTCGGGGCTGCCGTTCCCGAACGCCCCGAAGGTGCAGGCCAACATCGATGCCCAGTACGAGTGGAATCTGCAGAACGGCTGGATCGCCTTCATGGGCGCCAACATGAACTATCAGGACGAGACCAAGGGCTTCTTCCACGACCGCTGCCAGGAAGCCGGCGTATCGTGCACGAGGACCGACGTGCCCGGCCTGGTGGGCAACTCGGATCTGGTGATCAACTCCCGTGCCCTGCTCGATCTACGGGCCGGCGTCGAAAGCGGCAACTGGCGCGTGTGGGCCTGGGGCCGCAACGTCACCGACAAGCACTACTGGAATCAGGCCCAGCACGTCAACGACGTCCTGGTTCGCTTCACCGGCATGCCGAGAACCTATGGGCTGGCGGTGAGCATGCGCACCGGTAACTGAGCACCGCCGCGACCGTTGAGCAACGGGCCCTTCGGGGCCCGTTTGCGTTTCCGCGCCCCCGTGGATCAGCATTTGATCCACCCGGCATGCAAACTGGGTGCAACTCGACCTCGGCGGACGTCTTGCGCGCATAATTGCCCGTGCCATTCACCGCCGCGTCGAACCACTCGCTGCGGATGACGAGGAACCAATCGTTGAAACTGCTCCATACCGCTGACTGGCAGCTCGGGCTGCGCTTGAACTTCGTCGGTGGCGACCGCGCCGCACGGCTGCGTGCCCAGCGATTCGACAGCGTGCGCGAGATCGGCCGGCTGGCGCAGCAGCACGGGGTCGACGCCGTGCTGGTCGCCGGCGACGTGTTCGACGACAACGGCGTCGGCGGCGACACCCTGCAGCAGACGCGCGACGCTCTGGAGGCATTCGGCGACGTGCCGGTGATCCTGCTGCCCGGCAACCACGATCCGGCCACCCCGGATTCCGCCCTGCGCCGGCTCGACTGCGGCCGCGCCAACGTCCACGTCGCCCTGGCGCGGGAGCCCATCGAGCTGCCCGGGCTGCGCGTGTTCCCCTGCCCGCTGATGGCTCGGCACGAATACGAAGATCCCACCGCCTGGCTACCGGCCCAGTCACAGAGCCAGTCACAGGGGCAGGAGGTTCGGGTGGTGCTGGCCCACGGCGGGGCATTGAGCTTCGGCGAGGCCACCGAGACGCCGAACCGCATCGACGTCGACGCCGTCCTCGAGCGCGGCTACGACTACGTGGCCCTCGGCGACTGGCACGGCCTGTTCCAGGTGGGGCCGCGGACCTGGTACTCGGGCGCTCACGAGGCCACCCGCTTCAAGGAGAAGCGCCCCGGCCACGTGCTGCTGGTGGAGATCGACGCCCCTGGCGCGACGCCCCGCGTCGAACCGCTCGCCGTGGCGCGCTGCCGCTGGCTGAGCCACGCGGTGGAGCTGTTGGAAGACGGCGACCTCGATACCTTCGCTGCCTGGCTCGACGCCCTGGAGGAAAAATCCTGGACGCTGCTGGAGCTGACCCTGCGCGGTCAGTTGTCGCTGGCTGGCCACACTCGGCTGGAGGCGTTGCTCGACGACTGGCGCGACCGCCTGGCGCTGCTGCGCAGCGACGCCGATGCGGTGCAGGTAGCGCCCACCGCCGACGACCTCGCGGCGCTGCGCGGCGAAGGCTACCTGGGCCGCTCCATCGACGTGCTGCGCGCCGGCGCCGCCGAGGCAGACGCAGACGCCCTGCGGCTGCTGTATCGACTGATGAAGGAGGCCAGCTGATGTACATCAAACGCATCGCGGTGGACGCCTGGCGCGGCCTCAGCTGCGAGCTCGGTGATCTGTCGCCGGGGCTCAATCTGATCTGCGGGCCCAACGAATCCGGCAAGAGCCGGCTGGTGCAGGCGCTGCGCTTTGCGCTGTTCGAAAGCAGCAGCGGCCGTGCCGAGTACAAGCGCGCGGTGGAAACCTGGGGCGTGACCGACGGCAAACCGCGGGTCGAGGTGGAGTTCGAATTGGCTGGCGCGAGCTGGATGCTGGAAAAGACGTTTCTCGGCACCGGCTGCAACACCGTGCTGCGCGGCGCCGGCAAGTCGCTGGAGGGCGAAGAGGCCGAGGCGCGCCTGGCCGATCTGATGGGCGTCTCGCCCGGCGGCCGCACCGAGCTGAAGAGCAACGAGCGTGGCATCTGGTCGCTCTTGTGGGTGGATCAGGGTGAATCCCGCGAGGCGCCGGGGCACAACGACGTCGCCCGGGCGCGCATTCAGGATCAGCTCACCGCCGAGATCGGCGAGATCGCCGCCGGCGAGCTGGGTCAGCGGCTGCTGCGGCGGGCCCGGGAACACCGCGAGCTGTTCTACACCGCCAGCCGCGACACCGAGAAGCCGGTGCTGCGCGATGCCCGCGACAAGCTCGAGCAGGCGCGCGCGCGCCTGGAGGAAGCGGAGGCCGCACACCGCGCCGTGGCCGATGCCGCCGACGCCCTCGACGGTCACCGTCAGCGGGAAGCCGGCCTGCGGCAACGGGTCGATCAGGCGCGCATCGAGCTGGCGGAGATTTCCGACCGCCAGCGCGAGGCGGCCGAAGCCGCCCAGCACCTCGACCGCTGCGGCCATCAGCTGGAGCTGGCCAAACTCGAACTCGACCGCAAGGAGCAGGATTGGCAAGGCTTCGCCGAGCTGGCGGCGCAGCGCCTGCGGCTGACGGCAGAGATCGCCACTCTGGAGGGGGAACAGGCTACCGCCGCCGCCCTCCGGCAGACGGCGGAGAGCGCCCAGCTTGAAGCGAATGCCGCCGTGACTGCCGCCGACGACGCGCTCACCGCCCTGGGCCGCGATCTGTACCTGCTGCGGCAACGACAGAAGGCGGCCGCCCTGGGCGCCGAGCAGAGTCAGCTGAACACCCGCCTGCACGAGGCCCAGTCACTGAGCCACCGTCTCGGTGAGGTGCGCGCCGAACTGGCCGCGCTGCCGGCGGTGCAGCCCGGCGACGTGGAACGGCTGCGCGCCGCCCGGCAGGCGGCCGAGGCCGCCCACGCGCGGCTCGAGGGGGCATCGGCGTCGCTGGAATTCCACGCCCACCGGGAACTGCAGATCGACGGCACCACGGTGGCCGCGGGTGCGGCGCACACGGTGCTGATCGAGGATGAGACCCACCTGGAGATCGACGGGGTGCTGTCGCTGCTGGTACGCCCCGGCGGCGGCGAGTTGGCGCGGCTGCGCACCGCCGTCGGTGACGCCGACCGCGCGCTGGCGTCGCTGCTGTCTACCCTG
>JBLRXD010000215.1:6801-7814 GCA_047920935.1 Pseudomonadales bacterium | reverse complement strand
GTATCGGGTGCGGCATCCCGAAGGGCGCGACTTCTCCTGGTGGGACTACCGTGGCGGCGCGTTCCACCGCGGTCAGGGCTTGCGCATCGACATGCTGCTCGGCACCGACACCATCCGTGAGCGCGTCGAGGACGTGGTCATCGACCGGGAGTTCCGCAAGAAGCAGGACGGTCTCACCGCCTCCGACCACGCCCCCGTCTACGCCGATCTGAAAATCTAGCCCGCGCTGCTCCTGGCCCGGAACTTGAAAGGTTCGGCCCTCGTGGTTTGCCGAGGCCGGCCAATGCGGATCGCTCCCTTTCTCGCCTTGTGCGGCATCGTCTTTGCCGCCATGACGGCCGCCCTTGCCCACGTGCAGGGATTCGACCAGGCCCGCTGCCCGGCGGACGCGCGCGCCGACGACGGCCGGCAGCCATTCGAGCGCTTCCACCCGCCGCCATGGCGCGAGCATCTCGGTGCCAGATGCCAGCCGCCGACGGCGCCCGCCGCCGTGCCGGCCCGGTGACGCCGCTGGCCTTCGGTGCCGTCGCCCGGCAAACTCCAGACACCGTTGCGCGGAGCGCCCAGATGACCGAGCCGCAGCTGCCCGAGCAATTGTTTCGCCGCCAGGACGAATCCGACGACGCCGGCTTTTACGTGCAGCCGCGATTCGAGACCCACATCGACGACGCCACCATCGCGGCGCTCACCCAGTACTATCGGGAGACCCTGGCTCCCGGGGACCGGGTGCTCGACCTGATGTCGTCGTGGATATCCCATCTGCCGGACGAAATCGACTACCGCGAAGTCACCGGCCTCGGCATGAACGCGGAGGAGCTGGCCGCCAATCCGCGCCTCGGCTCCTATGTGGTGCAGGATCTCAACGTAACGCCCAGTCTGCCGTTCCCAGCGGCGGCTTTCGACGCCGTGCTGATCGCGGTTTCGGTTCAGTACCTGACCCGCCCGCTGCCGGTGTTCGCCGAAATCGCCCGGGGGCTGGCTGCTGGGGGGCGCTGCATCGTTGCCATGTCACA
>JBLRXD010000215.1:0-6791 GCA_047920935.1 Pseudomonadales bacterium | reverse complement strand
CGGCTGTTCCCCACCAAGGCGATCTATGCCTTCCACGTGCTGTCGCCGGAAGAGCGCTGCCGGCTGGTGGCGACTTACCTGCGCGACGGTGGCCGGTTCGAGCAGATCGAGCGGGTCGATCGCTCGCCCCCACGAGCCGATCCGCTGTGGATCGTCACCGGCATCCGCGGGGCCTGACAAGCAGGCCAGGCTCGCCTGGCCCAGAGGCTCACACCATCGGCACCCAGGCGCTGCACCAGCCCGCCGCGTTCACCAGCCGGCCGGGGAAGATGGTGCAGCCGCCCCAACCGGCCAGACCGCCGTTCTCCACCGCCTCGGCGCCGGTGTCGCCGGTCACTTGCGGCTCGTAGAGACTGCAGTTGGCGCACACCTGGCCGGGCTCGTAGCGCGGCTGAGCGGCGGCATCGACGTCGGCGGCATCGTGCACGTAGGACAGCGCCTGAGCGTCCGGCGCATTCTCGTCGAGAATGGTGTACTCCTCGGGGCCGGTCGCCGGGGCCGCATCCGGAGCTTCGGGAACCGCCGGCTCCAGCGGCGGCTGCTCGCCAGGGGGCAGGGGTTCTTCCCGAGGTTCCACCCCTGGCGTTCTTACCGGCTCTTCGACCGGTTCTTCCGGGGCGCAGGCCACCAGGTTGACCACGGGAATCAGCACCAAGCCGGCGCTGCCCAGCTTCAAGAACTTGCGTCGCGACGGGCCCGACGGGGGAACGGTGATCATGGTGTCCTCCAAATCGCTGCAGCCACTGATTCTCGCGTTGCACATTTCGAAACTCAATCGCAACGCCGCAACGGAGGGCATAGTGGTTACAAAGCGGGCCCGGCCCTCACTCCATGGCCAACACCGCTTGCCACTCGTGCTCGGCGACCGGCATCACCGACAGCCGGTTACCCTTGCGTACCAGCGCCATGTCCTGCAATTCAGGGTTGGCTTTCAACTCGTGCAGCGCGATGTTGCGCTTGAGTTTTCGCACGTACTGCACATCCACCATCATCCAGGTGGGGGCAGCGGGATCGCTCTTGGGATCATAGTGCGGGTCGTCCGGATCGAAGGCGGTGTGATCCGGATACGCTTCCCGCGTTACCTTGGCGATGCCGACGATGCCCGGAACGTCACAGTTGGAGTGATAGAAAAACACCAGATCGCCCTTCTTCATGGAATCGCGCATGAAGTTCCGCGCCTGATAGTTACGCACCCCATCCCAATGGCTGGTGCGCTTGGGGCTCCGATAGAGATCATCGATGCTGAACACGTCAGGCTCCGACTTCACCAGCCAGTGGGCCATGATCGGCTTACTCCAACGGCTATCTGTGGGGGCACACGAGGTATTTCTCGCCCGTCGCCTGCTTACCGTACACGCCGATGGCATCCAGCGACAGCGCCTCGGTCAGCGACACCTCCCGGGTGTAGTGACTGGCAAACGTGGTCTTCACCTCCGCCGCCACGCGCTCTCTGAGCTGCTGAGCGGCCTCCGGGCCGATCTTCTGCAGGAACGGCGTCAGCAGCCAGCCGCCGAGCCCCCAGGTCATGCCGAAGTTGCGATTGAGCACCGTGGGGCCGCGATCGAGGCCGCCATAGATGTAGACCTGCTTGTACACCGTGGAGCCGTAGCGGCTGTATTCCTTCGCCGACCGCACCGCGGCGGCCTCCATGCAGCCGAGGATCTGGCCGGCGAGCTTGCCCCCGCCGATGGCGTCGAAGGCGAGCGTGGCGCCGGTGTCGACCAGCGCCTGAGTGAGCGCCTCGATGAAGTCGTCGGCACTGGAATCGACCACGCAGGTAGCACCGATCTCGCGCAGCAACGCCGCCTGTTCCGGCTTGCGCACGATGTTCACCAACGGCACGCCATCCTTGAGGCAGATCTTGTTGAGCATCTGACCCAGGTTGGAGGCGGCGGCCGTGTGCACCAGCGCCGTGTGGCCTTCGAGACGCATGGTTTCCACCATGCCGAGCGCCGTGAGGGGATTCACGAAGCACGACGCCCCCTCCTTCGGCGTGGTGCCTTCCGGCAGCAGCAGGCACTGCGCGGCCTTGATGCAGCGATATTCGGCGTACATCGCGCCACCCAGGATGGCCACGGTCTTGCCCATCAGCTGCTGGGCAGCATCGGAGGAACCGGCCGCCACCACCACGCCGGCGCCCTCGTTGCCTGCGGGCAGCGACTGATCGACCCGTCCGGCCATGGCCGGCATGGCCGTAGCGGGAATGTTCGCCCGCACCACCGGCGCATCGCCGCCGCCCGCTGCCTCGGCGGTGGTCATGTCGGCAGCTCCGAACAGCAATCCCAGGTCGGACGGATTGATGGGTGCGGCTTCCACCCGCACCAGCACTTCGTCGGCGCGCGGCTGAGGTACCTCAACCTGCTGCAGGGAAAGCTCGAGTGTGCCGTCTGCCCTGACGAGGGTACGGAGCTGCGACATGGTGGCTGGTGCGGATTGCGGCATGATAATTTTCCGGTTGGTGACTGGTGCTACGGTTGCCGACTGACGCGCGCAGCCCTGTCAATCTACCGATTTCGACCCCGAAGTCCATGGGGTCCCTTATGCGATTCACATTGGTGCTTATTCTGAGCTCTTGCGTCGCCGGCTGTGGTGGCGACGGCAGCGTGCGCATCTGCTTTGGTTCCCACCCGTTCTGCGACCGCGCGCTGGGGCGCAACCTGGCACCGCTGGCGGATGCCGGCGTCGATCAGCAGGTGGCGTCCGGCGCCGTGGTCCGGCTCGACGGCCGCGGCAGCCGCGACCCGGATGGTCACATCACGTCATTCTCCTGGGTGCAGGAAACCGGCCCTACGGTGGCGCTCGAGGGCGCAACCTCGCCCACGGCGTCGTTTCGAGCACCGGAGGTGACGGCGCCGACCATCCTGCGGTTCCGTCTGGTGGTGACCGACGACGCCAGCGCCAGCGATGTCGCCCGCGTGGAGGTGACCGTGTCGCCCCGCCATACCCTGGCTGTGCAGCGGGGTCTGCGGTTGCTGCAGGATCCGCTCCGACCGAGCCCGGACGGCGGCGTCGCCGGGTGCAGGCCCTGCCATGGATTTCTCGGCCTGTGGCTCGGAGCCAGGGTTCAGGCGGCGAGCACTGGCTGGGATCATGACGTCGACGCATTGCTGGACGAGCTGCGCGTCATCGCCATTCTCCACGGCGCCGCGCCATGGCCGGCCTCGGTGCCCGGCGAACTTCGACTGCTGGAGCATATGGGCCAGCGGGCGGTAGCGGCATTCACCGCCCGGCGCGACCCCGCCACTGCCGCCCTGGCCCGTCAGCGGCTGGAGTATCCCGAAGCGGCATCGGCGGCCGGGCTCGAAGCAGAGCAATGGGTGAGCGCGATCGCCGCCGCGCTGCCGGATTTCAGCCACGGCGGCGCGAGCCTCGCAGAGCTGCAGCAGCAGAGCGAGCGGCTGCTGCTCGGACAGCTCGACGGGGTGCGCCCTGAGGAGATCGCCGCAGCCACGCTGCTGCTGGCACTGTCGCCGCCTCCGCAGCCCTGAATCGTGATTGCCATGCATCCTGGATCTGCCCCGTGCCGAGCAGCATACTCAGCACCCGTCCGCCACCCGCAGAGGTACACCATGAAGTCGATTCCATCCCTGTTGAGCGCTCCGTTGCTGGGACTCTCCATGCTCGCCGCCACGCTGGTCACCACCGCCATGCCCAGCCATGGGTTCGGCGGCGCCCTGGCCATCGGCATGAGCCAATTGAGCGAGGAAGGTGAACTCGCCGTGTCCTTCAAAGCCACCGCGCGCTTCGAAGCGGACGAGCATGCCATCGAAGAGACCCTGTACTACCAGGCGGGCAAGCTGCGCGAAGAGATGAACGTGGGCGGCAACGACATGGTGATCATCCAGCGCCACGATCTGGGCAAGCTGTGGGTGGTGATGCCTCAGGGTTTTTATATGGAAACCGCAATCGACGCGCCCAACGAGCAGGTGAAGTCGTTCAGCCTGGTCGAGCACGAACGGTTGGGCAGCGAAACCATCAACGGTATCGCGACCACCAAGTACAAGACCGTCTGGGAGACCGACGATGGCCGCTTCGGCGGCTACAGCTGGATGACGGACGACAACATCGCCGTGAAAGCCGATCTGGTCTCGGAAAGCGAAGGCGAGCAGCACCACATCCGCTACGAGATGACCCAACTCGAGCGCATCTCCCATGCCGACTCGCTGTTCGAGGTGCCGGAAGGACACTCGCGGATGAACATCCCGAGCATGGGCGATCTGTTCGGCGGCGGCCGGCAAGCCTACGATGAAGACGACGAGTCGATGAACAAGCGCATCCGCGACGGCGTCCGCGGACTGCTGAAGCGCTGAGCAACGCCCCTGTCCGCTTTTCCTCAAGCGACCGCGGCGGCCGCAGGCCGCTTGGTCGCTCCTACGGGTTGATCGCGTGGTTGGGTTCAGGCGGTGACGACGCGCTCCGGGTGGCCGGACCAGGTCCAGGCGTAGCTGCGGCGCGACAGCCCCAGCATCATCCCGCCCAGGGTCTTCGGATGCAGGAACAGCGTGTGGGCGCCGAGCGCATCGCGCTTGCCCTCGGCAGGTACGGCGGTATGAGCCGCACCGGCCTCCAGCACCCGCCGCTCGATCTCCGCCAGCTCTCCCGACTCCGCAAAGCACATGTACAGACCGCCGCCGGTGCGCTCGTAGAACCGGTGCATGGTGGTCTCGGGCCGGTTGGGGGTGATCATCTCCAACCGATCCAGCCGATCGTCGCGAAACAACGTCAGCGTGCCGTGGTAGCCGTAGGGCTCCGAGACGATCGACTGGAAGGCGCTCGCCTCGAGACCCAGAACCAGGGCGGCGCGGCTGGTCTCGCGGCTGGCATCCGCCACCAGATCGGTGAGCTCGTAGAAGGTATCGATCAGCCCAACGGGCGGCTGCGGAGCGTGTCGGTCGACGAATACCCGCAGGCCGCGCACGCCGGTGGCAGCCTCGTCGAGCACCAGACGATCCCCGTCCCACAGCGGCGCGACCCTCAAGCCATCGAGATGGGCGGCGAATGCACCCATGTCGGCGGTGGTGAAGCCGCCCGCGAACAGGTGAGCGCCACGCGCTTCCAGCGCCTCAGCGACGATGCCCGGACCGTCCGGCACCAGCACCTCGACCCAACCATCGCCCAGCCGCCAGTGGTGGGCAATTGCACCCAGCGCCGGTCGGCGTGACGAGCCGGCTGGTTGTGCGTCCAGAAACCGTTCCCAGCCGGCGCCTGCCGCCGCAGCATCGGCGGCCACCAGCACCACCCTATCCATCCCTTCGAGCATGATCATCCCCTGCCTGACAGCTGAACGTGGAGTGTAACCCAGGCCTCGCCGGATCAGCCCCCGCGGATCAGCCTGCCAGGTCGGGCACCGGTATCGACGTCGTGACGGCGGGTCGGCTCACCGTTGATCAGTGTCGCCAGGTAGCCGCTCGCACCCTGCATCAACCGGGCGCCCCCCGCCGGCAGATCACGCCGCAGTTCCAGCTCACCCAGCGCCAGGTTGTCGAAGTCGATGACGTTGAGGTCGGCGCGCATCCCCGGCGCGATCAACCCGCGATCGCGAAAGCCCATCAGCTCGGCGTTGCGGCGGGTCTGACGGTGCACCACGTGGGTCAACGGCAGCCGCGCCCCGCGGCAGCGATCCCGCGCCCAGTAGGTGAGCTGATAAGTGGGGTTCACCGCATCGAAGATAACAGTGACGTGGGCGCCGGCATCGGAAAGCCCGGTCACGGTAACGTCGTCGAGCTGCATGTCGTGCACCGCGTCGAGGTTGTAGTCGGAGTAGTTGGTGAAAAACATGATGACGAACGGCGCGCTGGCGCCGTCTGCGCCTTCGCCGCCCACCAGGCCGAGCAGATGGTCGTACAGATAGGAGCGTGGATCGGCGTAGCCGGCGGCGGCGGCGAGCGCGGCGAAGCTCTCCCGGCGCTCCGGCTCGTAACTGGATGCGCCGTGCAGCGCGAACGTCTGCTCGTAGTTCGGCTCCAGGTGGCCGACGGCGTTTTCCATGCAGCCCGGATTGGCGTGCGGTACCGGCGTCTCGGCGAGAATAGCGGCCTTCACCTCGGGCTTGCGCAGTTCGGCCCGCAGCTGCTCGAACGGCAGGTGTTTGAGCGCCAGATAGCTCGGCTTGCGCATGAAGCTGTGATACGTGCGCAGGCTCATGACGATGCCCGTGGGCCGACTGCCCACTTGCGGGTACACCCGTGCGCCGTCCGCATTGCCCGCCTTGACCTGGGCAATCACCTCGCGCCACTTGTTGCTCCAGGCATCCACCTGAAACAGCGTGAAGGTCGCCGGACGGCCGCTGGCGCGGCTGACCCGCAGAATCAGATCCACCTCCTGCTCC
The DNA here is from genome assembly GCA_047920935.1 of Pseudomonadales bacterium. GTDB lineage: Bacteria > Pseudomonadota > Gammaproteobacteria > Pseudomonadales > Azotimanducaceae > UBA7803. The sequence goes on along the minus strand of JBLRXD010000215.1, from coordinate 463 downwards.
AGGGCCGTGTGCTCCAGCGCCTCCGGCTGACCCTCCCCCAGGGTGCTGGCGGGAATGATCTGAAACACACCGGAGCCGGCGCGCTGCAGCGCCTGAGCGATGATCATGACCTCCGCGTCGTTGGCAAAGGTGCCCGGCACCGGCTCGCCCTGAATCGAGCGATGGCCGAGGATGCGCGAGGTCGAGAAACCCACGGCGCCGGCTCGCAGTGCCTGCTCCACCAGCGCGCCCATCTCGCGCAGATCGCCCTCGGTGGCCGCCTGATTGGAACGGCCGCGCTCACCCATGACGTAGTTGCGAATGGCGCCGTGAGCCACGAGAGAGCTGACGTTCAGCGCGTAGCGGCGGCTGGCGAGAAAATCCAGATACTCTGGATAACTTTCCCAGGCGCCCCAGGGCATGCCTTCGTACAGGGCGGTGCCGGGAATGTCATCCACGCCTTCCATGAGGTCGATCAGCGTCT
>JBLRXD010000214.1:0-7837 GCA_047920935.1 Pseudomonadales bacterium | reverse complement strand
CCAGCGCGTCGGCGGGGTGGTGCGGATCGAGCCCGGCCGTCAGCTCGGCGGCGCCCGGGAACAGCGAGGCAACATGACCGTCCTCACCCATGCCCAGCAGCACCGCATCGAACGGCTCGGCTACGCCCGCCAGGGTTGCCAGCGCCACTTCCGCGCTGACACGAGTCCCCGCCGTGGGCGGCGTCAGCGGCAGAATGCGCCGGTTGCCGGCGGCAGCGAATGCCTCGCCCAGCGCTCGGCCGTTGCAGGCCAGGTGATCGTGACCGACCCAGCGCTCGTCGGTCGCCAGCACCGCCACCTTCGACCACGGCAGTGCCGCCGTCGCCAGCCGGCCATAAGCGGCAAGCGGCGTGCGCCCGCCGGCGAGCGCCAATACCGCGCGGCCCCGAGTCGCGAGCCCGACGCGTATCTCCGCCTCCAGTGCCTGAGCGAGCGCTTCGGCAAAGGCATCGGTATCAGGGTGAACGTGCTCGATCCAGCTCATGGGCTCTATTCGCGCCAGCTATGGCCGTGCCGATCGGTCAGCGTGACGGAGCTGCTCGGCCCCCAGGTGCCAGCGGGATAACTCTTCGGTCCCTGGCCGCTGTCACGCCAGCCGGACAAGATGTCATCCACCCACTGCCAGGCGGTCTCGACTTCGTCGCGGCGGACGAACAGGGTGCCGTTGCCCTCGATCGCGTCCATGTACAGGCGCTCGTAGGCGGTACGCGGGCGCACCCCGTCGAAGGCGCCATTGAGATCGAGGTCGAGCGCCACCTGCGACAGCTTGAGCCCGCCGCGGTCAAGGCCCGGCGCCTTGTTCATCAGGTGCAGCGAGATGTGCTCCTCGGGCTGCAGATGAATCACCAGCGCGTTCGGCTCCACCCGGGCGCCACCGCTGGCGAAGATCGAATGCGGAACGGTGCGGAACTGCAGGTAGATTTCGGTGCAGCGGCGCGGCATGCGTTTGCCCGTGCGCAGATAGAACGGCACGCCCGACCAGCGCCAGTTGTCGATGTGCGCGCGCAGCGCCACGAAGGTTTCCGTGCGGCTGCCCTGGCCCAGCTCTTCGCTGTAGCCGGGCACCGCCACGCCGGCTACAGCGCCCCCGCCGTACTGGCCGGCGACGCTGTGGGTGGCGATGTCGGCACCCCGGATCGGCCGCAACGAGCGCAGCACCTTGATCTTCTCGTTGCGCACCGCGCTCGGATCGAACTGCGACGGCGGCTCCATCGCCGTCAGGCACAGCAACTGCAGCAGATGGTTCTGCACCATGTCGCGCATGGCGCCGGACTCATCGTAGTAGCCGGCACGGCCCTCCACCCCCACGGTCTCGGCCACGGTGATCTGCACCTGCTCGATGTGCCGGGCATTCCACAGCGGCTCGAACAACGCGTTGCCGAAGCGCAGCGCCAGAAGGTTCTGCACTCCCTCTTTGCCGAGATAGTGATCGACGCGGTGCACGCGGCTTTCGTCGAAGGCGGCCGAGACGGCCTCGTTGATCACACACGAGCTGGCAAAGTTGTGGCCGATGGGCTTTTCCAGCATCACCCGGGTGCCCGGACCGGTGAGCCCGGCTCTGCCGAGCGCGGCGCAGATGTCGCCATACCAGCGCGGCGCGGTGGACAGGTGAAACAGCACGTCGCCGCTGCGCAGCGCGGAAATGACCTCGGCCAACGCCGCCACCGATGCCCCATCGGCGAGATCCACCGGTACGTAATCGATTCGCGCCAGCAGCCGGCGCACGCTGTCCTCGGTGTGATCGGCGGCCGGGGTGTGACGGACGATAGCGTCGGCCATTTGCCTGCGGAACGCCTCGCGGTCGAGGTCACTGCGGGCGCAGCCGAGAATCTTCAGCGACTCAGGCAACAGGCCGTCGCGGTCGAGGCCGTGCAGCGACGGCAGCAGCATGCGCTGCGCGAGGTCGCCGGTGGCGCCGAAGATCACCAGCAGCGAAGCCGGTTGCGAAGCCGTCGAAGGCTGCTGAGCAGATGAACGGGTCATCCCGCCGCCTGCACCGCGCCGGCGCCAGCACCGGCCTCCGCGTCGACACGGGGCCGACCGCGCCTAGCCTCGAGTTGCAGGCGAACCTCGTGCGCGCGCTCTTCGGTGATCGAGAAGCTGGCGATGGCCCAGATGGCAATGGCGGATGTGGCGAACGGCAGGAAGGCATCGAACAACCGCATCGTGACGATCGCTCGCTCCGACTGATCGCCTTGCAACGCGACATCGAAACCCGTGGCGTTCAGCAGGAACCCGCCGGCCGCGAGCGCCGCCGCCATGCCCAGCTTGACGACCCACCAGAAGATGGCGCCGAACATGCCTTCGCGACGCTCATGGGTGTGCAGCTCATCGACGTCGACCACGTCGGCAATCATCGACGGCATCAACGTGAACAGGCCGCCGAGCCCGAACGCCAGAAATGGGGCAGGAACGAGCAACAGCCAGGGGGCCTCCGGGGTGTAGCAGAACCACTTGAGCGCGTAGCCGACCATCGACATGCCGATGGCGACGTAAAAGGTGCGCTGCTTGCCGATGCGGGTGCCCAGCCAGGTGACGAGGATGATGACGGCGAAGGTCGAGATGGCCCCCAGGGTGCCGGCGTAGCCCGCGTATTCGGCACCGCGGACCATGTCGCCGCCGAAAACGTGATAGATGATCACGTAGAACTGAAACGACGAAACCAGCATGAAGCCGTTGAAGACCAGGAAGGTTGCGACGCACAGCTTCTGAAACGGCTTGAATTTGAGGGTGGTTCCGAAGCCCCTGAAGAAGCCCACGAGGTGACCGATCGCCGCGCCACGTGTTGCAGGCCCCTCCGCGAGCCCGCCGTCGCCCGGCAGCGGCGCCTTGAATCGCTCCCTCAGAAAGATCGCCGGTAGCACGCCGACGACCATGACCACGATGGCAATCATGATGGCGAGGCTCGCGGCGCCTTCGATCATGTCGTCGAACAGCAGCTGGCTTTGCATGATCAACAGGAACCAGGGCGCGATGATGTAGGCGAGCTGACCGATGAAGTTCTGCACCCCCATCAGGCGGGTGCGTTCGTGATAGTCCGGCGTCAGCTCATAGCCCAGCGCCACCCAAGGCGTCGCGAACAGGGTGTAGCCGAGATAAAACACCACCGATCCGATGAGAAAGTACCAGAAGTAGAACGCTTCGCTCTGACCCGGCGGAAACTGCCACAGCAATGCGAACACGCTGCCCGCGGCAATGGCGCCCGCGAATATGTACGGCCGGCGGCGACCCCAGCGCGTTCGGGTGTTATCCGACACATAGCCGACGATGGGATCGGTGAGCGCATCCGTCAGCCGCGGCAGCGCGCCGAGCAGGCCGACGAGAGCCGGATTCATGCCGAGCCCGAGGTTGAGGACGATGAGCATGCCACCGCTGGCAGCGGCGAGCAGGTTGTTCACGAAGGCGCCAAAGCCGTAGACCAGCTTGAGTCGAAACGGTACCCGATCTTCGGGCGCTGTCGGGTAGTGCTCCATGATTGTGCATCGTCACCGATATTGACAGCGCTGTCAAACGTTGTTAGAAACGTCAGCATTCAGGGCGCACGCGAGCCATCCGCGCGTATGAACTTCATCTCAGGCAGCCGACTCATGACGAACGCAAGCGCACCCGCGGAAGATCCAGCAACCGACCCGACGCTGGTCGAGCAACGCGTGGCGGCGCTGTTGGCGCAGATGACGCTGGAGGAGAAGATCGGCCAGATGGATCAGGTCGACGCCAGCGACCCTGGATCGGTCGAGCAATTGCAGGCTGCGGTGCGTGGCGGCCGCGTCGGCGCCGTGATCCACCTGGTCGACGTCGACTCGGTCAACGAACTGCAGCGCATCGCCACGCAGGAAAGCCGCCTGGGGATTCCGCTGCTGGTCGGCCGCGACGTGGTGCACGGCTTCAAGACCGTCATGCCGATTCCGCTCGGACAGGCAGCCAGCTGGAATCCGGACGCGGTTCGACGGGCGGCCCGGATAGCCGCGGTCGAGGCTGCCAGCGCCGGGGTGAACTGGACCTTCGCCCCCATGATCGACATCTCGCGGGATCCTCGCTGGGGCCGAATCGCCGAAAGTCTCGGCGAGGATCCATACCTCACCGGCACCCTTGGCGCCGCGATGATCGAGGGCTTTCAGGGTGAAGATCTGGCTGCCATCGGCAGCATCGCCGCCTGCGCGAAACACTTCGCGGGCTACGGCGCCGCCGAAAGCGGCCGCGACTATGCGGCCACCAACATCCCCGAGAACGAGCTTCGCAACGTCTACCTGCGGCCCTTCAGGACGGCGGCCGATGCCGGGGTTGCGACCTTCATGGCGTCCTTCAGCGACATCGACGGTGTGCCCGCCTCAGGGAACGAATTCCTGATGCGGCAGATTCTGCGCGACGAGTGGGGCTTTCGGGGCTTCGTGGTCAGCGACTGGGACTCCGTCGCCCAGCTTGCCGTCCACGGGCTCACCGCCGGCGACCGCGAGTCGGCCCTCGAGGCGGTAATCGCCGGCGTGGACATGGAGATGGCGGGGCGGGCCTACAGCGGCCATCTGGCCGAACTGGTCAGGGAGGGGCTGATCCCCACCGCCGTCATCGACACCGCCGTCGCCAACATCCTGCGCGTGAAGTTCGCCCTGGGGCTGTTCGACAACCCCTACACGACGCCCGCCGAGTTCCCGCCGATCGGCGCTCCGCAGGCGCTCGCCGTCGCCAGGGAAGCAGCCCTGCAAAGCGTCGTGCTGCTGAAGAACGACGATCGCCTGCTGCCGCTGTCGGCCGCACGACTGACCTCTCTGGCCGTCATCGGGCCGTTGGCCGACGCTCCCTACGAACAGCTCGGCACCTGGATCTTCGACGGCGATCCGGGCATGAGCGTCACGGGTCTCCAGGGCATCCGCGATCTGGTGGGCGACGGGGTGACCGTCAACTACGTGCAGGCGATGGCAACGAGCCGCAGCCGGGAGACGGAGCCGTTCGACGCAGCGGTAACAGCCGCCGCCGCAGCGGACGCAGCCGTGCTGTTCCTCGGAGAAGAGTCGATTCTATCCGGTGAAGCGCACTCCCGAGCTGACATCGGCCTGCCTGGCGCGCAAGCGGAGCTGGTGCGGCGCGTTCGGCAGACCGGCAAGCCGGTGATCGCGGTGATCCTGGCCGGCCGCCCGCTGACGCTGAGCGACATCATCGATCAGGTCGACGCGGTACTGTTCGCCTGGCACCCGGGCACCATGGGTGGTGCAGCCATCGCCGACCTGCTGTTCGGCATCGAGTCGCCATCGGGCAAGCTGCCGGCCACGTTCCCGAAAATGGTCGGCCAGATACCCATCTACTACAACCACAAGAACACCGGCAAGCCGCCAACGGCGGACGGCTTCGTGCACATCGACGCCATCGACGCCAATGCACCGCAAACGTCCCTGGGCATGCAGGCCTTCCACCTGGACGCCGGCTACACACCGCTGTACCCGTTCGGATACGGGCTGTCCTATGCGGAGTTCGCGTACGAGAAGCTGCGGCTCGACGCTCCGCAGGTAGCCGTGGGCGAGGCGCTGGCCATCAGCGTCGAGGTCCGCAACACCGGCGCCATGGCTGCCGACGAGATCGTCCAGCTCTACATCCGCGACCTGGTCGGTAACGTCACGCGGCCCGTGAAGGAACTCAAGGGCTTCAGGCGCATTCGCCTCGAGCCGGGGCAGACGGTGACCGTGAGCTTCAGCCTGCACACCGACGACCTGGCGTTCTTCGGACGCAACAACCGGCTGATGATCGAACCTGGGCGCTTCCACCTCTGGGTCGGCGGCAGTTCGGATTCCGGCTTGCGCAGCGAATTCGCCCTGGTCCCCCGGGAATGAGCTCGGGCTGCTATCGATGAAGTACACCACCACCGTCGCCCTGATCGCCGCGTTCGGTGGGTTCCTGATGGGATTCGACGCCTCGGTCATCTCCGGCGTGGTCGGGTTCATCGAGGTGGAGTTCGAGCTCACGAAAATCGAGCTGGGATGGTCGGTGTCCTCGTTGGCGCTCACCGCGACGCTGGCCATGATGGTGGCTGGCCCGCTGAGCGATCGTATCGGCAGACGACGAGTGCTGAGGATCGCCGCCCTGCTGTTCGCTGCGTCAGCGATAGCCTCGGCGCTCGCCCCGAACTTCTCGATGCTGGTGGCCGCTCGCATGCTCGGCGGCCTCGGTGTCGGCGCCGCGTTGATCATCGCGCCCATGTACATCGCCGAGATCGCACCCGGTAAAGCTCGCGGGCGCATGGTTTCTTTCAACCAGCTCAACATCGTAATCGGCATTTCCGCCGCTTTCTTCAGCAATTACCTGGTGCTGACGCTGGGGCAATCGGCCGCAGGCTGGAGCGAGGCCTTGAACCTCGGCCAGTGGAGCTGGCGCTGGATGCTCGGCATGGAGATCCTGCCGGCCGTGGTTTACTTCTTCGCTCTGCTGGCGGTGCCGGAAAGCCCGCGCTGGCTGGCGATGCAGGGCAGAGATGCCGAGGCGCTGGAGGTGCTTCGGCGGGTCGGCGGCGGGCAGCAGGCAGCGACGGAAATGACCGCAATTCGCCACAGCCTGACGGCCGAGGCCCAAGGCCCAGCCGCCTCCTGGAGGGATCTGTTTGCTTCCTCGATGAAGCTCGTGCTGATCATTGGCGTCTCGGTGGGCATCCTGCAGCAGATCACCGGCATCAACGCGGTGTTCTTCTACGCCCCGATGATTTTCGAGCAGTCGGGCATCGGCACCAACGCCGCGTTCATGCAGGCGGTGCTGCTCGGCCTGGTCAATCTCGCGTTCACCATCGTCGCCATGCTGCTGATCGATCGCCTCGGGCGCAGGCCGCTGCTGGGCTTTGGTCTTGCCGGCATTGCCGTCTGCATGTTCACGTTGTCCCTGGGCTTCGGTTCGGCAACCTACACCCTGGATGACCAGGCTGTGGCCGATCTTCCGGCAGAGATCGATCGCAGCCGCATCGCCGCCGTGCGCGACACCACCTACTCCAGCGACGTCGCCTTTCGCCGGGCGCTGGGCGACGCCATCGGCGAGGCGACGTTGGCGAAATATCAGTCCGAGCTGATACAGGCAGCGATCACCATCAACCCGCTGGTGATTCTGCTCGCGATGCTCGGCTTCGTGGCGAGCTTCGCGGTATCCCTCGGGCCGGTCATGTGGGTCTTGTTCTCGGAGCTGTTTCCGAATCGCGTTCGCGGCCTCGCCATATCGTTCGTCGGCCTCATCAACTCGGCCGTTGCCTTCGTCGTGACGCTGGTCTTTCCGTGGGAGCTCGAGACCATCGGCAACGCGGCCACCTTCCTGATCTACGGGTTGTTCGCAGTGGTAGGCCTTGCGTATGTCATGCGGATTCTCCCGGAAACCAAGGGGCACACCCTCGAACAACTCGAAGTCATCCTCGCGAGGCCCTGATATGCAGCTACCAAGCCCGCTACGCGCACGGTTCCTTTTCGCCGCAGGCCTCGCCATGCTTGCGGCTTGCAGTTACCCGCCGGCGGGGGCCGAGGCGCCAGTGAAAGTCGAGATCATCGAGACCGGCAGCGGCTACCAGCTGCTGCGTGGCGGGGAGCCGTACCGGATACGCGGCGCGGGCATGACGTCCGGCGACCTTCGCGCCTTCGCTGCCCATGGCGGCAACTCGATCCGCAACTGGACCACGCACGACGCCCCGATGCCTGTGCGCGAGTTATTGGATCAGGCGCATGCGCACGGCGTCACCGTGGCGCTCGGCCTGCCCATGGCCTCGGAACGCTCCGGGTTCGATTACGGCGATGCCGAAGCGGTCGCCACTCAGCTCGCGGCGCTGCGCCGCGACGTGCTCGAGTATCGAGATCATCCGGCGCTGCTGTTGTGGATCATCGGC
>JBLRXD010000213.1:0-7839 GCA_047920935.1 Pseudomonadales bacterium | reverse complement strand
CCACGTCTGTCTGGGGCAGCACATTGCGCGGGTGGAGATCGACTGCATGCTCGCCGAGGTGCTGGCGCGTCTGCACGACATCGAGCTTGCCGGGCCGCCGGAGTGGCTGGCGTCGAACTTCATCTCCGGCATTCGCCGCATGCCCATTCGCTTTCGCCCGGGTGCGCGGCTGGAATAGTGGTGGAAATTGCGGATGGCGGCCACCGGGCAGGCGGCGTAGGCTCTTGCGAGTGGTTAGCGAACGAACGGGGCCTTGCATGAAAACACTGGCCGTCATGGCGATATCGATGGGGCTGCTGGCAGTCACCCCCCATACCGCGCAGGCGAACGTGTATGCCTACATGGATGAGAACGGCGACTACGTGGTGACGAAGAAACGACCCGGCAAGGGCGTGCGCGAGTACGCCGTGCTGTCCGACGACGGCGAGTTCATCCGCCTGGTGCAGCCCAGGGATCTCGACGTGCCGATAACCCACTGGCGGCCTTGGTTCATACCCAAAGAGCCCGACCCGTACGACGCCGACCCGGACATCTTCCGCGAGCGTGAAGGGATCGTCGAGATCCAGGAGTAAGCCGTTCTCTGTAGGAGCGACCCAGCGGCCGGACGGCCGCCGCGGTTGCTTGAGGAAAAGCGGCTTTTCCCATGAGAGCGATGCCCGGCCGGCTCAGATCGCGATCGGGAGATCGCTCCTACGCCATGAGTCGCTCGGCGCGGATGGCGTGAATGCGGTCGCGCAACGCCGCGGCCTCCTCGAATTCCAGGTTGCGCGCGTGCTCGAGCATCTGCGTTTGCAGCTTGTCCAGCAGTCGCCCCAGCGCCTTTGGATCCGCGGGAATCTCCAGCTCTTCGGCGCGCGCCTTGCGGCCGGCCGCCGCCGCGCTGCGGCGCCCCATGCCGGGTGCTGCGCTTCTGGCACCCTCCATCACGTCGGCCACGCGCTTCATGATGGTCTTGGGGGTGATGCCGTGCTCTACGTTGTAGGCCACCTGCTTGGCGCGGCGGCGTTCGGTCTCGTCCATGGCACGCCGCATGGAGCCGGTGATCTGATCCCCGTAGAGGATGGCGCGGCCGTTGACGTTGCGCGCCGCCCGGCCGATGGTCTGGATCAACGACCGCTCCGAACGTAGAAAGCCCTCCTTGTCCGCGTCGAGAATCGCCACCAGCGACACCTCGGGCATGTCCAGGCCTTCCCGCAGCAGGTTGATGCCGACCAGCACGTCGAACTCGCCGAGCCGCAGGTCGCGGATGATCTCCATGCGCTCCACGGTATCGATATCGGAGTGCAGATACCGCACGCGAACGCTATGGTCGTCGAGATAATCGGTGAGATCTTCGGCCATGCGCTTGGTCAGCGTCGTCACCAGCACCCGCTCGCCGCGGGCTACCGTGATGCGGATCTCGCCGAACAGGTCATCCACCTGAGTGGTGGCCGGTCGAACGCTGACATCCGGATCCACCAGGCCGGTGGGGCGCACCACCTGCTCCACCACCTGACCGGACATCCTGGCTTCGTAATCGGCCGGCGTTGCCGAGACGAAAATGGCCTGAGGCGCCAGGCGCTCCCACTCGTCGAATCGCAACGGCCGGTTGTCCAGCGCGGACGGCAGGCGGAAGCCGTACTCCACCAGAGTCTCCTTGCGGGAGCGGTCGCCCTTGTACATGCCGCCGATCTGCGGAACCGTGACGTGGCTTTCGTCGATGACCAGCAAAGCATCCTTGGGCAGGTAATCGAACAACGTCGGCGGCGGCTCTCCCGGCGCCCGGCCCGACAGGTAACGGGAGTAGTTCTCAATGCCGTTGCAGAAGCCGAGCTCCTTGATCATCTCCAGATCGAAGCGGGTGCGCTGCTCGAGGCGCTGCGCCTCGACCAGCTTGTTGTGCTTGTGCAGATACTCCAGCCGCTCCTTCAACTCGTCCTTGATGTCGTCGAGCACCGCCAGGATGCGCTCGCGAGGGGTAACGTAGTGGGTCTTGGGAAATACCGTGTAACGAGGGAGCCGATTGATGATCTCACCGGTGAGCGGGTCGAACACCGAGATGTTCTCGATCATGTCGTCGAACAGCTCGACGCGCACCGCTTCTTTCTCCGACTCGGCGGGGAACACGTCCACCACGTCGCCGCGCACCCGGTAGGTGCCACGCTCGAACACCAGGTCATTGCGCGTGTACTGCAACTCCGCCAGCCGGGTCAGAATGTAGCGCTGGTCGACGCGATCGCCGCGGTCCAGGTGCAGCACCATGCGCAGATAAGACTGTGGGTCGCCGAGGCCGTAGATGGCGGACACCGACGCCACCAGGATGGTATCGCGGCGTTCGAGCAGCGCCTTGGTGGCCGACAAGCGCATCTGCTCGATGTGGGCGTTGATCGACGAGTCTTTCTCGATGTAGGTGTCCGAGGAGGGCACGTAAGCCTCGGGCTGATAGTAGTCGTAGTAGGAGACGAAGTACTCCACCGCATTGTCCGGGAAGAATTCCTTGAACTCGCCGTAGAGTTGGGCCGCCAGAGTCTTGTTCGGCGCCAGCACCAGAGTCGGCCGCTGCACCGCTTCGATGACGTTGGCAATGGAAAACGTCTTGCCGGAACCGGTGACGCCCAGCAGCGTCTGGTGCGTCAGGCCGGACTGCAACCCGTCCACGAGGCTGGCGATCGCCTGAGGCTGATCGCCAGCCGGACGGTAGTCGGACTGGACCCTGAACTGCGCTAGAGGTGTCGCCATGAAGTGGCCGTTCCTTACCAGGGGCGCGCCAGTGTAACCGACCAGGCCGGCGACCCGGCAGCGCGGCCTCGGTTATTGCGTGGCAGGCCCGGTGTCTTCCGAAGTGCCTTCACCCTCGTCGGCGGCGGGGGTTTCGGCGGCGGGGGCAGCCGATGCCTCGGCCTCTACCGGCTCGGGATGATCGGGGGCCTTGAACGTCGGCGACGCCACCAGGTTGTGGGCCAGCAGCACGGCAACCTTGTCGTCGCCGGTGATCCACTGCTTAGTGTCGTTGTCCTTGACCGCATAGCGCTGATTGCGCTTCTTGTAGATGGTGTACTTGTCGGTACGCGTAACCACGATCATGACGTTTCTCCTTTGATTGTCCGGCAAAGCGCGGCACTCTAAGGTATTCGCGCTGGAAAGCCTATCCGCGCGCGTCTGCGCGCGTGAGTGCCCGAACAGGCATCGCTCCTACTTTGACAACCACTTCAGTACAATGCGCGGCTTTCCGCCACTCGAGGCATGTTCCGCCGTCATGGCAAATCGCTCCAGCTCAGACAACATCAGCTACGTCGTGCGCTTCGCCGGCGACTCCGGAGACGGCATCCAGCTGCAGGGCCTGCAGTTCACCGTCGCCTCGGCCCTGGGCGGCAACGATGTTGCCACTCTGCCCGACTTCCCGGCCGAGATCCGTGCGCCGGCAGGCACCCGCTATGGGGTGTCGGCGTTCCAGGTGCAGTTCGGCGGCGAGCGCATCACCACCCCGGGCGACTCGCCGGACGTGCTGATCGCCTTCAACCCCGCCGCGCTGGTGGTCAATCTGTCCCAACTGCACCCCGGGGCGTTGATCGTGGTGGACGAGCAGGCATTCACCGAGCAACGCCTCAAGCGCGCCGACCTGGCCAGCAACCCGCTCGACGACGGCAGTCTCGACGAGTTCGAAGTGGTTCGCGTCGACATCTCCCGACTCACCCAGGAAGCGGTCAAGCCGTATGGCATGGGCGCCAAGGATTCGTTGCGCTGCAAGAACTTCTGGGCGCTCGGGCTGATGCTGTGGATGTTCGATCAGCCACGGGAGCCGACGGTGACGTGGATCTCCGAGAAGTTCCGCGACGCCAGTCTGCGCGACGCCAACCTGGCGGCGCTGAATGCCGGCCACGCCTACGGCGAAACCGCCGAACTCGCCCATGTGCTGGTGCAGCGGCCGACACCGGCCGCGCCGCTGGCCGCCGCCGAGTACCGCACCATCACCGGCGCCGAGGCGTTGGCGCTGGGTCTGGTGGCCGCCGGGGAGTTGGCCGACACCGAGCTGATGTTCTGCTCTTACCCGATCACCCCGGCCTCGTCGCTGCTGCATCATCTGGCGAACCTGGAAGATGCCGGCGTCGCCACCTTTCAAGCGGAAGACGAGATCGCCGCGGTCTGCGCGGCCATCGGCGCCTCGTACGCCGGCCGCCTGGGCATCACTTCCAGTTCCGGGCCCGGCATCGGCCTGAAGACCGAAGCCATCGGCCTGGCCGTCGCCACCGAGCTGCCGCTGGTCATCGTCAACTCTCAGCGCGCCGGGCCCTCCACCGGCTTGCCCACCAAGACCGAGCAGTCGGATCTCTATCAGGCCGTGTACGGGCGCAACGGCGACACGCCGCTGCCCGTGGTGGCGTCACGCTCGCCCGGCGACTGTTTCGAAACCGCCATCGAGGCGGTACGCATCGCGCTGCGGCATATGACCCCGGTGATGCTGCTCACCGACGGCTACATCGCCAACGCCTCCGAGCTGTGGCCGATCCCGGACATCGACGCCTACCCGGACATCGCCACCCGCAAGCCCGATGCCGGCACCACCGGCAGCGTGTTCCGCCGCGAACCGTCCACCCAGGCGCGACTGTGGGCCACCCCGGGCGATGCGCGCTTCATCTATCGGGTCGGCGGCATCGAGAAAGACATCGAGACCGGCAACATCTCCTACGAGCCCGACAACCATCAGGCCATGACCGACATGCGCCGCGACAAAGTGGCCAAGGTAGCCGATTTCCTCCCCGACCAGGCCCTCGAGCAGGGGGTGCCGGGGGGGCTTGCGGTGGTGGCCTGGGGCTCCACCTACGGCACCGTCTACCAGGCGGTGCGTGACTGCCTGAAGTCGGGGCTGCCGGTAGCGCAGATCCACCTCCGCTACCTGAACCCACTGCCCGCCAACCTGGCCGAACTGCTGGCGCAGTTCGACGACATCCTGGTTCCGGAGCTCAACACCGGACAGCTCGCCACGTTACTTCGGGATAAGCTGCTGGTGCGCGTGCACCAGTTGAACAAGGTGACCGGCCAGCCGTTCGCGGTGGCCGAGGTCAAGCGCGCCATCAGCGAGCACGTGCGGCCGCGCGTGCAGGAGGCACGGCAATGAACGACACCGCGCGACTGGATTTCAAGAACTACGCTACGGACCAGGAGGTTCGCTGGTGCCCGGGCTGCGGCGACTACTCCATTCTCAAGGCCGTGCACCGGGCGTTGGCCGATGCCCAGGCAGACCCGGCGAAGACGGTGTTCGTCTCCGGCATCGGCTGCTCCTCGCGCCTGCCCTACTACGTGGAGACCTACGGCTTTCACACCATTCACGGGCGTGCACCGGCGGTGGCCACGGGTGTCAAGCTGGCGAACCCGGAGCTCGACGTGTGGGTGGTCACCGGCGACGGCGACGGCCTGTCCATTGGCGGCAACCATCTGCTGCACGCGCTGCGCCGTAACGTCGATCTGAACATCCTGCTGTTCAACAACGAGATCTACGGGCTCACCAAGGGCCAGTACTCGCCCACCTCACGCATCGGCACCACCAGCCCGTCGAGCCCCAAAGGCTCTCTGGACGCGCCGGTATCGCCGGGGCTGTTCGCGGTCGGCGCCGGCGCCACGTTCATTGCCCGGGCGGTGGACATCGACCAGAAGGGGCTGCCCGGGCTGCTCAATGAGGCCCGCGCGCATCGCGGCGCGGCGTTCATCGAGATCCTGCAGAACTGCATCGTCTACAACAAAGACGTGTTCGACGACGTGGTGGCCAAGAAAACGGCGGCCGATACCCAGGTCCACGTGGCCCACGGTCAACCGCTGATCTACGGCAAGAACCGTGACCGGGGGCTGCGCCTGAACCCACGCACGCTGAGCCTCGAGGCCGTCACCCTCGGCGAAGATGGCGTCAGCGAAGCCGACCTGTTGGTGCACGACGAGACCAGCCCGGTGCTCGCCCACCTGTTGCTCACCGCGGCAGCTCCGCTGCCCACGGCCATGGGCGTCATTCACCGGCGCCAGACGCCGACGTTCGACGCTACCTTTTCGAGCCACAAGCCTCGCGAGCGCCGCACCCTGGTGAAGCAACTGCTGCACCGCGGCAATCTGCTGGATCGCCGCTAGCCGCGACCGTTCCGCGGGCGCCCGAGCAGGGGCCCGCGGCCCTTTTTCCATGGAATTGCGCCCTCCGCAAGCCGTGAACCACCGCACACACTGTTACTGTCGGTAACGAATCTCTGGACTTTGCCGCTGCGGGGCTTAGAATGCACCGACCACCATGGTCTGACCATATTGGTCGCCCCACCCGCAGTTCACCACGACAGACAGAGAGTGCATCACCGCCGATGACTACCAGAAAACACGAAGAGATCGCGGCCAGCCTGACCCAGGACATTCTCATAGGCCAGTACCGCTGCGGCGAGCGTTTGCCGTCGGAGCGCGATCTGGCGGCGCGCTTCGAAGCCAACCGCGGCGCGGTACGCGAGGCGATGAAGAAGCTCGAACAGCTCGGTCTGGCCACCGTTCAGCCAGGCGGCGCCCGGGTGGCGCCGCTGCACGAGGCCAGCCTCGACGTGATCGGGCATCTGCTCGCCCTGGGCGACCTGCCGGACGAAGATCTGGTGGATCAGATTCTGCAAGTGATGACGAGCCTGGTCACCCTCGCGGCGGAGTCGGCCGTACGGCGCGCCAGCGACGAGGAAATGGCCGTAATCCGCACCCGGGTGCGCGCGCTGTTGCACCCGGATCACGACCGCTCCACCCATGCCCAGGCACGCTTCGAACTCATGAGCGCGATCATGGAAGCCAGCGGCAATCTGGTGTGCCGCCTCATCGCCCGCGGGCTGCTGATGCAGTT
This sequence comes from Pseudomonadales bacterium, assembly GCA_047920935.1. GTDB lineage: Bacteria > Pseudomonadota > Gammaproteobacteria > Pseudomonadales > Azotimanducaceae > UBA7803. The sequence continues at coordinate 1,013 of JBLRXD010000213.1, read as the reverse complement.
CGCACCGCGGATGGTGCCGCTGGAGCGCTACGTCAAGCTGAATCTCGATGCCCATCGTGAGTACGTGCAGCGTCTCGACACCGCCCTGGGCGATCGCGATGTGGATGCCGTCCGCAGCATTTTCGAGGCGCTTTCCAACTTCAATCGCGAATCCGCACGGCAGGCGTTTGCCGCGGTCAGAGCCACGTCGCCCTCCGAGCAGGCAGCAGCATCATGATTCGCAAGTTGGTCGCGCCGATCCTCATTCTGCTGGCCTCGGTGTTCGGCGCCCTAACCCTGCTGGCCACCAGCCCGGAACTGAAACCGAGCATGCCGGAACCCCTGGCCACCACCGTGCGGGTGCTGGAGATGCAGCCGCGCTCGGTGCAACTGACCGTGCACTCCCAGGGTACGGTGGCGCCGAGTACCGAAACCGAGCTCATCCCCGAGGTATCAGGCCGGGTCAGCTGGATGTCCGGGTCTCTGGTGAACGGCGGCACCTTCAACGAAGGCGACGTGCTGCTGCGCCTCGACGACCAGGACCACCGCTCGACCCTCGATCGCGCGCGCGCCAGTCTGGCCCGCGCGCAAGCCGAGCAGCAGCATGCCCAGTTCGAATATCAGCGCCTGGAAAGCCTGGAGGCGAAGCAGCTCGCCAGCCGTTCGGTGCTGGAAAACGGCTTGCGCGCCTACCGCGTCGCGGACGCCGCCCTGCAGGATGCCCAGGCAGCATTCGCCCAGGCGCAACGCGATCTGCAACGCACCGAGATCCGCGCGTCGTTCACCGGTCTGGTGCGGCGGGCGGCCGTGGACATCGGCCAGTTCGTCAGCCGTGGGGCCTCCATCGCCACCCTGTACGCCAGCGCCGACGCGGAGGTGCGGCTGCCCATCGCCGATCGGCAACTGGCATTTCTCAACCTGCCCGTGGGCATCCGCGGCGAGTTGCCCGCGGAATTGCAGCCGGCCGTCACCCTGTCCGCCGAGTTCGGCGGCCAGCACTTGTCCTGGCAGGGTCGCATCGTCCGCACCGAGGC
>JBLRXD010000212.1:0-7845 GCA_047920935.1 Pseudomonadales bacterium | reverse complement strand
GACCAGTCCTTCAACTCCATCGATGCGCAGAAGGAAGCCGGCCACGCCTTCATCAGGAGCCAGACGCACGAGGGCTGGATCGCGGTGGCGGATGACTACGACGACGGTGGCTTCTCCGGTGGCAACATGGAGCGTCCCGCGCTCAAGCGTCTGCTGGCCGACATCGACGCCAGCCGCATCGACATCGTGGTGGTCTACAAGATCGACCGGCTCAGCCGCTCGCTTGCCGACTTCGCACGTATGGTGGAAGTGTTCGACCGCTGCGGCGTCAGCTTCAGCGCGGTTACCCAGCAGATCAACTCGGCCACCTCGATGGGGCGGCTGATGCTGAACGTGCTGCTGTCCTTCGCCCAGTTCGAGCGCGAGGTCACTGGCGAGCGCATCCGCGACAAGATCGCCGCCAGCAAGGCCAAGGGCATGTGGATGGGCGGACCGCTGCCGCTCGGTTACGACGTGCAGAACCGCCTGCTCATCGTCAACGAGGCCGAGGCTGCCGTGGTGCGGCGCATCTTTGCGGACTTCGCCCGCGACCGCTCGACCACGCACATGGTGCGCAGCTACGCGGCCGAAGGCATCCGCACCAAGACGGGCCGCACCTTCTGCAAGCAGTCCATCTACAAGCTGCTGCACAACCGCATGTACCTCGGTGAGATCGTCCACAAGGGCCGCTATTACCCGGGGCAGCATCCGCCGATCCTGACCAGCGCACAGTGGCAGTCCGCCCATGATGTGCTGGCCCAGACCGCCGAGGAACGGCGCGCGGCGGTCGCCACCGACGGGCGCGGTTTGCCGCTGCTGCGCGGGCTGCTGTTCACGACCAGTGGGGAGCGGCTGATACCGACCCGCACGACCAAGAAGGGCCAGTGCTACCGCTACTACACCCCGAGCAAGGATCGGCACTTCGGGGCGGGCGCCTCCAACTTCGGCAGCCTGCCGGCCGAATCCATCGAGGCGCTGGTGGTCGAGCAGGTCTGCCAGGTGCTGCGCGCACCGGAAAGCGTGCAAGCGGTGTGGGACCGGGTAAGCGAAAGCGGCCTCGATCTCGACCAGGCGCGAGTGGTGATGCCGATGCGCCAGCTCGCTGCCGTCTGGCCCTCGCTGTTTCCGGCCGAGCAGCGGCGCCTGGCGCAACTGCTGATCGAGCGGGTACTGATCGGCGACGACGGACTGGAGATTCTCTGGCGCGACGCCGGCTGGGTGGAACTCATCGACGAACTGCGCCCCGCCAGCATCGGCGCGGAATTGGCGGCAGTGGAGATGACGGTATGAGCCGAATACGCAAACTCGGCGCGGCCACGGTGCAACAGCGCATGGACGGCGGCGCCGTGAAGCTCTCGACCTTCATCCCGCTGCAGATCCGCAAGCGCGGCGTGCGCAAGGTGGTGATTCGGCCGGACGGGGAGAGCGCAGGCAGCACCACGCGGAACCAGTTCGACAGTCCCATGCTGGTAGCGTTGGCGCAGGCCTTCTATTGGCAACAACTGCTCGACGACGGCGTGGTGGCCAGCGGGACCGACATCGCCCAGCGCGAAGGTCTGCATCACTCGACGGTGAACGAACTACTGCGCCTGACCCTGCTGGAGCCCGCCATCATTCAGACCATCCTGGCGGGCACTCAGCCGCGATGCATGAGCCTGATCTGGTTCCAGCGCAACCCGTTGCCGCTGGACTGGATCGCGCAGCGGCGGGTGGTCGACGGGTTCGATGCGTAGCGGTTTGGCGGCCAATCGGTGGCCATGGTTGACCGCAGAAAGACCGCGCCAACTCCCTGTAAATGCAGGGTTCGACGCCGCGACTACCCGCAGGGCAAACAGAGAAAAGAGACTGGGCTGGCCAGGAAACGGGCCGTTTTGGCGCATCCGGGCACGTCGGCACCCGCAGGGCAAACGCCCGGAACCCCGCGCCACGCGGGGATTCGCGCAAAGAAAAAGGGCCTGGAGACTATCCAGGCCCTTGGTATTGGTGGAGGCGGCGGGAGTTGAACCCGCGTCCGTTGGCACTCTGCCTTTGGCTCTACATGCTTAGCTTCCGTCTACTGATTTAGCCGCAAACGACCCGACGGTCAGGGTGTTGTTAGCGATCCCGATTGGTTTTAGCGCTTCAGCCCCGGGCGAGGCATCCATCGCGATCCTGCAGCTTGCGCCGCCGATTTCTCCATGCAGGCCTGGATCATCAGCGTAAGCGGGGTCTTAGGCCGCTAGTGCGTAGTTTTCGTCGTTGGCAACTATAAAAGTTACAGCGATTGTTTAACGAGAGTCACTACCCTCTCGGCATGCACCTTGGGCTTCGTCACCCACGTCGAATCCATATCGCCCCCGTGGAAGAGAAACCAGTATAACACGCGTCGCTGCCGTCAAACCCGGACCGCGTCGCGTTGTCATACTTACTAACATTGACCAGTATCGAGTGATCTGGTTCCTTACTAGAGTACCTTAGCCGTATTGATGATGTACCGAATCACTCGTATTGCTTATGTGTGGGTTCTGGCGGCGATTGCAAGCCCCGCCGCCCTGGCGTTCGATTCCCGCGGTTATATCGAGCGGGCGGTGGAGTACATAGAGGAAGGCCGCCACGAGTTGGCCCGCTCCTACCTCGACCCGGCTCTCATCGACTTCCGTCTGTCGTCCTGGGAGCGCTCGCGCGCCTACTACCTGCGCGGCTACAGCTACTTCGCCGAGCGCATGTACGTTTCCGCCAACAAAGATTACAACCGAGCCTTGGAGTTCCACCCCGGCAACGCAGCGGCCATGACCGCGGTGGCCCAGATGCATATGGAGGGCCTGGGTTTGAGTCAAATCCCCAGCTGGGAGCGCTGCTGCTGGAGCAGGCTGCCGACGCTGGCCACCCGCCGGCCATGCTGCGCCTGGGGGCCGCCCATTTGCGAGGGCTGGGCGCCAGCCGCGATCTCGATGCCGCCCGGGCCTGGCTGCACAAAGCCGCGGAGGCCGGTGAGCCGCGGGGGCTGATCTACCTGGCGCAGACCCATCGAGCGCCACTGGCGCGCAATCCCGATCCGGATCTCGCGCGGTCGTTATACCTGCAGGCACATGAAGCCGGCGCGGTGGATGCGCTGGCGCACCTGGGCTTCATGGTGGAGTCGGGCGAAGGCGCCGAGCCGGATGCCGACGCAGCGCGCGAGTACTTCCAGCTCGCAGCGGCAGCCGGCAGCGCTATCGCCGAGGCGAAATTGGGACACGCGTATCTTGTTGGCGAGGGCGTAGCAGCCGATGCCGACAAGGCGCTTGCGCTGTTTCGTGGCGCCGCGGACAAGGGCCATCCCACCGGCTTCATGGGCCTGGCCTACTTCTACGACAGTGGCACCGTGGTCGAACGGGACGAAGAGCAGGCCCTGAACTGGTACCGGCGGGCGGCGGAGGCCGGAATGCTGGACGCGCAGATTCGGCTTGCCTATGCCGCGCTGCGCAGCGGCGACCTCGCCGGCCAGCGCCAGGCTCGCGCGTGGCTGGCGAGGGCGGCGGCCCAGAGCAGCGTGCAGGCCCTCAACGACTACGCCTGGCTGTTGGCCACAAGCCAATTCGACTCGGTACGCAACGGCCAGCAAGCGGTAACCCTGGCGCTTCAGGCAGTGAGCCACAGTCGCACGCCTGCCTATCTGGACACCCTGGCGGCAGCCTACGCCGAAACCGGCAAGTTCGATAAAGCGGTGGAGACCCAGCGGGAAGCGCTCGCCCTGGTGCCGGAAGACGACCAGGCCCTGGCGGAAGAACTGGAGACCCACCTTCAGGCCTTCGAGGCCGGCGAGCCCTGGCGGGAGTAGCCGCTTTCTGGTAAAAAACGGCGGCCTTATATCATCAAGCATTAAGGGGAAGCCTTTGAGCCTCGAGCAGCGTCGAACGAAACTGGTTCTGAGCGTCATCGAAAAGCTGGTAGAGGCCGGCCACGCGGAGTTCCGGCCGGGCGATATCGTCAGCCACCTCCGGGAGCAGAACCAACCTCTGGGCACCTGGGAGGTGCGCGGCGAGCTCTCCAATCTTGAGGCCGAGGGCGTTCTCGAGGCCGACGCGGCAACCGGTGCGTGGCGGGTCGCTCCGCAGCGTTCACGCAAAGCAGGCTGAACCGATGCCGAAAAAGCCCACCGCCGACGCCGATGCCAGCCCTGCGGCTGGGGCCGACAACGGCTTGGGCGATATCGATTTCGAGGCCGCCCTGGCCGAGCTCGAGCAACTGGTCGATCAGATGGAAGCGGGTGAGATGACGCTGGAAGACTCGCTGCGCTCGTTCGAGCGCGGGGTCAAGCTCACCCGCCACTGCCAGTCGGCACTGCGCAGCGCCGAACTCAAGATCAAGCAGCTCACCGCCGACAACCAGTTGGAAGATCTCGACCCCGACGCCTTCGATGACGCCTGAGCTACGCGACCTCAAGGCCACCATCGACGATGCGCTGGATCACCACCTACCCGCCCACTCACCCATCGCTCAGGATCTGGTGGAGGCTATGCGCTACGCCACCCTGTCGGGCGGCAAGCGCCTGCGGCCGATGCTGGTGTGCGCAGCCTGCACGGGGGTCGGCGGGTCGCTGGCAGACGCCCTGGCGCCCGCCTGCGCGGTGGAGTTCATCCACGCTTACTCGCTCATCCACGACGACCTGCCGGCCATGGACGACGACGACATGCGCCACGGCCTGCCGAGCAATCACAAACGCTTTGGTGAAGCCAACGCCATCCTCGCCGGCGACGCGCTGCAGGCGCTGGCGTTCCGCACCCTGGCCGACGCTGCCAACGTGCCCGGTGACGCCCGCCTGCGAGCCGTCGTTCTGCTCGGCGACGCAGTCGGCTGGGGCGGCATGGTGGGCGGTCAGAGTTTCGACCTGGCGGCCGAGCATCAGGCCCTGGCGCTTGCGCACCTCGAGGCCCTGCACGCAGCAAAGACCGGCGCCCTGATTCGGGCGGCGGTGCAGATCGGTGCCGTGGTTGGCGACCCCCGCCTGCCGGACGAAACCTTCGTACTGCTCGGCGAGTTCGCCTCCCGCGTGGGTCACGCCTTTCAGATCGTCGACGACGTGCTCGACGTCACCGCGACCAGCGAGACGCTGGGTAAGCCCGCGGGGTCGGACGCCGCCGCCAACAAGAGCACCTATCCGCAGCTGATGGGCATCGAGGCCGCCACCGCACGGGCAGAACGGCTGCTCGACGAAGCGCTGCGCTTCCTCCGCCGCGCAGGCCTCGGCGACAGCCTGCTGGCGGAACTGGCCCAGATGAGCGTTCGCCGCGCCCACTGATCCCGTCGGAGCCAATCTGGTGCACTTGCAAATATGAACGTGTTCAGTGAACATGATCATTCAGCAAGCGGAGAAGCGGATGGCGCCATCAGCGGTCAGACAGAAGCAAAAGGAGCGCACCCGCGAGCGGCTGGTGAGCGCGGCGCGGGAGGCGTTCGCGGCGCAGGGCTTCGAGCGCTCCACGATCCGTGAAATCGCGCGGCGTGCCGGTGTCGCCACCGGTACGGTGTTCGTGCATTTCCCCGACAAGCAGGCCCTGTTGGCGCAGATCTTCCACGAAACACTGACGGACGTCCTCGACGAAGCCTGGAGCAGCCTGCCGGCGGCACCCGTTGCCGATCAACTCGCGCACCTGGCCGGGCGGCTGTACCAGCACTACGCCGCGCAGCCCGATCTGGCACGCGTGCTGGTCAAAGAAAGCCTATTCATGGGGGGCGCACCGGGCCAGCAATTGGACAGCCACCGCCTGCAGTTTCTCGCTCGGGTGGAGGATCTCCTCAGTGCCGGCGGCAGCCAATGGAAAACGCCGCCGAGCGATGCCGCGCGGGTGTTCTTCGCACTCTACTTCGCAACCCTGGTAGCCGGCTTGCGCGGCGAGCTCGGCGAGGTTGGGGCCTGGAAGAAGACGCTGGAAGACGCCCTGGCGCTGTGCTCGTTCACGGCCCGCGGGGCGCCCGCAGGAGTCGTGCGCCCATGAGACGGACATCCCCGATCAGGCATCGGCGCATCCTGATCGTTGGCGGCGGCATCACCGGGCTCACCCTGGCGCGAGCCCTCACCGCCGACGAGCACGAGGTGACGGTGGTGGAGCAGGCCCCCGCCTGGGCGCCATTGGGAGCCGGCATCACCCTGGCCGGCAACGCCATGGCGGTACTCGACCGCCTGGGTAGCGGCGACGCAGTGCGCGCATCCGGTCGGCGGATCGCGGTCGGTGACGTCACCGATACCACCGGACGACCTCTCGTCAGCGCCAGCCTCGCCAGTCGCGACGACATCCCGGCGCTCGCTGATTTCTGGGCGCTGCATCGCGCGGATCTCCACCGGGCACTGGAGCAAGCCGCGGCCGATGCGCGACTGCGGCTCGGCACCAGCATCGCATCCCTCACCGACTGCGGTGGTGCCGTGGAGGTCGCCGGCAACGACGGCTTCGAGCAGTCGGTGGACCTGGTGATCGGCGCAGACGGCATTCGTTCGAGCGTGCGGGCGCTGCTGTTCGGCAACGTCCCGGCCGTCCGCTACGCCGGCTATACCTGCTGGCGCATGGTGGTGCCAGACCGCATCGGTCTCGACGGGTCGTTCGAGATGTGGGGAAGGGGTCAGCGTATCGGGCTGGTGCCCCTGATCGGCGAGCGGATCTATGCCTTCCTGGTGGCCAACGCGCCGCCCCATGGGGCGGATCCGAGCGGTGACCAGCGGTTGCCGGCGCTGCGCGAGCGTTTTCGGGCGTTCGCCGGCAAGGGCGGAGAACTGCTCGCCACGCTCGATCCCGGCGATCCGATACTCCGCCACGACATCGAGGAGTTGGCGCTACCCGTGTGGTGTCGCGGCCGGGTGGCCCTTGCCGGCGATGCGGCCCACGCCATGACGCCGAACCTGGGCCAGGGCGCCGCCCAGGGCATCGAAGATGCCCATGCGCTGCGCCTCGCACTGCGGCAGCACTCCGACGACGTCGCCGCACTTGTCAGCTACGCCAAGGCTCGAGCGGCGCGCGTGCGGGCGATTTCGGCTCGGTCGCGCACCATCGGCCGCGTCGGCCAGTGGTCGGGCCGGATCAGCTGCACCGCGCGCAATGCGCTGCTGCGCGCGACACCCTCCCGGGCCGCGGTAGGCAATATCGAGCGCATCATCGCGCCCGGGCTCGAGCTCGCCGCGCAAGGCTGACGGCGATGCGCTCACTGGTAACCAATGCTGACCGCGACGATCAGCGTCACGGCGGCGGCCAGCAGCAGCTTGACCAGCAGAGGGAAAGCGAACCGCACCCAGCGATCGTAGGGAATGCCGGCGATGCCGAGAATGCTCATCAGAACGATGTTGGTGGGAACGATCATGTTCGAGAAACCGTCGCCGAACTGGTAGGCCAGCACCGCCACCTGACGGCTCACCCCTACCAGGTCGCCGAGGGGCGCCATGATCGGCATGGTCACGAACGCCTGGCCGCTGCCGGAGGGCACGAACAGGTTGATCACCGTCTGGATCAGCAGCATCCCCACCGCCGCGAGCTCCGCACCGAACAACTGCAGCGGCCCGGACAACCCGTTGACGATGGTATGCAGCACCTGGCCGTCCTCGAGAATCAGCGCGATGGAGCGCGCGAAACCGATGAGCAAGGCGGTGGCGGCGAGCTCAGCCGCGCCCTCCGCGAAGCGCCTGGCGGTGCCGTCGGCCCCCAGGCCGCCGATCATGCCGGCCACCACGGCCAGACTCAGGAACAGCGCGCCGAGCTCCACCAGATACCAGCCGCGCGCCAGAATGCCCCAGACCATCAGCGCCAGCACCAGCACGGTCAGCAGCAACACCAGCCGCCGCCTACCGTCGAGGGGCGGAAACTCCGTCGGCGGCGCATGCACCACCGGCAGGCCGGCCATCAGACTGGCGGAAGGATCCGC
>JBLRXD010000211.1:0-7870 GCA_047920935.1 Pseudomonadales bacterium | reverse complement strand
CCAGTTGCTGCGCCAGGTCGCGGTCTGCCCGGTCGCCGATGGTGACGTACAGATGGTTGGTGGCGTCGAACGCCAGACGGCCACCGAAGTGTCTGCCGCCGCTGCCCGGGGGATCCATGCGGAACAGCAATTCCACATCGGTCAACCGGTCGTCCTCGAGTACGGCACGGGATACGTGGGTGCCGACGCCGCCGTCATAGCTATCGGAATAGGCGAAGTAGATGAGCCGATTGGCAGCGAATTCCGGGTGCGGTAACACGTCGAACAGCCCACCCTGGCCTTGGGCGGTGATCTCCGGCAGGCCGGAGATCGCCGTCAGTTCGCCACCTTCGAGCCGATGCATGCGGCCGGGTCGCTCGGTGATCAGCAGGCTGCCGTCGGGCAGGAAAGCCAGTGACCATGGATGCTCGAGGTCGGCGACCACCCGGATCACCCGAAAGTTGGCATCCTCGGAAACCACCCGTTCTTCCACGACTTCCTCGACCACGTCGCTGCGCACCGAGTGGCAGGCGGCGACGACCATCAGTGCGGCGCTCAGCTGTATGATTCTGCTCATGGGCGAAATGTTAGCGGGGATCATCAGCAGCGGCAGGACAGAATTGACGGCCGTCACTGCGACCGGGCAAAAACCTCTGGCACCGCACCGATTGGGCTGTCGTCCGTGTTGGCAATCGGGCGCCGGCAACGGTCAACGTCCATTGAGCGCGCATGGATTCCGCTCCGCTTCCAGATGACGCGGCCGTGGTGGAACTGCGCGCGGCGCGGATCCCGTTCATCGGCGCCATCGCCCATCACCATTGGTTCGTGGTGGAGCGCGAGCGCAGAGACCGCTGGGAGGTCTGGCAGAACGCCGGCGCCGGTGGCGAATGCAGCTGGGGCCATCTGCACAAGAATCTGCTGCCCGCGGATGCCGGCGTCGGTAGCGGGCCGAGCTGGGTGGTGAAGCGCTGGTGCGGCCAAGCCGCAGGCACCCTGGCCGCACGCATCGAGAGATCACCCCTCACGTACCCGTGGTGTCACAAGTACCACTACTGGCCGGGCCCGAACAGCAACACCTACGCGCAGTGGGTGCTCGACGGCGCGTTGCGGTTGGGCAGGTGTGGGGTTGGCCGCGGCTACTGCCGCGGCCGTTCCGGAGGTTAGTCGTTCCGGAGATCAGAAGTGACGCGCCAGTCCGATCTCCAGAGCGTTCTGGCCGATGTCGATGCTGCGGCCGTTGCTCTTGAAGTCCTCGTAGATGGTGCGAGTGATCTCGCCGCGCACCGACCAGTCCGGGCTCACGGCGACTTCGGCGCCGGCGCCGAAGCGGAATCCGTTGACGGTGTCGCGGCCAGTGGCGTCGAGGCCCGAAAAGCGCGTGCGGGTCCAGCCGGAGCGCGCGTAGACCAGGGTGTGGGCAACCGGAGTGAAGCCGAGCCGGGCGGAAATGCCCCAGCTTTCCCGGGAGCTTACCGGTACCTGCTCGCCGCCGCCGCTGGCGCTGCCATCGGCGTCATTGAACTGGAAGCGGGCTTCGATTCCGCCGATCAGGCCGCCGAGGTCTGGCATGGTGGAGGTGGCTGAGACGTAGATCCCGGCGGTAGGGCCCTGCAGCTGCAGATCGCTCACCGTCAGTCCGGCCGTTTGCAGGTCGAGATCGTAAATCTCGACCCCGCCGATGGCGCCCACCTGGAAGCCCAGCGGGGCCTGGCCGGCCCAGGCGGGGCCCGCTGCCAGAGCCACGGCGGCGGCGGCGGAAACGCTAGTGAGCTTCCTGCGGAAGCCTCTGTAATAGTTATTGTTCGACATTACGTAACTCTCCTATCGCGTTGAACGCAGGCGCATTTGAGCTGATGGGTGTGCGTAGAAGTTGCCCGGAAGTGACAACGCTGTTCCCAAAGTTGCGCGCCGGGCGCGGCGCGAACAATTGGTCACAATTTGTGACGAACGCGCCGCAGCAGACGCGATAGAGTGCCGCGCATGCAGGAGCAAGCACACGTTCTGGTCGTCGACGACCACCACGAAATTCGCGAACTGGTAGCGCAGCTGCTAGGTAAAGAAGGCTATCGGGTGAGCACGGCCGCCGACGGCGTCGCCATGCATGCCGCGCTGACACAGCACCACATCAATCTGGTGCTGCTGGATCTCATGCTGCCTCAGGTGGACGGTCTGTCGCTGTGCCGGGAACTGCGGGTTCAGCGCGCCGAGTTGCCGGTCATCATGCTCACGGCCAAGAACGACGAGTTCGATCGCGTTCTCGGTCTGGAGATGGGCGCCGATGACTACGTCACCAAGCCGTTCAGTGGGCGCGAGCTGGTTGCGCGGATTCGGGCCGTGCTGAGACGCAGCCGCAGAGCGGTCGCAGCGCCGCCCGAAGAGGTCGCCGAATGCCGAGTGTTCCGCTTCGGCCGATGGGCCTTCGACGCGGCACGGCGCGAGCTGATTCTGGACGACGACGTGGTCGTGCCCCTGAGCACCGCGGAATTCAGCGTGCTGTTGGCGTTCGTCACCCACTCCGGAAGAACGCTCAGCCGCGACCAGTTGCTCGACCTCGCCAAGGGCCGGCGCGCCGCGCCCTTCGATCGCAGTATCGATCAGCAGGTGAGCCGGCTGCGCCGCAAGCTCGGTGACGACGCCCGCAACCCGAAGCTGATCAAGACCGTCTGGGGCGGCGGCTATACCTTTGCCTCCAGAGTACGGGTCGAATGACCCTGCCGTTTTTGCGCACCGTGCGGCGCCAGGCGTTCGTGGTGCTGATGCTGGTGGTGGCGACCTCCCAGCTGATTGGAATGGCGATCTACTCCGCCGATCGGCAGACCATCTTGACGGCCGGCGAGGCGCTGGACGTTGCGGAGCGCACCCTGGAGCTGGTCGACCAGTTGCGGCTGGTGCCGGGACACTGGCGCGAAGATGTCGTCAGAGCTGCCAGCACCGACAGCTTTCGGGTCGCCCTCGGGCCGAGGACACCGGCCAACTCGTTGGCGGTCGATAAGCGCCTGACGGCGGAAGTGAAGCAGTTTCTCGCCGACCGGCTCGACGGCTGGGATGACGCCTGGATCGTGGTGAGCAGTTACCGCCCGGACGCCTTCGGGTCCGAGTGGATGGTCGATGCAGAGAGCCTGCTGCGCATCGCCGTGCGCCTGGAGCGCGGCTTGTGGCTGACCGTCACCGGCGTCATTCCGCGCACCGAGCAGTTGTGGCCCCGCCCCGCCGGGCTTTACCTGCTGTCGGTGCTGGTCGGCATGGTCATCGTCGGAATCTGGCTGGTGGATCGGGTCACCGCGCCGCTGACGACGTTCGCCAGCGCGGCCGATCGCCTGGGAAAGAACCTGCGGTCGCAGCCGTTGGCGGAATCGGGGCCGGAAGAAGTCGCCAAAGCAGCGAAGGCATTCAACGAGATGCAAAGCCGCCTGCAGCGCATGGTCGAGAACCAGACCGAGATGCTGGCGGCCATCTCCCACGACTTGCGTACCCGGGTGACGCTGCTGTCATTGCGGGCCGAACTGCTGACCGACGGGGCGGAACGGGACAAAGTCATCGCCACCCTGGAGGAGATGGATTCGATGATCGGTTCCCTGCTGGATTTTGCGCGCGGAACGTTTCAGGACGAGCCCAATCGACTCGTAGACCTGTCGGCGCTGCTCGAGAGCCTGTGTGAAGACCTGGCGGATACCGGCGCCAGCGTAGCGCTCACCGCCCCCGCCAAGGTGCTGTACCGGTGTCGGCGCATCGCTCTGAAGCGCGCCATCACCAACCTGTTAGACAACGCGCTCAAGTACGCGGGCAGCGCCGACATCGTTCTCAGCGACGAGGCTGCTGAGGTCTCCATCAGAATTCTCGATCGCGGGCCTGGCTTCGACTGCGACGAGCTGGATGATCTGTTCGTGCCGTTTTTTCGGGCGCAGTGGTCGCGCAGTCACGCCGCGGGGGTGGGGTTGGGGTTGAGCATTGCCCAGGCCATCGTGCACCGGCACGGCGGCAGGCTGCAAATCGGCAACCGGCCGGGTGGTGGCGCCGACGTCGATATCCGGCTGCCGAAGTGACCGCTGGCGTGGCGAATCAGAGATCTACGCCGAAGGTCATCATCATGCCTGCGGTGCCGAGCGGTATCAGTTGCACGTTGGTGCGCTTGTGCTGATAGCCAAGTGCTGGAAGGATGGCGGGGGCAATACCGCGGGCATGGTTCAGCGGGATCTTGTGGTCGTAAGGCTCCTTGTAGCCGAGCATCACGCCGGCGGTGACGTTGACGTACAACGCATCGGGAAGGGCATCGGGAAACCAGCGCTTGCCGACGTACAGGTACTGGCTGGGCTGGTGGAACGAGTTGCGAAAAAAGGCGCCGCCCAGGTTCCAGCCTGAGGGAAACTCCCAGGTCGCACCCACCAGCAAGCTCCGGTTGTTGTGCTCGCGGTCGCTGCTCCAGTGATAGACGCCGGGGCCGAACTTCAGCGTCAAGGTGCCGCTGTCGGCAGCGGCGCTGCCGCAAAGCAAACTGCCCCAGACGAGGATGATGCCGATCAGGCTCGATCGTCTTCGCGCCGACGGCGCCGATGGTATGGAAAGTGTACTGCTGAAAGTCACGAGTGATGTGACCATCAGGTGGGCAGGAAGTTTCCCGGTGACGGAATCAGCAGTGCCCAGCGGGCGCATCACATCAGCCGTATCGGCTCGATCACGACGTAGCCGCTGGTATCGCTCACCGATACCTGGCCGTCCTGCAGGGTGCATTGCAGCTTCATGGCACGGGACGCCAGCGCCGCCAGGGATTTCACGGCGTCGTCCGGCAGCAGCTTCACCGTCAGCGTCGACAGCCGCGCCAGGGCGGCTTCGTTCTTGCGCCACCAGACGTCGGCCGCGCGCTGGCCGTAGACCAGCAGCGTCAAAGCCCGTGCCCTGCCTGCCGCGCGCCGCAGGCGGCGCTCATCGGGCAGGCCGACGTCGACCCACAGGGCGATCTCGCCGTTGTCCTGCTTGCGCCACAGATCCGGCTCGTCGTCGCTGGACAGGCCGCGGCCGAACTCGAGGCGCTCGTCGGCATGCATGGCGAAGGCCAGCAGCCGGATCATCAGCCGCTCTTCGGTCTCCGACGGGTGCCGCGCCAGGGTCAGCGAGTGGCTGGCGTAGTAGCCGCGGTCGATGTCCGAAATGGCGAGTTCCGCCCGGTAGATGGTGGCCTTGAGCGCCATGCCGGCCCCGTCAGCCGGCCGCGGAGCCGCGCAGCACCCGGCCGGCGAAGGCCCCGGTGTGCTCGCCATGCTCCATGAACACCTGGCCGTTCACCAGGGTGCAGTCGTAGCCGGCGCCGCGCTGGATGAAGCGGCTGGCGCCGCCGGGAAAATCATGGACGTACTCGGGTGCCGGCAGGCGCAGGCCATCCAGGTCGATGACGTTGATGTCGGCGAAGGCTCCCGGTCGCAGTACCCCACGGTCGGCGATGCCGAACAGTTGCGCGGTATCGGAGGTGAGGCGCCGTACCGCCTCCTCGATGCCGAGCAGCTTGCGGTCGCGCACCCAGTCGCGCAGGAAGAACGTCGGCTGGCTGGCGTCCATGATCTGGCCTACATGGGCACCGGCGTCGGCGAGCCCCATGATCACCATGGGATTCGCCATCATCTCTTCCACCGCGTCCGGGCGCTGGTTCAGGAACGCGTGCGTGAACAGCGCCTGGCCGTCGCTGTCGAGCGCCATCTGGCAGAAAGCCGCCGCCGGCGACAGACCGCGCGCCGCGGCCAGGCCGGTGAGGCTTCGGCTTGCGTCCGGGTAGTAGGCGGCGTCAACCGGATCGAGAAAGTACAACTGCTGCGGATCGACCCAACCCGGCTGCTGATCCGCCTCGGCCACCAATGCGGCGCACCGCACCGGATCCCGCAGGGCGTCGAGCTTGCCGTCCAGGGGCAGGGCGCGCAGGGCTTTCCAGGTGGGCAGGTTGTCCCAGGGTGAGCGCGAGCAGGACAGGCCCACCAGCAGGCCGATGCCGCGCACGGTGGTCTGCGGGCGCACCACGCCGCCGCGGGTATTGCCGTCGGCGGCAAACTCGAGGGCGCGCCGGTAGAGTTCGGGCCGCGCGTTGGATTGCGAGATGCCGAAGGTGACGGGGCGGCCGGTAGTCTGGCTCAGCTCCGACATCCAGCCGATCTCTGCCCGGGCGCCGTCGTACTCGGCATTGTCGCCCTCGAACCGCGGCGCCGACTCGAACACCCCATGGCCCAGGCGCCCAAGCACCTGGCCGATGGCCATCATCTCCTCGGTCTCGGCCCAGGTGCCGGGCACGTGGCGGCCATCCGGCACCTTGTGCAGGCGCGTACGCGACGTCGAGAACCCCAGCGCGCCGCCGCGCATGGCTTCCTCCACCAGGTCGCACATCTGCGCGATCTCGTCGGCGGTGGCCGCCTGCTGGTCGGCGGAGCGGTCGCCCATGACGTAGTAGCGCACTGCGCAATGGCCCACCATGCCGCCCACGTTCAGGCCTTTGGGCATGCGGTCGAGGGTCTCGAGGTACTCGCCGTAGGTGGTCCAGTCCCAGGGCAGGCCGTTCAGAATGCCATCAGCGGGAATGTCTTCCACCGATTCCATCATCTCTGCCAGAAACCGCCGGTCTTCGGGCTTGCAGGGGGCGAAGGTGACGCCGCAGTTGCCGATGACCACCGACGTCACGCCGTGCCAGCACGACGACGACAGGATCGGATCCCACGCCACCTGCGCGTCGAGATGGGAGTGGATGTCGACGAAGCCCGGGGTGACGACGCGCCCGGCGGCCTCGATCTCACGCCGGCCCTGGCCGCTCACGGTGCCGATCTCGGCGACGCGGTCGCCCTGGATGGCGACGTCGGCGATGCGGCCGGGGGCCCCGGTGCCGTCTACCACCAGGCCGTTGCGAATGACGATATCGTAGTTCATCGGTGTTCCTCCCCTTGATTGCGGTGATTCTAGCCTGTATCTGTCGTGTCAGTCCGCGTCAGCGTCATTGCAACGGCCACAGGAACCGATCGACATGAAGATTCAGCGGTTGGGCGCCCCCCTCGGCGCCATCGTCCAGCAGTTCGACGTGCGGCAGACCAGCGAGGCGGCCATGACCGAGCTCGCGGAGTTGTTCCGCCGCCACCACGTGCTGGTGTTCCGCGATCAGCAACTCACCCCGGGGGAGCAACTGGCGTTCGGCGCTCGCTGGGGCGCGCTGATCCGGCATCCGTACGCGGGCATGAAGGACCACCCCGATCTCATCGAACTGCGCAACCCCGGCAAGGCGCGGGACATCAATCAGCACTGGCACTCGGACATGACCTACAACACCACGCCGCCGAAGATGACCATGCTCTACGCCCACGAAACCCCGGAGATCGGCGGCGACACCGCGTTCGCCAACCAGTCGCTGGCCTACGAGGAACTCTCCGACGGCCTGCGCAAGGTGGTCGATGGGCTGCATGCCGTGCACTCCGCCAGCGGCCTTGCCGCCCGCTACGGCGCCGACCCGGCTGCCGCCCCGCGCGCCGAGCATCCGGTGGCGCGTACCCATGATGAGACCGGCCGCCGCGCGCTGTACGTCTGCCGCGCCTTCACCCAGCGGTTCGTCGGCTGGAGCCGGGAGGAAAGCGCCGGGCTGCTGGAATATCTGTTCGCCCACAGCGTGCGCCCGGAGTTTCAGGCGCGGCACGCCTGGCGGCCGGGCGATCTGGTCATGTGGGACAACCGCTGTCTGCTGCACTTCGCCGTGCACGACCACGGCGACGCGCCCCGGGTCATCCACCGCCTCCAGGTCGAAGGCCCCGCCCCGCTGTAGGAGCGACCAAGCGGCCTGCGGCCGCCGCGGTCGCTTGAGGAAAAGCGGAGTTTTCCATGAAAGCGATCTCCAGATCGCGATCCGTCCTGGGTGGGAGCGATCTCCCGATCGCGA
>JBLRXD010000210.1:0-7970 GCA_047920935.1 Pseudomonadales bacterium | reverse complement strand
GGGAACCGCGGAGCGGTGGCGCGAAGGCGTGCGAAGGCGTTGCGCGCGTGCTCCAGGGGCGACGCCGCTGGCTCGCGAGCCAAGCCCGCGGGGCAGGCAGCGCTGGGCGTCAGGGTGCGGCGGCCGCTTCGAGGGTGTGGACGGTGATTTCCGGGGGGCAGTTGAGGCGCACCTCGACGATGGAGGTGCCGGCCCCGGGCGAGGTGTAGCCGAGCATGCGGTGATGACGCCAGGCCCCCCGCCCCATGCGGCGGGGGATGCGCGCGTCGAGCAGCAGCGGTACGCGCCCCGGCAGGCAGATCTGCCCGCCATGGGTGTGGCCGCACAACAACAGGTCGACGCCGCAGTGGGCCGCCTGCCGATAGACCTCGGGCGTGTGCGACAGCAGCACCGTAGCGGCTTCCGGTGGCACCCCGTCCAGAGCCTTTTCGAAATTCTCGACGCCGAAGAAGTGGGCGTCGTCGATGCCTGCCAGGTACAGGAATTCGCCATCGCGTTCGAGCGCCACGGACTCGTTCATCAGCACCCGGATGCCCATGTCTTCGAGGTCCGGCAGCATCAGCACGCTATCGTGATTGCCGAGCACCGCGTAGACGTCACCGCGCAGGTTGGCGCGCAGTCGCGCCAGGTTGTGCAGGGTGGCTGCCGAGTCGCCGGTGGTGCGGAAGCGATAGTCGCCGGTGAGCACGCAGAGGTCGTACTCCACGCCGCGTGCCGCCTCGATGATGGCGTGGGCCGTCTGCTCGCTGACGTCGATGTGCAGATCGGAGAGGTGCAGGATGCGGTAGCCGTCGAAAGCCTGGGGCAGGCCGGGCAATGCCGCCGCATGCTCGACGGTGAGCAGCCTGTGGGCGTTGCGCATCGCCCGCTGATACAGGCCGGCAACCCGCAGGCCGGTGCGCACCAGGGAGGCGAACGAGTACCAGTTCTCGGGGTGAAACACGCTCCTCGCCCGGCGGAACATCTGGGTGGCGTGATCCTCCTCGATGCCCAGGCGCTGGCGGGCGTGAATGCGCCCGAGACGATCTTCGAGCCGCGCCTCGAGCACGGCGCGGCGCCCCGACAGCAGCATGGGCGCGCGCGGGACAAGGCCGGCGGCGGCGGGTTCCCCGGAGTCCGTGGGCCCTGTGGACTCTTCAAACAAGGAAGACATGAACCTCGTGACCGAATCCAAAGCGAACAATCCGACAATGAAAACCCGCGGATGGGGACCGGGTCAATCGACGATGCCCTGATCGACCAGCATCTGGCCCTGGGCGGAATACACGAGCCGGCCAGAGAAGTAAGTCTTCACTACCCGCGCTTCGTTGATGGCAGAAGGCGCGAGATCGAACAAGTTGCGATCGAGCACCACCAGGTCGGCGAGCATGCCAGCCGCCAGCATGCCGCTGCGATCTTCCTGATGCATGAGGAAAGCCGTGCCCCGGGTGTAGGCGGCAAGCATGGTTTCGAGCGTCACCGCCTCGGCGGCGTTCAGCACCCCTGACACCAGGCCTGCGGGATCCTGCCGGGTAACCGCCACCTCGATGGCGTCCAGCGGGTTCATGGAAGACACCGACCAGTCGCTGCCGCCGACAATGGTGCCGCCGGCCTGCTCGATGGAGCGGATGGGATACATCCGCTGCACCCGCTCGGCCCCCACGGCGGGCAGATTGATGTCGGTGATGTACTCGTCGGGATAGGCCCACAGCGCCTGGAAGTTCGCCAGCACGCCGAGCTCGCCGAACCGGGGGTAGTCGTCCGGGTGGACCAGTTGCAAATGGCAGATATGGTGGCGATTATCGCCGGCGCCGTTGACCTCCCGGGCCGCGGCAATGGCGTCCAGCCCCTGCCGCACGGCCGCATCACCAATGGCGTGCATGTGCACCTGCACGCCGCGGGCGTCCAGCGCCACCACCGTGGCGCGCAGTTCCTCCCAGGGCACGTGCAGGTCGCCCATGCGGCCGCCGCCCTTGCCCTGAGGATCCAGATAAGGCTCGAGCAGCGCGGCCGTTTCCCCCTCGAGCACGCCGTCGAGGAAGATCTTCGCGGCGTCCGCCCGCACCAGCTGCTCGGACCCCCGGGATTCCGGCGCCAGCAGCCGACTGTTGGCACCGCTGTCGGCGCCTTCGTTCATGCTGATGCTGGCCACCACGCGGACGGTCATCCGGCCTTCCCGCTCCAGGCGCCGCCAGACAGCCAACTCCTCGGCGTCCACCGAAGCCGCCACCAGGGAGGTGATGCCGAAAGCGTTGGCCATCTCCAGGGCGGCCAGCGCGCCGGCCACGCGCTGCTCCTCGGTGACCTCGGGAAGCACGGCGCCCACCAGCCCCATGGCGGTTTCCCGCAGGGTACCGGTGGGCTCGCCGGCGGCGTCCCGCTCGATCACGCCCAGCGGCGGATTCGCGGTGTCGGCACTGATGCCCGCCCGAGCCAGGGCGGCGGAGCTGGCCCAACCGCTGTGGCCGTCGGCCCCTCGCAGGTACACGGGCCGATCGCCGACGATCGCATCCAGCAGCTGCTTGTGGGGGTTGGCATCGGCAAACAGGCCGAGATCCCAGCCGCCGCCCACCAGCCAGGCGCTGGCGGGATCGTCGTCCACGGGGGTCGCGGCATGGCAGGCGGCGATCCGATTCAGGGTCTCCGCCACGCTGGCGGCGGCGCTGAGGTCGCACTGCAGCATCTGCACGCCGCCGGAGACCGGATGGCTGTGACCATCGTGAAAACCCGGCAGCACCATCTGACCAGCGAGATCCAGCGTCTCCCCCCGATAGGCGGCGGCGATCTGCCCGGCGCCCCCCACCGCGAGGATCCTGCCGGCGCCGATGGCCAGCGCCTCGGCCCACGGCTGGGCTGGATCGAGGGTGTAGATGGCCGCGTTGGTGAGGATCAGATCAGCCTCCTGACGCGCATCCGCCACCGCAGCCGCCCCTGCAGCCGCATCGTTGCGCTCCTGTCCAGGCTCCGCGCAACCGGCGGCCGTCAGCAGCACCAGCAACCCGAGCAAGCGCCCCCTATCTTGCAGCGTCGCCTTCATCAGCAGCCTCCTCGGGTTCACAGTCGGTCGAGCAGGGCGTAGTACAGCATGCCTGCCACCAGTGCCGGCCAGCGCAGATAGCGCCCGCCGGGAAAGCGCCGGTGCGGCAGCCGAGCGAACAGATCGAAGCGTTCCGCGGTGCCCGCCATGGCCTCGGCGATGAGCTTGCCGCCCATGTTGGCCATGGCGATGCCGTGGCCGGAGTAGCCGTGGGCCCAGAACACGTTGCCGGCGCGCCCGAAGTGGGGCATGCGCCTAAGAGTGATGGCCAGAGTGCCCCCCCAGGCGTAGTCGATGGGCACGTCGGCGAGCTGCGGATACACCTCGAGCATGAAGCCTCGCACGAAGCTCTTGAGATCCCGGGGGAACCGCGGGGAGTAATTCTCGCCGCCGCCGAACAGCAGCCGATGGTCGGGCGACATGCGGAAGTAGTTGACCACGAAACGGGAATCCACCACCGCCACGTCGTCACGATTGAGTTGCCGGGCCCGATCTTCTCCCAACGGCGCGGTGGCGAGGACGAAGTTGTTGATGGGCATCTGATAAGACTCGATGGCCGGGGCCAGACGCCCGAGATAGCCATTGCAGGCGAGCACCAGGTACTCGGCATCGACTTCGCCGCGGGCGGTGCGGACGGTCGTGCGGTGTGAGGGATTCGCGATCTGGAGATCGCTCCCACCGGAGGGAGGGTGGTAGTCGAGCACCTGGGAGTGCTCGAACAGCTGCACGCCCTGCTCGGCACACGCTCGGGCCAGGCCGAGCGCCAGGTTCAGCGGATGCAGGTGGCCGGCGCGCTGATCCAGATAGCCGCCGTGGTAGGTCTGCATGCCGAGCATCTCGGCCATTTCGGCCGCTTCCACCTTGCGGCAGTCGTGATAGTCGTAGCGCTCGGCCAGCAGGTCGACGTAGTTCCAGTAGTCGCTGGCGTAGCGGCGCCGGTGGGCCGCATGCAGCTCGCCGTCCTTGAGATCGCAGTCGATGGCGAAGCGCTCGATGCGCTCTCGCACCAGGGCGTTGGCCTCCACCGCCACCTGCCAAAGGGCCCGGGCATCGTCGATCCCGAGCCAGCGCTCGAGCTCGTCCTGATCCTTGCGCTGACCCATGCCCATGACGCCGCCGTTGCGGCCGCTGGCGCCGGCGCCGATGCGGTAGCCTTCCAGCAGCACCACCGAGTAGCCCCGTTCGGCCAGCTCCAACGCCGCCGACAGGCCGGTGTAGCCGCCGCCGATGACGCACACGTCGGCGCGCAAGCGCTCGGTGAGGGGCGGCCGCTCGGAAAGCCCCTTGGCGGTGGCGTAATACCAGGAGCTCTCGAACCCGGCCGACGCCTGCGCGGCGCGGCTCACTGCCAAGCCTTCTGCGGCCGGCGTGAGGGCGGAGCGGTCACCGCAGCTCGGCTGCCAGCACGGTCAGCACCCGGTCGGCCTTGTCGAGCAGCTCGTCGATTTCGGCCCGGCTGATCACCAGCGGTGGCGCGACGATCATGGTGTCGCCGACCGCCCGCATCACCAGGCCGTGCTCGATGCAGGTGTCGCGACAGCGCTCGCCGGCCTTGACGGTCTTGTCGAAACGCTCGTTGCCACCCCTCACCAGTTCCAGCGCACCCATGAGCCCGAACATGCGGGCCTCGCCGACGATGCCGTGGCGGGCACCGAGCTCCGCCCAGCCCTTGCTGAAGTAAGGCTCGATATCGTCTCTCACCCGCTGCAGCAGCCCCTCCTGCTCCAGCACCTGCAGATTGGCCAGAGCGACGGCGCAGGCGACAGGGTGGCCGGAATAGGTGTACCCGTGAGCGAACTCGCCGCCGTCGGCGCTCAGCACCCGGCTGACGCGCTCGCCCAGCAGCACGCCACCCAGGGGGATGTAGCCGGAGGTCACGCCCTTGGCAAAGGTCAACAGATCCGGCTCGAACCCCATGCGCTGATGGCCGAACCAGTGGCCGAGGCGGCCGAACCCGGTGATCACCTCGTCGGCAATGAGCAGGATGTCGTGCTCGCGGCAGATACGCTGGACCTCGCCCCAGTAGCTGGCGGGGGGGATGATCACCCCGCCGGCGCCCTGGATCGGCTCGCCGATGAACGCCGCCACGTTGTCGGCGCCGAGCTCCAGAATGCGGTGCTGCAGACGCTGCGCCACCTCGACGCCGAAGGCCTCCGGAGTGGCGTTGCTGCGCGCCTCGAAGTAATAGGGTTGGTCGACGTGGACGATGCCGGGAATCGGCAGCCCACCCTGCTCGTGCATGGCCTTCATGCCACCCAGGCTGGCAGCGCCGATGGTGCTGCCGTGATAGGCGTTGGTGCGGCTGATGATGACCTGCTTGTCGGGCCTGCCCATCAGCTGCCAGTACCGCCGCACCAGGCGAATCTGGGTGTCGTTGGCCTCCGACCCGGAGCCGGCGAAGAATACATGCCCCAGCTTGTTTTCCGTGAGCCCGGCGAGCCGCTCCGCCAGGCGGATGGTGGGTTCGGTGGTGCACTGGAAAAAGCTGTTGTAGAACGGCAGCGTCTTCAATTGCTCGGTGGCGGCGTCGATGAGCTCCTTTCGCCCGTAGCCGACGTTGACGTTCCACAGCCCGGACATTCCATCCAGGAGCTTGTTGCCCTGGTGATCCCAGACGTAGACGCCTTCACCCCGGACGATGACGCGGGTGCCGCGCTCTCCCAGGTCCTTGAAGTCGGTGAACGGATGAAAGTGATGCTCGCGATCGCTGCGTTGCAGATCGGCGAGGTCGCTTTGCATGATTTCCTTCAATCGGTTCCGGCGATAATCATTCGAACGTCCAGCTCAGCTTCACGCCGATGGTGCGAGGCCGGCTGGGGCCGACGTAGTGAGCCGGCAGGATACCACTGTCCGGAACCGCAAGATCGTAGTAGAGCTCGTTGGTCACGTTCTCGACGTAGGCGAGCACCTCCCATCCGGCGTGAGCACGGTAGCCGGCTCGCAGCGCGATCTCGGTGTAGCCGCTCTGCTTGCCCGCCGGATCGCCGATGAGCCCGCCGCCGGTCTTGGTCTGGCCGAACATCTCGGCCCGGCCGATCCAGGCGCCGGCGGCTCCGGGCAGCTGGCCCTGCAGCACGGCGGAGTAGGAGTACTTGGGCAGCTCCGGCAGCGAGTTGCCCTCGCACAGCAGAGTGTCGCCGCAAGCCGCCGCCACGTCGTTGGCCTCGGTGTCCGCCCAAGCGGCAGACAGAAAGAGGTCGACGTACTCGTTGAGAATCACATTGAGCGCCGTCTCCACCCCCCAACCATCGACCTCGCCGACGTTCTCCACCAGGATGCCGCCGCCTTGCCCGCCCACGGTTACCTGAAGATCTTCGTAGGAGTAGTAATAGCCGGTCAGCTCCACCATGGCACGCCCGCCGGCGAACTTCCCCTTGGTGCCGATCTCGTAGGAGACGACTTCCTCCGGGTCGAACGGGTCGGGCCCGGCTTCGTCGGCGGTGATCCCGGGGGTACCGAACACGTCGGGATCGGGAAATATCGAGAAGCTGCCGAAGCCCCCGGACTTGTAGCCGGTGGTGATGCTGCCGTAGTACATCCAGTCGTCGTTGGGCCGCCAGCGGAGCTGCACCCTGGGGCTGACGTCGCTCCAGGTGCGGGTGTCTTCGAGATAGCCCACCGTGGTGAAACCCAGCGCGAAGAACGGGCCCAGGTCGCTGTCGACGTCGAACGCCTGCAGCCTGAAGTTCTTCCTGTCGCGGGTATAGCGCAGCCCCAGGCTGCCATCCAACGTCGCGGTGAAGGCATAGCTGAGATCCACGTACGCGGCCCAGCCCTCGTAGTCGCCCTTGACCCGATTACGCTCCACCAGCCCGGCGGGATTCGGCGTGAAGGAATAGCCGTAGTAGGCGAGATAGTCGGCGCAGCCATCGAAGCCGTAGTAGGAGAGGTAGTAGATGCACATCACCTCTTCGTCGCCCTGCTGGGTGAACAGGGCGTCGATCTTCTCGCGGTAGTAGGAGGCGCCCGCATACCAGGAGAACGGGCCCTCGGAATTGGAGACCAGGCGCAGCTCCTGTTCGAAATAGTCGCCCTTCTGATCCTGCGCGTAGTTGTTGATGTTCAGCGGCGTGCCGTCGAAGTCCTCGGCGTACTTGAAGTCGTGATCTCTGAAACCGGTAAGGGACGTCAGCGTGGCAAAACCTAGATCGTGCTCGACCTCGAGACCCAGGGAGAGAATCTTGCCGTCATCGCGCTCGCCCAGGCCCAGGTCGCTGTCGGAGTCTCGACCGTTGCCCCGGAGCTCGACGCCGAACAGATCCTGCAGAACCTCCCAGCTCTCGCCCTTCTGGGTGGCGCGATAGATGCTGCCGGACTGCTCGCGGTCTTCGTACTCCGCCATGAAGTTGACGTCGGTGGCGTCGTTCCGATATCGCAGCGAGACCCTTCCCGCCTGCTTGTCATGCTCGATCAGGTCGTCTCGGCGCGGATCGAAAACGTCGTCTACATAGCCGTCTTCCTGGGAGCTGTACACCGCCAGCCGCGCCGCCAGGTTGTCACTCAGGGTGAAGTTGACGGCGCCCTGCATCGCCAATCGATTGCGTTCGGCGACGTCCAACTCCACATAGCCGTTGGTACCGTCGAACGTCGGTCGGCGGGTGTGCACGCTGATGGCGCCGGCGATGGTGTTGCGGCCGAACAGGAAGCTCTGCGGGCCGCGCAGCACTTCGGCCCGGTCGATGTCGTAGAGGCTGGTGACCACGGCGCCGTTACGGCCCTGGTACATATTGTTCTTGAAGACACCGATGGATGGATCGCCGCCCACGCCAAAGTCGTTGGTGACGATGCCGCGAATGTTGAGGATGTCGATGAAGCTGTCTTTGGAGTTGCCGGTGAGGCCGGGCGTATACAGCACCAGATCCTTGATGTCGTCGAGGTTCACATCGCGGATGAACTCGCCCCACAAGGCGGTAATCGCCAGCGGAACATCCGACAGCGCCTCGGCACGGCGCTG
>JBLRXD010000209.1:0-8013 GCA_047920935.1 Pseudomonadales bacterium | reverse complement strand
CCCACGGATTGCGCGTGCCCCGCTCGTCGAACAGGTTCTGGGCCCCGGCGATGACCGTGATGTTGTCGGTGAAGTCGTAGCCGAGTTCCAGATCGACGATGAAGGCATCGTCACCGTCGATCGGCAGATCGCCATCATCGAGGTGCGGCTCGAAGTAGCTGTCGAACCAGCTGACGCGCAGCATGGCCTGCACGGGGCCCTGGGAATGATTCGCCGTCACCGAGAACCGCGTCTCCGGCAGGCTGTCTTCCAGCTGGCGCACGCGGGTCGGCCCGATGATCTCGGGGTTGAAGGAGTCGACCTTGGTCTTGGTCCAGTTCCCCACGAAGCTGAACTGGGTGAGGCCGCCGAACAGTTCCACCGGATACGTTGCCACCAGGTCGATGCCCTGAGTGGTCGTATCGAAATCGTTGGTGAAGAACCGCGCGCCGGAGATGCTGAGTGCATCGGTGACGCCCGCATTCAAAAGGTTCTGGCGATCCAGGTCGCTGAGCGGCAGCGTCGAAGTCAGAGCGATCCGGTCGGTGACCTCGATGTTGAAGTAGTCGACTGTGACGTCGAGTGCGCCGACATTGAAGACGAAGCCGAACGCCAGGTTGACCGACTCCTCCGGATCCAGCGGGGTGGCCCCCAGCGCGACTGCCACCGGATTGTCGGGGGGCAGCGTCGCTTCGTCCTGCAACTCGCCGTCGGTGAACGCCGTCGTCACGTTCCGCACATTGGCCTGACCCACCGTCGGCGCACGGAAACCGGTGCTCGCGGAGGCGCGGACGGCGAAGTTCTCGGTGGCCTGGAAGCGAGCTGAGATCTTCCCGTTCAAGGTGTCGCCGAAGTCGTCGTAGTCCTCGTAGCGCGCCGCGATACCCAGCAGGAACCGATCGGTGATGTCGGCCTCGAGGTCGATGTAGGCGCCGATGCTGGTGCGGCCGTTGGTGCCGGCATCCTGCGGCTGAAAGCCCGGGAATCCGTTGGAGCCGATGCCGAACCCCTGCGCCGACAGAATCGGATCAATGGCGAAGGAGTTGGCATCCCCGTTCTTGATTTCGAAGATCTCCCGGCGAACCTCGAGACCGCCGGCAACGTTGAGCGGTGAGTGAAAGCCGTCGATTGTCAGCGGGTACGATACGTCGAGGTTGACGACGCGATCGGTCTGCACGTAGCTGCCCGGCTTGTACGACGTGGGGATGTTTTCCTGCAGCCCGGCCAGGTTGGGATTGACGGTGTTGTTGATGAAGAACTCGACTTCGCTGCGCCCGACGGAAGCGCTCAGGTCGTAGCGCAGACCGTTGTCGAGGGTGCCGCGCAGCCCGCCCGCGATGCTGGCGTCGTCGATCTCGCCGCCGAAGCTCGGCGTGAATCCGCCTGGGAAGATCTGGTTGAAGGCGAAACAGTTGGCCTGGGCTGCGACCGCGGCCAGGGCGCCGGCGTCGGGCACGTTGTCGACGACGGAAACCACCGGACAGGCGCCGGCCGCCGGATCCAGGTTGGCCACCAGTATGGTGTCGGGATCTTCGCCGCCGAACACGCCGGCGCGGGTGTTGGGATTGCGGTAGAAGAACCCGCCCTCCACCTCACGCTGGGCCCAGTTGCCGAACAGATAGACCTCGCTGCCGTTGCCGAGATCAAGGCCGAGATTGGCGAACAGCTTGAAGTCGTCGCTGATCTCCGGCGAACCCCAAACCTGGGCTGGATTTGGGACGGCAGTGTTGCCGGCCGCGATGAGGTCCGCCGCGTCCGCACGTTGCACGCTGCGGCTGGTGGGGTCGACCTGCTTGATCTCGGCGCTGAAATTGACGAAGCCGGCCGCTGTCAGCGGCAGGCCGATGTTGGCCGCCAACTGCCTGGACTCACCGTCACCCGCATAAAACTCGCCCCAGCGCGCCTCGACGGTGCCGCCCTCGGCGGCGTCGCGCAGCACGAAGTTGATCACCCCGGCGATGGCATCCGACCCATACTGGGCCGACGCGCCGTCGCGCAGTACTTCGACCTGCTTCACCGCGATGCCGGGAATGACGGAAATGTCTGGTCCCTGAGAGCCGTCACTGGTGCCGTCACCGAGGAAAGAGATCACCGCTGCGCGGTGCCGGCGCTTGCCGTTCACCATGACGAGCGTGCTGTCCGGCGGCAGACCGCGCAGCTTGGCCGGTCGAATCAGGGTCGCGGCATCGCTGATCGCTTGAGGGTTGACGTTGTAGGAGGGAATCAAGGTGCGCAACAGTTCGTCCATGTCGGTGTTGCCCTGGCGGAGGAACTCCTCGCCGCCGATAACGTCGATGGGAACGGGCGAATCGCTCGCCGAGCGGTCCTCGCGGCGGGTGCCGGTAACGACGACTTCTTCGATCGTCTGTGCCCCGGCGCCCGGCTGCGCCACGGCAGCGTAAGTCTGCGGCGCGAAGGGAATCAGAACCGCCATACCGATCAGCAGCGCCAGGTCGCGGCGCGCTCTGTTCAGTGTGCTCAAGTGACTTTCTCCATCAGGTCATTGTTTTGGCATCACTTTTGAGAGCAGCATCGGGAATCCGAAGCCGTGGCTGCGCCCGCATCACCACCAGCGATCACGTGCGTGCGAGGCCGAATCCCTCCAGCACCTGATCGCTTGGCAGGAAATTGAAATGTTGTTGTTGGCAACATCCGGCGACCTCACCCCGTCACCGAAGAATCGGCTATGAGACGCACCGGGATGGCCCGTGTTACACATCATCGGAAAAAGATCAGCTACCGCGGTCCGACTGACCTGTCATGCGAGGCGTAGTTGCGTTGCGTTTGCGGCACTCATGCTCGCTTGACACCCGATCAGGCATCGGTTGAGGAACCCAGGACGGACTGGTACTTCGACTGGGGCAACCTGCTGGACCCGAAGCCCTGGTGCGTCAGATGCGCGCGCTTAACGTCGACGACACTCGATCTGTGCAGGACGTCCTTCCGCGGCTCCACATCCCCGGCGCCGTCGTCTCGGAGAGGCGCATCAGTTCCAGAAGCTTCCGTGAAGAAGGCGTTTTTCTGAACGCTCGGTGATGTACAAGGCCAGCAGGGCTACAACGCTGAGCACAACGAGCGGTACTGGCTGCAGTGGCAAGCAGACGGCACGGTCGATAGTCGATACGACAG
This sequence comes from Pseudomonadales bacterium, assembly GCA_047920935.1. GTDB lineage: Bacteria > Pseudomonadota > Gammaproteobacteria > Pseudomonadales > Azotimanducaceae > UBA7803. The sequence continues at coordinate 4,905 of JBLRXD010000209.1, read as the reverse complement.
GCAAAGCTGACGACTGCCAGCCATGTCACGCGGTCAGCGACAACCATTACCTGCGGATTCCGATTCCAGGCGGCTGACTGGCTGCAAAAACCTGGCTTTCGCGCCGGGCTGCTTCCGGCTTCGTCAGCGGAACTCAGGAAAGTTCTCCGGACTGTTCAAACTCCAGTCGTACTCGACGAAAGCGATGCGCTCGCTGCGCTCGACCTGCCGCCGCACCCGCTCATCCGCGTACGCCAGAATGAAGTCACGGACCGAGCCCGCGGCTTCGACGTAGTCGGCTTCGTACCAGTCGAACAGGCGGGTCAGGTGCAGCGTGTTGCCGTCGACGCGCAAGTGCCGCTCGGTGTTGAGGGCCCGGCGGGTGTTGTCCGTGAGCACAGCGTCAACGGCCGACGGCAGGTAGATCGTCTGGCGCAACGGCGGGCAACCCACCGAGGCACAATTCACGGCGAAATGCACGCGCGCGTCTTTCCAGCCGCGCGCCTTATAGCCTTCGCCCAGCAGAATGCCCTTTTCCATCTCATCGAGGCTGTACTTGCGCCCACCGACGTCGAACGCGCTCTGACGGAAGACGCGATATGGATTGAACAGGTTACCGAAGTCCCGCACGCTGCCGACGATCTGCCCGCGCTGCGGATGGTCGAGGATGTAATCGATCATGAAGTAGTTGTATGCGTTGAGCCAGAACGAGAGCGCCGCGTCACGCGTCGCCAAGGATTGTGGATCGAACTCGGCCAGCCGCCGGCGTTGCTCGGTCAATAGCGGGCGCGTCTCGGCAGCCGCCGCGGCTGCCGCGTAATCGAACGCCGTCACCAACCCGTCATGCGGCAGAGGGCGCTCTTCGAGATGCTGCTCGAGCAGCGTCTGATAGGGCGCGAACAACTCGCGCATGTTGGCGTCGCCTGCCTGAGCATAACTACCGGCCATCAACAGCAGTACCAGCATGAGCCGCATGAAAGCCTCCGGGATGTGTTCGAACGATGCATGTCTTGTAGTCGCCTCTCCAAGCACAGCGTTACATCATCGATTGTCGGACAAGCACGCAGACAGGAACGACAGCCTGTAAGTTTCTGCCGTCGCGCTCGACTAAACCTTATGCTTCGCGGCAATCCAGCCGCTCATCTTACGTCACTCAATCGAGGCCTCATGCATCTCACCAAACTGATTCTGCTCGGACTGATCGTCGTCGCAATCGGTGTCTTCGTCGCTTTCGATCTCGGCAGCTACCTGAACCTCGAGTTTCTGCGCAGCCAGCACGCTGCGTTCGCGCAACTTCAGGCCGACCATCCCCTGGCGACCCTGGCCGGGTTCTTCGCCCTCTACGTGGCCGTAACGGCGCTGTCACTGCCCGGGGCGGCCATCATGACGCTGGCCGCCGGCGCCCTCTTCGGGCTCGTTCAGGGAACGATCCTGGTGTCGTTTGCCTCGAGCGTCGGCGCCACGCTGGCGTTCCTTGCCTCGCGATTTCTGCTGCACGATCTGGTGCAGCGAAAGTTCGGCGGCCACCTCGCGGGCATCAACGAAGGCGTCAGGCGGGATGGCGCGTTCTACCTGTTCGGTCTGCGGCTCGTCCCCGCCTTCCCGTTCTTCGCGATCAACCTGGTCATGGGTCTGACGCCGATTCGCACCCTCACCTTCTACTGGGTCAGTCAGATCGGCATGCTTGCGGGCACGGTGGTATTCGTCAACGCCGGCACGCAACTCGCCAGTATCGACTCCCTGAGCGGCCTGCTGTCGCCGGCGCTCATCGCCTCGTTCGTTGCCTTGGGTCTGTTCCCGCTGGCCGCGCGCAAGGCGCTGCAGTGGTTTCAGCAGCAAAGAGCGACGGGCGACGTCGAGCAGCCGCGGCTTGTTTCAAAGCAGCCGCGGCGCCTCACTCGGCCGCGGCGCTTCGATCGCGATCTGGTGGTGATCGGCGCGGGATCCGGCGGGCTGGTCAGCGCCTACATCGCCGCCGCGGTGAAGGCCAAGGTGACGCTGATCGAGGCGCATCGCATGGGCGGTGACTGCCTGAATACCGGCTGCGTGCCGTCGAAAACCCTGATCCGCAGCGCGCGCAGCGCCCATGAAGCGCGCCAGGCTCACGACTACGGCGTGCAGGTCGATGGTGTCACCGTGGATTTCGCCGCCGTCATGGAGCGGGTGCAGAGCGCGATCGCCAAGGTCGAGCCCCACGACTCGATAGAGCGCTACCAGTCCCTCGGGGTCGATGTGGTGCAAGGCTACGCCCGCGTCACGTCACCGTGGAGCGTGGAGGTCGACGGCCAGGAACTGACCACCCGGCATATCGTCATTGCCACCGGAGCGCGGCCGGCGGTCCCGGATATTCCGGGACTCGACGAAGTCGGCTACCTGACATCGGACACGCTGTGGAACCTGCGCGAGCAACCGCGGCGCCTGGTCGTGCTCGGCGGCGGCCCGATCGGCAGCGAGATCGCGCAGGCCTTCGCACGCCTGGGCAGCCAGGTCACGCAGATCGAAGCCGACCAGCGGTTGCTGTCGCGCGAAGATCCGGAGGTTTCCTCGGCCGTACTCGAGCGCTTTCGTGCCGAAGGCATCGACGTACGTCTCGGCACGCGAGCGACCAGCGTGCACCAGCGAAGCGGCCGCAAATGGATCAGCGTCGACACTGCCACCGGGCGCGACGACATCGAGTTCGATCAGTTGCTCGTGGCGGTCGGCCGTCGCGCCAACGTCACCGGCTTCGGGCTCGAGGCGCTCGGCGTGAAGCTCACAGAACGCGGTACCGTCGAGGTCGACGACTACCTGCGCACCAACCATCCGAGCATCTACGCCGTGGGTGACGTCGCAGGCCCCTACCAATTCACCCATGCCGCCGCCCACCAGGCCTGGCATGCTGCGGTGAACGCACTGTTCGGCACCTTCAAGAAGTTCCGCATCGATTACTCGGCACTCCCGTGGAGCACCTTCGTCGACCCGGAGGTGGCACGGGTCGGCCTCAACGAGCAGGAAGCTCGAGCCAGAGGAATCGCCTACGACGTCACCACCTACGATCTCGCCGAACTGGACCGCGCCATCGCCGACGGCGCCGACCACGGCTTCGTGAAGGTCCTGACCGTGCCGGGCAAAGACCGCGTGCTGGGCGCAACCATCGTCGGCCACCATGCGGGCGAGCTCATCGCCGAATACGTCACGGCGATTCGTCACGGCCTCGGCATGAACAAGCTACTGTCGACGATCCACGTGTATCCGACTTGGACCGAAGCGAACAAGTATGCGGCCGGCGAATGGAAGAAGGCGCGGGTGCCCCATCGGCTGCTGGCGTGGGTCGCTCGCTATCATGCCTGGCGCCGTAACGACCGCGGCGCTGCGAGCGGCACGCCTGCCGGAGCCGAGCGACAGCAACGCAACCCGCGGCTGGCTTCCCGGTATTGAGGATTCCGGGCCGGCGTCTGCACAGCTATGCTCGTCGAGGTTTCTCGTTCAATGCCGTGTGTGCGCGCAACCGCTCGACGGCAAGATCGACGAAGCTGTGCACCTTCGCCGATCGCTACGGTCCCTCACGGTGGATGACGTGCACCGGCATTGGCGACGATGCCCGGCTGCACGCGCACGGCCCACTTTCTGCCTGTCGAATGGAAGGCCCAATGGTTTGTCGGCGAGACCGCGCTCGAGGCCACCAGCCGATGGCTTGCCAGATCCTCCGGTGTCTGCGGTGTACCGTGCTTCTCGAGATATTCCGGTGTGCCGACCACGATCCGGCGCACGCGCCCGACGCTGATGGCGCGCAATGACGAATCAGGCAGCTGCCCGATGCGGACTCCGGCATCCATGCCCTCATCGACGAAGTTCACGACCCGATCGACGAACAGCGCCGACCCAACTCGCCCGATGCCTTGAAGGCATTCCTCGGCCTGCACGGCATTGCCAATGGCGGCAAGCTGGACCCGCAGACTCGTGAGCTAATCGCTCTGGCGCTGGCACAGCAGAATGCCTGCGAATACTGCCTGTCGGCGCATACCGCGATCGGTCGCAAGGCGGGCCTCGACGGTGCGGAGATCGACGGCAATCGAGCCGGCACCAGCCGCGACGCGCGGGCGGCAGCTGCCGTGAAGTTCGCCCGTGCCCTGGTCGAGCACACCGGCGATGTCACCACCGCCGAACTCGCCGACGTTCGCAACGCCGGCTACAGCGTGCGGAAATCGTCGAGATCATCACCCACGTCGGTATGAACATCCTCGGCAAGGCCAGCCGGATCGATATCGACTCTCCGAAGATCGAGCTGAAGCCGGGCTTCCGAGGCCGCGGACGCCTGAGGCAACAGCAAGCGCGGAAGGGGGCAACTGCTTCCCTCGCACAACAAGGAGACATTCGTGGCCAGCGCTTTTGCCAGAATAGCCTTCACCGAAAACGTCAAAGCCTTGCAGACGCGCATGGGAAGCCGCGCAGCCTATGCCCGTGGTGAGCAGGAACCGCCAGAGGAGGCCCGGCTCGCCCAACAGGAAATCGGCTTCATCGAAGCGCGCGACAGCTTCTATCTCGGCACCGTCACCGAGACTGGCTGGCCTTACATCCAGCATCGCGGCGGCCCGCGCGGTTTCCTGAAGGTGTTCGACCCGCGCACGATCGGTTTCGCCGACTTCACCGGCAACCGGCAGTACGTCTCGGTCGGCAATTTGGCCGGCGACGGCCGCGTAAGCCTGTTGCTGATGGATTATCCGCACCAGATCAGGCTGAAGATCTTCGGCAGGGCGCGCGTGATCGACCAAGCCGACGAACCCGACCTGCTGGCTCGACTCGAGAACGCACACTACCGGGCTCGGGTCGAGCGCGGCATCATCATCCAGATCGAGGGTTTCGACAGGAACTGCCCGAAGTACATTACGCCCCGCTAGGCGGACGACGAAATCGCGCACCGATTGCACTCGGTTTCCGAGCGGGCGG
>JBLRXD010000208.1:0-8027 GCA_047920935.1 Pseudomonadales bacterium | reverse complement strand
CCCGGCGGGAAACGGCCTTCAGTGGCGCGGACGATGTGCACTGGCACATCGATGTCTGCAGCCCGGGCGTACAAATCGATGGTGCCCGTGTGCTGGAAGATCGAGGCCTCCACCTCCGGCGCGCACGCCAGCGTGACTCCGTGCGCATCTTCGCGAAGACCGTGCTCCAGATAGCGCTGGAATGCCCGCTTCGTCCAGTCCGCGAACAAGGGCTTGTTACGCCACCCGGCCGCCGCAGCGGGCCGGGACGGCCAGCGCCGGCGCCGGCGCGCCGCCTGCTCGGCGATGTCCATGGGCCCGCCCTCGGGCCGCGGCAAACCGAGGGCCCTACGCGTGTCGTCGTCCGGCAGCACCGGGGGATCCAGCATCACCACGCGCGCCAGGACGCCGCGCCGTTCCGCAGCCAGCGCTGCAGCAATGACCCCGCCCAGCGAGCTGCCGGCGCAAAGCGCCACCGCGCTACCCCCGGTTTCCGCGAGCAGCGCGGAGACGACCTGATCGACGTCGGCCAGCAGATGGCGCCAGTCGTAGGCACCGGGCGGCGGCGGAGCGGAAGACGCGCCGTGCCCGCGCGCGTCCAGCGCAATCACGCGGTAACGTCCGGCCATCCTGCGAGCCACCTCGTCCCAGGTGGCGGCGCAGAAACCGTTCGCGTGCAGCAGCAGAACGATCTCGTCCCCGGCACCCCAGTCGAGCCCGGCAATCTCCAGCGCGCCACCGGTTGCCTCGTCGGCCACGGTCCAGCGGCGCGGTCGTGGTTCTTGATCGTGCTTCATCAGCCGTTAGTCAGCAGGCTTACAAGGAGCTGGCATCATACCTCATCGACGGGGCGGCGAGCCGGGGTCGCTGTCGCATCCAGGGGACATGATGATGGGAAAGCTCACATCGAGGGAAACCCTCTGTCTCGGCACATGGTTCCGGCAATCGATTGCCCTGCGCGGCCTCGCTCACGCACCGTAAAGCGCCCGCGCCTGTGACCGCAGCTCGTCTCGAAAGTCCGGATGAGCGATCTCGATGAGGCACCGCGCCCGCTCGGCGACGCTCCTCCCCCGCAGTTCGGCGATGCCGAACTCGGTAACGACGTAGTCGACGTAAGTCCGCGGCACCGTGACCGGCGTACCCGGCGGCAGCGCCGGCACGATCCGCGATACCCGCTCTCCGGTGGCACTCGGCACGGAGCTCGACGGCACGACGCTCACCGACTTGCCGCCGGGAGAGTAGGCTCCGGCGATCATGAACACGGTCTGCCCGCCGACGCCCGTGTACATGCGGTGGTCGAAGGACTCCGCGGCGACCTGCCCGGTCAGATCCACCACCATGGCGTTGTTGACGGTGACGAAGTTCTCGATCGTGATCAGCCGCCGCAAGTCGTCGGTATAACCGAAGTCGTAGAGCTCGAACACCGGATTCTCGTGAATCAGAAGCTGCTCCTCATACGGCATGGCCACGAGCGCGCTCCCGACGACCTTTCCGACGTGTATCGTCTTGCGGCGGCCGGTGATGTTGCCACGGCGGACCAGCTCGGCGATCCCACCGGTTATCAGCTCGGTCTGCACCCCGAGATCATTACGGAAATCGAGATAGTGCGCGAGCGAGGCGGAAACGGTTCCTACCCCCATCTGCAAGGTATCGCCATCGTTCACGAGCTCCACGGCCACCTGCGTGCAAATGGCTTCGACCTGGGCCACCTCCTCGTCGCTGGGCCCGGGGGCCGTGAGAGCCCCTTCCGGTAACGGCTCTGCTTCGACGAAGCAATCAATCTGATCGACATGCACGTAGTTTTCGCCGAACGTGCGGATGAAGTCCTCGCGCACCTCGGCAACAACGCGCCTCGCCGAACGTACGCACGTGGGCGACATCCATACGCCCGGGCCGAAGCTGCAGAAGCCGTGTGCGTTCGGCGGCGACACCGGAACCAGGAATATGTCCGGCTCGGCGGTGAGGCCCGGCGGCATTTCGTGTGACTTCCAGAGCCCGATGGGAACGTAACTCATTGCGCCGGCATGGCAGGCGAGCCGGTTCGGCGGCGTGGCGTAGTTGTCACGCAGATCGAAAGCGCCACTGCACGCCGCGTCCGTCCAGGCGCAGGCCGACGCCGGATGCTCCACACGGACCCGCTCCAACGTGCCCCGGCGTGCGCGGTCCATCAGTGCCGAGCACAGGGTAAAGGGCGTGGTGGTGAACGGCGCCACCGCCACGGTATCTCCCGATTGAACCTGGCCAATGGCTTCATCCACCGAGACCAGCTTATCACCGCAAACGTCACGCCAGTTCATCGCTCCGCCCCCCTCAGTTGCCAGAGACATACTAACCCGACCACGCCGCCAACCTCACGTGCCGGAGCGAGCAGCTCCGGTAGTGCAAATTACGGTCAGCGCACTTATCATATCGCCATGTGGCGGGAAGCCCGCTGCAAAGTCAAGCCCGCGGGCATCGACCGCGTAGCCGATTTCGTTTTCGCCGGTAACAGAGGGGTCCGATGTGTTTCATCCAGCTCTGAGAACCGCGATCTGTGACCTGCTCGGTATCGACTACCCCGTGCTGCAGGCTGGCATGGGGTTCGTCGCACGAGGGGAGCTCGCTGGCGCGGTTTCAGCCGCCGGCGGGCTCGGCACCCTCGGCGGAGCCACCTTGTCCGCTCCTGCGCTCAGGGAAGAGATCGCCAAGGTGCAGCGCACTTCCGATCGACCCTTCGCGGTGGACCTGCTGTTCGCCAAGGGGCCGCGGGGCAACTCGAGCCAGGCGTTCACCGACGACGTCCAGGAAGCTCTCGAGGTGGTCTTCGAGGAGCGGGTTCCGATTCTCGTCAGTGGCCTCGGTGATCCGGGACCGGTGGTGGCGCGGTGTCATGAAGTAGGGATGAAGGTTCTCAGCCTCACCGGCAACACCAGGAATGCCATTCGGCTCGCTGAAAGCGGCGTCGATGCCATCATCGCTCAGGGCTACGACGGCGGCGGGCACACCGGGCGGGTCGGCGGCATGGCGTTGCTGCCTGCGGTGCTCGATGCCGTGGAGCTGCCGGTTCTGTATGCGGGCGGCGTCGGCGACGGGCGGGGGCTCGCTGGAACGGTCGCGATGGGTGGAGAAGGCGTCTGGTGCGGCACCCGCTTCATCGCCACACACGAAGCCTGGGGCCACGACAACTACAAGGACGCCGTGGTCCGGATCGACGACGAAGGCACCATCCGCACGCGCTGCTTTTCGGGCAAGCCCTGCCGTATGTACGCCAATCGCACCACCGCCGCCTGGGAGAACGCCGAGATGCAGCCAAAGATCGAGCCTTTTCCTCTGCAGATGCGTAATGTGACGAAATGGCTCGGAAAAGACCCCTACATGGCTGGCCGCCGGGACGGCGAGGTGGAGATCGGGGCGTGCGCCATGGGTCAGAGCGCGGCCGTCATCCACGCCGTCATGCCCGCCGGCGACGTGGTCCTGCAGATCATGGAAGAGGCGACACGGGCCCTCGAGCGCCTGACGCCGCGCTGAGCGAGGCGGAAGGCACGGATATCGGCCCGCTCGAGAGGATCCAGCCACGGCGCCTGGTCGAATAGGTTCTCGCTACCCGTGCACAGCACAATCTGCTCGGATGGGACTCGAGGAGCAACTCACCCCCACCTGCCGGACATCAGCCACCAGATGACGCCGGTAGTAGTCTTCGGGTTAGTCAGCATGCTTACAGTAGGATATCATCTGAGCACGTCGGCATGACGGCCTGCCGTGCACGGCAGGAGGAAAACAGGAGGCAACGGTCACATGGGAATGCTTGCGGGCAGAATTGCGCTGATCACCGGCGCAGCACGGGGTCAGGGTGAGGCGGAAGCTCGGCTGTTTGCGGCGGAAGGCGCTACGGTGCTGATGACCGACGTGCTCGACGGCGACGGAGCCGCGGTGGCGCGGGACATCGGAGCGGCCGCCAGCTACCGTCATCTCGACGTCGCCGAGGAAGCCGACTGGCAGAACATCGCCGACGAGATCCGCTCCCGTCACGGACGCCTCGACGTGCTGATCAACAATGCCGGCATCCTTCGGCTGGCACCGTTCGAAAACACTCCGCTCGAGGACTATCTGGCGGTCATCGGCGTCAATCAGGTGGGTGTGTTTCTCGGCATCCGGGCGGCCATTCCCCTCATGCGTGCGGCGGGCGGCGGCTCGATTGTAAACATTTCTTCCATCGACGGCCTGGTGGGCATGGCCCTGGGAGCCGCTTACGTGGCCAGCAAGTTCGCAGTGCGTGGCATGACCAAGGTCGCGGCGCTCGAGCTGGGCAAAGACAATATACGGGTCAACTCGATCCACCCGGGCGGCGTCGACACGGCCATGGTGCGAGGCGACAACGCCCCGATGGACACCCCCACCGGCGCCTTCGCCCAGGTTCCGCTGGGCCGTATCGGTACGCCGAACGACGTGGCCCGCATGGCGCTGTTTCTCGCCAGCGACGCCAGCGCCTACAGCACGGGCTCCGAGTTCGTGGTGGACGGCGGGCTGACCGCCGGATTCGATGTAGGCGATTTCATCGGCGGCTGAGCGAGCGCACCCCCGGCCGGGAGGCCGCCCTGGGTGCTCACTCCAGGGGATAACGCCACGGCGCGGGCTGCTCCACCGTCTCGTCGATCGCGAACAGGGGCATAGCGAGACCCTCGCCCACGTCCCGATAAACGATGCGCACCCGAGTGCCGATGCCCACCTGCCGGACCAGCTCCGGCGGCGCCAGCTCGCCTTCCGGGGTGGCGAGGTTGGCGGTCATGCGCAGACCGTCGAACTCGCCGGGCACCCCCCGCTGGGTGTCCAGTTCCACCAGCAGCAGCAGCAGATACGGCGCGAAGGCACGGAAGGCCGGTTGAATGGCGTGGTGCATCTCGCCGTAGGAGTAGACCGTGCCCCGGCCTTCCACCGGCATCCAGACCGCTTCCGGGCTCGAGCAGAACGGACAGGCGGTGGTGGGCGGATAGCGCAGCAGATCGCACAGCCCGCAGCGCTGCAGGTGCAGGTCGTGGGCGCCACAGTAACGGTAGAACGCCTGGTTCTCCGCATCCAGGTCGCTGATGGCGATGGGCATGCCCAGATATTCACCTCGAAGTGGCATCTCCCCTCCTCAAATGCGCGCCATGACCATGGCGGAGCCCTGGCCGGGCGTCGCCCACCCCAGGTTGGCCGTGAGCTCTACGTTCTGGACCTGGCGGCAGCCGCCTTCCCGGTAGTCGTACGTGTGGCGGCGCCGGCCGTCCGGACCCATGGGGCAGCTGTCGTCCACGTCCCCGCGCAACTGGCGGACGTTCTCGATGACCATGTTGATGCCGTGGGTATAACCTTCGCACAGGTGCCCCCCGCTGGTGTTGTTGGGGCGGGCGCCGCCGAGGCGCATGGTGCCGTTGGAGACGTAGTCCCCACCTTCGCCCTTCTCGCAGAACCCGTAGTCTTCGAGCTGCAGGAGGGTGGTGAAGGTGAACGCGTCGTACGAGCCGGTCACGTCGATGTCCTCCGGACCCACCCCCGCGTTGGGCCAGAGAATCTCCCGGGCGTAGCGGCCGGCGACGGTCGAGATCGGCCCGGCCTGATAGTGCATGTCGGCGCGCGGCTTGCAGCAGCGGCCCACCACGGAGAGTATCGCGGCGGGCGGGTGGCGGCAGTCCCGCCCACGGTCCATCCGGGTGACGATGATGGCGGTGCCGTTGTCCGTCTCCACGCAGCAGTCGAGCAGATGCAGCGGCTTCACGATCATGCGCGATGCGAGCACCTCCTCCACCGTGACCCGCTTGCGGTAGTAGGCCTTGGGATTGTTGGTGGCATGCTCGGAGTGGATGACCTTCACCATCGCCACTTGCTCCGGGGTGGTGCCGTAGTCGTACATGTGGCGCATGAACGACTGGCAGAACATCTGGCCGGCGCTCATAAGGCCGTAGCCCCGGGTGAACAGCGCATCGCCGCCGAGCGGTGCCACGGCACCGCCCGCCTGTGCCCCCGATCCGCACCTGGCTGTAGCCGTTCATGGCGCGGTAGATCGCCACGGTGTTGCACATCCCCGCCTCGATCACGCCCATGGCGATTCCCACCAGCGCCTCCGTGCTGGAGCCCCCACCGTAGACGTCCATGTAGAAGTTGGGCCGGATGCCGAGATCGCCGGCGATGACGGGGGCCGGGGTGGAGTCGTTGTGACTGTAGGAGAGCACGCCGTCCACGTCGGCCGCAGTGAGACCGGCGTCTTCCATGGCCTTGCGTACGGCCTCGGTGCCGAGGGCCCGGGTAGTGCGCCCCGAGCCGCGCACGTAGCCGGTTTCCCCCACCCCCACCACGGCGTACTTGCCGCGCAGATGGGGGCCGCCGGCGATCAGGTCCGTCGTCGCCATGTCATGCTCCCGTGGGGACGTCCTCGAACGCTACGTTCTTGTCCATGCGCGGCTCCTGAGGCAGCCCGAGCACGCGCTCGGCGATGATGTTCGCCATGATCTCGTCGGTGCCGCCGGCAATGCGCATGCCGGGGGAAGACAGATAGGCGTGCTGGAAGATCCGGTAGTCCTCATCGAACTCCGGGTCCGCGCCGCTCGACGCTAGCAGGTCGAGGCAGAACGACGCCATGTCCTGGTTCTTCGGCGCGGAGACCAGCTTACCGATGGAGTTCTCCGGCCCGGGCGTCTCGCCACGGGACAACGCGGTCATCGAGCGGTAGCCGGTGTATTTGAGGCCCGCTTCCTGCACGTACCAGTCGGCGAGCCGCGCCCGCACCGCCGCATCTTCGATGGCGGGACGGCCCTCGATGGACACCCGCCGGGCCAGCTCGAAAGCACGCCGGAAGTTCACGCCGCCCCCGAGCCCGCTGCCGCTCAGGGTGGCGCGCTCGTTCATCAAGGTGGTGAGCGCCACCTGCCAGCCCTGGCCCACCTGCCCCAGACGCCGGTCGTCCGGCACCCGCACGCCGTCGAAAAACACCTCGTTGAAGCCGGTCTCGCCCGAGATCTGCTTGATCGGGACCACCTTGACGCCCGGCGATTTCATGTCGAGCAGGAGGTAGGTCAACCCCTTGTGCTTGGGCACCGTCGGGTCGGTGCGCACCACCAGCATGCCGAGATCGGAATAGTGCGCGCCGGAGGTCCAGATCTTCTGACCATGGACGATCCATTCGCCGTCCTCGAACCTTGCCCGAGTGCGCAGCGCAGCCAGATCCGAACCGCCGGCCGGCTCGCTGAAGAGCTGGCACCAGATCTCCTCGCCGCTGGCGATGCGGGGCAGATAGCGCTGCTTCTGCGCCTCGGTGCCCCAAGTCATGATGACGGGGGCCGCCATGCCGAACCCGATCAGGAAGATGGGCGCCGGGGTGTGCACGCGAGCTTCCTCGCTGTTCCAGATCACCTGATGGATGGGGGACAGCTCGCGGCCGCCGTACTGTCTGGGCCAGCGCAGACAGGCCCAGCCGGCGTCGTGCTTGCGCCGCTGCCAGAGCTTGGCGCGCTCGATCTCGTTCAGCCCGTCGAGCTCGTCCGGATGCGGTGCGTTCTCGGTGAGCCATGCCCGAACTTCTTGCCGGAACTCCGCCTCGGCCGGGGAATCATCGAAATCCATGCTACCTCCTCGTGTCGCGGCGTCCGCTCAATCCGGCAGACCGAGCACGCGCTTGGCGATGATGTTGAGCTGCACCTCCCGGGTGCCGCCGGCGATGGTCAGCGATTTCCGCCACAGCCAGCTCCGGGTCGCGTCCAGCTCGCCGCGGGTGAACGCATCGCCTTCCCAGCCGATGCCGCGCGTTCCCGCCGCCGCCAGCAGCAGCTCGTCTCCTTCCTGGGTGTGGAGCGCACCGCTCAGCTTCACAGCCGACGACGCGAATCCGGGCGCCCGCGCCTCCAGCTCCTCGATCACGCGCTTGCGGGTCAGGCGCAGGGCGTGGCCGTTCTGCTCGTAACGGACGAGCCGGTCGCGCAGAACGGGATCGCCGATTCGGCCGGAGTCCGCGCCCGCGTAGCGGCGGATCTTCTCCGGCATGCGGCTCTCGGTGGTGCGCCCCCCCTGGGAGCCGGAAATGTTGACGCCGGCATGGG
>JBLRXD010000207.1:0-8031 GCA_047920935.1 Pseudomonadales bacterium | reverse complement strand
AGATTCAGTACAACGGCCAGAGGTACTTCCCGCTGGCGCAGAACTGGACGGCGCGGGTGCGAACCAAGGTGGGCTTCGGCGACGGTTACGGCGGCACCACAGCGCTGCCGTTCTACGAGCACTTCTTCTCCGGCGGGTTCGGGTCGGTGCGTGGTTTCGAGACCAATACCCTGGGCCCGCGCAGCACCGACCCGCTGATCGACATCGACGGCGACGGCATTCCAGACAACATCTTCCGCCGCGATCCGCCACCGTTCGGCGGCAACCTGCTGGTGGAAGCCAGCGCCGAGTTGATTTTTCCGTTGCCTTTCATCGAGGACACCGGCCAGTTCCGGCCGGTGCTGTTCGTCGACGCGGGCAACGTGTTCAATACCAACTGCCCGGACGTGAGCGTGGTCTGCAGCGATTTCGATCTGAACGAGATGCGCTATTCCGTCGGCGTTGCGGTTACCTGGCTGACCGGCCTCGGCCCGATGACCTTTGGCCTTTCCAAGCCGTTCAACGCGGGTGAGTTCGATGAGAGAGAGACGTTTCAGTTTGAGCTAGGTAGAACGTTCTAAGGTAGGTAGAATTCCGGCCCGCTCATCGGAGCAAAGGCGCATCAAGATGCCGCCCCGATGGGGCCGAAATGCCGGACGCGCGCGCCGTAGGGGCGGCGCTCAAGCACACACGAAGGAGTGAACCGTGGTTAAGAATATTTTGAGTGGGTCGTTGCTGTGTCTGGCCCTGGTGGCCGGCAGCGCGGTGGCGCAGCTGAAGGTCGCCGTGCTGGATACCCAGCGCGCGCTGCTGGAAAGCGAGGAAGCCAGACAGCTGCTGCAAACGGCGCAGTCCGAGCTCGAGAAGGAGCAGAACGAGGTCAACGAACTCGGCATGGAAATCATGGCCTTGCAGGAGCAGCTGCAGAAGGATGCCGAGGTGATGAGCCCGACCGAGCTGCGCAGGCGCCAGAAGACCATCGAAGACAAGCAGATCGACTATCAGTTTCAGGTCAACCGGCTGCAGAAGGAAGTGCAGGATCGCCGCCAGGAGCTGATGCAGGTGATGGCGCCGAAGATCGACGCGGTGCTGCAGGATCTGATCGAGGTCGAGGGCTACGACCTGATCCTGCAGCGGGGCAACCTGCTGTACGCCAACTCCAGGCACGACATCACCCGCAAGGTTACCGAGAAGCTCAACGAGCGTCGCGGCTCGGGCGGCCGCTGAGGCGGTCTGCTTCTTCCCCCATCAGGGCAGCATGAGGGAAGCATGAGCGAAGCCGCCTTCACCCTGGGCGAGCTCGCCAGTCGGCTTTCCGCCCGGCTGGTGGGCGACCCCGACATCGTGATCAACGGCCTCGGCAGTCTTCTGACAGCCGAGGCTGACGAGCTTTCCCATCTTTCCAACCCCGGCTACCGCCCGCAGCTTGCGGGCAGCCGCGCGGCTGCCGTCATTCTCAAAGCCGGCGACCTCGAGCTCTGGGATGGCCCGGCGCTGGTGGTGGAGAATCCCTATCTGACGTTCGCGCGCGCGTCGCAGTTGTTCGCACGCCTCCCGCCGTTGCCACAGGGCGTGCACCACACCGCACAAGTCGATCCGTCCGCGGTGCTCGGCGACAGCGTTCGCATCGGGCCCGGCGTGGTGGTCGGAGCCGATGCGCGCATCGGCCCGCGGGTGCGTCTTTATGCCAACTCCGTGGTCGGCGACCGCTGTCGGGTGGGTGAAGACAGCATGCTCATGCCGAATGCGGTGCTTTACGCCGCCGTGACCCTGGGTGCGCGCTGTGTGATTCACAGCGGCAGCGTGATCGGTGCCGACGGCTTCGGGTTCACGCCGGACGAGCGCGGCCGGCTCGAGGCTATCGCCCAGCTGGGCGGCGTGATCGTTGGGGATGACGTCAGCATCGGCGCCTGCAGCAGCATCGACCGGGGTGCCCTCGACGACACGGTGATCGAGGACGGGGTCAAAATCGACAATCAGGTGCAGATCGGCCACAACTGCCGCATCGGCGCCCACACCGTGATCTGCGGTTGCGTCGGCATCGTCGGCAGCACCCGCATCGGGCGTCATTGCGTGCTGGCGGGCGGGGTGGGAATTGGCGGCGGCGCCCCCATCGAACTGTGCGATCGGGTGGTGGTGAGCGGCATGACCCACGTTTCTGCGTCCATCACCGAGCCTGGCATCTATTCAGGCGGGGTGCTTCATAGCCATAATCGGCAGTGGAAGAGAAACGCCATCCGCTTCAACCGCCTCGACGACCTGCACCGTCGTCTGACGCGACTCGAGCGGGCACTGGGCACGAAGGGCGCTATCGGCGACGACACCGCGGGCAGCGACGACCATTGACACCATAGGGCCAGCCGACGCGCGGCATGGCGAGTAACAGGATTGAGCGGCACAACAACAACATGAAGAAAACCATCGAAGACCTGTTCGCGTACCTACCCCATCGCTATCCGTTTCTGCTGGTGGATCGCGTGGTGGAATTGACTCCGGGCGAGCACATCCGGGGCTTCAAGAACGTCACGGTAAACGAGCAGTTCTTCAACGGTCACTTCCCGGGCCACCCGATCATGCCCGGAGTGTTGATCATCGAAGCCATGGCCCAACTATCCGGGGTGCTGGCGTTCGAGTCGAAAAACCGCCGCCCAGCCGACGGTTTCACTTACTACCTCGCCGGCACCGATAAGACCCGCTTCAAGCGGCCTGTGGTGCCCGGGGATCAGCTGATGATGGAGAGCTCCATCCTGGCGGACAAGCGCGGTTTGATGAAGTTCGCCTGCAAGGCGTTCGTCGACTCGGAGCTTGCCTGCACCTCGGAAATCATCTGCATGGAGCGAGAGCTATAATTCTTCTCAGTTGTCTCTCGGAGGGTCAACGTTGATCGATCCCCGCGCCATCATCGACCCTTCGGCAAAGCTCGGCAGTAACGTTGCCGTGGGTCCGTGGACGCTCATCGGTCCGGGCGTGGAGATCGGCGACGACTGCGTCATCGCTTCCCACGTGGTGCTCAAGGGCCCGACCCGCCTGGGCAAAGGCAACCGCATCTTCCAGTTCGCCTCCATCGGCGAAGACAGCTCCGACAGGAGTTATCAGGGCGAGCCCACCACCCTCGAGGTGGGCGACCACAACGTCTTCCGCGAAGGCGTAAACATCCATCGCGGCACCATGAAAGACCAGGGTCGCACGATCATCGGCAGCCACTGCCTGTTGATGCCGTACGTGCACATCGCTCACGATTGCGTCGTCGGCGACCATGTGATCTTCGCCAACTACGCCGCCATCTCCGGGCACGTCGCGGTCGGCGACTACGCCAACTTCGGCGGCTACGCCGGCGTGGCGCAGTTCCGCAAGGTGGGCGCCCACACCCATCTGGCCGCCATGAGCCTGGTAATCAAGGACGTGCCCGACTACGTGACGGTGATGGGCAGCCCGGCCGCGGTCATGGGGCTCAACGCCGAGGGCATGCGTCGCCGCGGCTACTCGGAAACGCTGATCAAGCAGGTGCGCAAAGCCTATCGCGTCGTCTATCGGCAGGGGTTGACGGCGCAGGAGGCGTGCCAGCAGTTGGCGCCGCTGGCGGCGGAGGTTCCCGAGGTGGCTGCGTTCGTCGATGGGGTGCGGGAGTCGAGGTTCGGGATCGTGCGGCCCCGCGGCCGACGTGCCGACGCCGAGTAGCGGCTGCCCGGGGCCGTCCGCCCGAGTGGCCGTCACCGTAGGCATCCTGGCGGGCGAGGCTTCCGGCGATACCCTCGGCCGCGGTCTGATGGCTGAGCTCAAGCGGCGCCATCCCAACGTGCGCTTCGTCGGCATCGGCGGGCCGGGCATGATCGCCGAGGGGCTCGAATCCCTGGTGCCGCTGGATCGGCTGGCGGTGAACGGCTTCATAGATCCGCTGAAGCGGCTGCCCGAGTTGGTAGGCATCCTGCGGTTGCTGCTGCGGCGTTTCGCGCGCGAGCGTCCAGACGTTTTCGTCGGCGTCGATTTCAACGTGTTCAACCTGTTGCTGGCGCGGCGCCTGAAGCGTCGCGGCATCGCCACCGTGCATTACGTCAGCCCCTCGGTGTATGCCTGGCGCCGGGGGCGCATCGCCCGGATCGCCCGCGCCGTCGACATGCTGCTGGCGCTGTATCCATTCGAGCCCGAGTTGTACGCCGCCACCCCCGTGCGGGTGGTGTTCGTGGGCCATCCGCTGGCCGACGCCATTGGTCTGGAAGACGGCAGCGACCAGCGACGCAGCGACGCCCGCGCCGAGTTGGGGTTGGATGACGAAGCCCCGGTGGTGGCGCTGCTGCCGGGAAGCCGGATGTCCGAGATCCGCCTGCTGGGCGACACCTTTCTGGCGGCCGCGGCGCGGATCGCGGAGCAGCGCCCGAACGCCCGCTTCGTGGTGGCGTGCGTGCGGCCGGCGATTGCCGTCTGGCTCGAGCAGGCGCGTCAGCGGTTCCCGGGGCTGGCGCTGACCGGCTACCAGGGCAACGCACGGTTGGCGCTCACGGCCTGCGATGCGGCACTGGTGAAGTCCGGGACCAGCACTCTGGAAGCCATGCTGTTGCGGCGCCCCATGGTGGTGAGCTATCGGCTCGGCGCGTTGACCTACCGTTTGGTTCGGCTGCTGCTGCGAACCCCCTATGTGGCGCTGCCCAACATCCTCGCCGGCCGCATGCTGGTGCCGGAATTGCTGCAGGATGAGGCGACGCCCGAGGCTTTGGCGGCTCGGCTGCTGCAGGAACTGGACAAAGCCCACCGTGACCCCGAATACTTGGCGGAGTTCGAGCGCCTGCACCAGGCGCTGCGGCAGAATGCGGATGCGCGAGCCGCGGAGGCCGTAGCCACCTGGCTGCCCGCCCCGCGGCCGCTCTAGCCGCGACCAGTATCGCCGCGGCCGGTTGGGCCGCGGATAGCAGAGGGGCGACCACGGATTCCATGCGACTGTTCGAGAATCATGCGCTGCCCGTATTGACCGCGGGCGTCGACGAGGTGGGCAGGGGCCCGCTGGCCGGTCCGGTGATGGCGGCTGCCGTCATTCTCGATCCCGCCCGCCCCATCCGCGGGCTGAAGGATTCCAAAGCGCTGAGCGCCGCGCAACGCGAAGGGCTGGCGGAGCAGATCCGCGAGCGGGCGCTGTGCTGGGCCCTCGGCCGGGCCGAGGTGGCGGAGATCGATGCAATCAACATACTCCGCGCCAGTCACCTGGCCATGCAGCGGGCCGTGCAGGCGCTGAGCCACGCCCCCGAGTTGATCTTCGTCGACGGTCACCTGCTGCCGGCCTTCGCCGCGCCGGCCGTGGCGTTGGTGGGCGGCGACGCGCTGATGCCCGCCATCAGCGCCGCCGGCATCATCGCCAAAGTGGCGCGCGACGCCGAGATGGCCCGGTGGGCGTTGTGCTATCCCGGCTACGGGCTCGAGCGTCACAAGGGCTACGCCACGGCGGCGCATCTGCAAGCGCTCACCGAGCTGGGTCCGACGCCGCTGCACCGGCAGTCGTTCGCGCCGGTGCGCACGCTGCAGCTCAATCGGGAGCTGTTCTGACATGTCGCAGCAAGCGCCCGGGTTCGTTCATCTGCGCGTGCACAGCGAGTACTCGCTGGCCGATAGCATCATCAAGGTGAAGGCGCTCGCGGCCAAGGCGTCACGGCTGCAGATGCCGGCGCTGGCGCTCACCGATTGGGTGAACCTGTTCGCCCTGGTGAAGTTCTACCAGGCGAGTCTGGCGGCAGGTATCAAACCGCTGGTGGGCGTTGATCTGCAGATCGTCGAGGCGCCCGGTCAGTATCATCGGCTGGGCCTGCTGGCCATGAACCAGGCCGGTTTCAAAAACCTCATCGCGCTGGTTTCTGATGCTTACGTGGGCTGCGCCGAGCGCGGTCGGGTCACCCGGGAGCAACTGCTCGCCCGCGGCGACGGGCTGCTGGTGCTGTCCGGAGCGCGTGACGGCGACGTCGGCCAGGCCCTGCTCAAAGGTGACGCCGCCGCCGCCGAGCGGCTCGCGGCCGCCTGGGCCGAGGCTTTCCCCGGTCGCTACTACGTCGAGCTGACGCGTACCGGCCGAGCCGGCGAAGAGGCCTATCTGGCGCTGGCGGTGGCGCTGGCGGCCCGGCTGCAGCTGCCCGTGGTGGCCACCAACGAGGTCTGTTTCCTCGAGGAAGACGACTTCGAGGCTCACGAGACCCGGGTGTGCATCCAGGAGGGCCGCGCCCTCGACGACCCGCGCCGGGAACGTCGCTACAGCGCCACTCAGTACCTGAAGAGCGCCGCGGAGATGGCCGAACTGTTCCACGATCTCCCGGAAGCGCTGGCGAACACCGTGGAGATCGCCAAGCGCTGCAACGTGGAGGTGGCGCTGGGTCAGTACTACCTGCCGAACTATCCGGTTCCCGACGGCATCACCCTGGAAGATTATCTGCGCGATTGCGCGCGTCAGGGGCTCGAGTCGCGGCTCGCCATGCTCGAAGATCTGGGTGAGCGCAGCTTGCCGGTGGAGCAGTATCAGGCGCGGCTCGACTACGAACTCGACATCATCAACCAGATGGGGTTTCCCGGTTACTTCCTGATCGTCATGGAGTTCATCGGCTGGGCCAAGGCCAACGATATTCCCGTGGGCCCGGGGCGCGGCTCGGGTGGCGGGTCTCTGGTGGCCTACGCCCTGGGCATCACCGACATGGATCCGCTGCGCTACGACCTGCTGTTCGAGCGGTTCCTGAATCCCGAGCGCGTGTCCATGCCCGACTTCGACATCGATTTCTGCATGGAGGGCCGCGATCGGGTCATCAACCATGTGTCGGAGCGCTACGGCCAGGATGCGGTGAGCCAGATCATCACCTTCGGCACCATGGCCGCCAAAGCCGTGGTGCGCGACGTGGCGCGAGTGCAGGGCAAGCCCTACGGGTTGGCCGACAAGCTGTCGAAGCTGATCCCGTTCGAGGTCGGCATGACCCTGGCCAAGGGGGTGGAGCAGAGCAAGGAGCTCGCGGCGTTCATCGACAGCAGCGATGAGGCCGGCGAGATCATGGAGATGGCCTACAAGCTCGAAGGCGTGGTGCGCGGCGTCGGCCGGCATGCCGGCGGGGTGGTGATCGCGCCTTCGACCCTCACCGACTTCGTGCCGCTGTACGTGGACGAACAGGCCGGGGGGCTGGTCTCCCAGTTCGACAAGGACGACGTCGAGAGCGCCGGCCTGGTGAAGTTCGACTTCCTCGGGCTGAAGACGCTGACCATCATCGACTGGGCGGTGAAGGCCATCAATGCCCAGGCTCGGCAGGGGGCGGCGCCGGTGCAGATCGACCGCATCCCGCTGGACGACAAGGCCACCTTCGATCTGCTGCGTGGCGCCGAGACGACCGGCGTTTTTCAGCTGGAATCCCGCGGCATGAAGGATCTCATCCGCCGGCTGCTGCCCGACCGCTTCGACGACATCATCGCGCTGGTGGCGCTGTTCCGGCCCGGGCCGCTGCAATCGGGCGCGGTGGACGACTACATCAACCGCAAGCATCGGCGCGAGCCGGTGATCTACCCCCATCCCGACGTCGAGCCGGTGCTGTCGCCCACCTACGGGGTCATGCTCTACCAGGAGCAGGTGATGAAGATCGCCCAGGTGCTGGCCGGCTTCTCGCTCGGCCAGGCCGACCTGCTGCGCCGCGCCATGGGCAAGAAAAAGCCGGAGGAAATGGCCAAGGTGCGCCAGCAGTTCCTCGACGGCGCCGGGGCGAACAACCTGGATGCAGCGCTTGCGAACCAGATCTTCGACCTGATGGAGAAGTTCTCCGGCTACGCTTTCAACAAGTCCCACAGCGCCACCTACGCGCTGGTGTCGTTTCAGACCGCCTGGCTCAAGGCGCATTATCCGGCGGAATTCATGGCGGCGACGCTGTCCGCTGACATGCAGACCATCGACAAGGTGGTGACCCTGGTGGACGAAGTCCGGCGCATGGGCCTCGAGCTCAAGCCGCCCAGCGTCAATCACAGCCAGTTCCGCTTCAGCGGCCGCGATCGCCAGGTGATCTACGGCCTGGGCGCGGTACGCGGCGTCGGGGAGGGCCCGGTGGCGGCGCT
>JBLRXD010000206.1:0-8037 GCA_047920935.1 Pseudomonadales bacterium | reverse complement strand
CCGCGCTACCGCAGCCGTCACGCGGCGCTGGTTGCGCAGCGGGTGGGGTGTTCTCATACTGCGCCCTCGATTTTTCGAGGGCGCTCTCATGGCCGGCAATACCTTCGGGCAGCTTTTCACGGTGACCACCTTTGGCGAGAGTCATGGGCCGGCGTTGGGCGCGGTGGTCGACGGCTGTCCGCCGGGGCTGGCGTTGTGCGAGGCCGATCTGCAGAGGGATCTGGATCGTCGCCGGCCGGGGCAATCGAAGTACACGACCCAGCGGGACGAGCCCGATCAGGTGCGGATTCTGTCGGGGGTGTTCGAGGGCGTCACCACCGGCACGCCCATTGGTCTGGTCATCGAAAACGTCGATCAGAAGAGCAAGGACTACAGTAAAATCAAAGACGTATATCGTCCTGCTCACGCCGATTTCACCTACCAGAAGAAGTACGGCATTCGCGACTATCGCGGCGGCGGGCGGTCGTCCGCGCGGGAAACCGCGATGCGGGTCGCCGCGGCGGGGATCGCCCGCAAGTATCTGGCGGAAGGCTACGGCTTACGGCTGCAGGGTTACCTGTCGGCCATCGGCGACATCCAGCTCGAGCCTGTGGATCTGGCCGCCGTGGAAGACAACCCGTTCTTCTGCCCTGACCCATCCCGGGTGGACGAGATCGCAGCCCTGATCGACCGGCTGCGTCGAGACGGCGACTCCATTGGCGCCGAGGTTTCGGTGATCGCCACGGGCATGCCGGTGGGGCTCGGCGAGCCGGTGTTCGGCAAGCTCGACGCGGAGTTGGCCGGCGCGCTCATGAGCATCAATGCGGTGAAGGGCGTTGGCGTGGGCGACGGCTTCGACGTCGTGCGCCAGCGCGGAACCCAGCATCGCGATGAAATCACCAGCGCCGGTTTTGCCAGCAATCATGCGGGAGGCGTGCTGGGCGGCATCAGCACCGGTCAGGATCTGCTGGTGCGGCTGGCGCTGAAGCCGACCTCGAGCTTGACCACGCCGGGCCGCTCGGTAGACGTGCAAGGCAACGAGGTGGAGGTGGTCACCAAGGGTCGCCACGACCCCTGCGTTGGCATACGCGCGGTGCCAATAGCCGAGGCCATGGTGGCGCTGGTGCTGATGGATCAGTTGATGCGCCATCGGGCTCAGGTGCCGGGCTCGTCCGCATAGCTGAGCAGTATCTGCTGGAAGGCGCGGGCGGCGTTGGACGGGGTGCGCCCGGGGTTGGTGACGTAACCCAGGGTACGCCGCAGCGGCGGCGCCTCGGTGTCGAGAATGGTCAGCGGTGGGCGGATCATGCTGCGCGGCAGCAGGCTCCAACCCAGGCCGATGCTCACCAGCATGGCGATGGTCTCCAGATAATTCGTGGCCAGATTCGGGCGCAATACCAACCCGGCGCGGGCGAAGGCCTCGACCACGATACGTCCGGTGTAGGTGGTCAGCCCCGGCAGCACCGGCCTGGATTCGGCCAGCGCGCTCAAGCTCAGCCGGCCGCGGCGGGTCAGATCGTCGCCAGCGGCCGCGACGAACACCAACGGGTCATCCCACAGGGGGCAGCAGTCGAGGTCGGCATCGCCCTTGGGGTTGAGGGTCACCACGGCGATCTCGGTGGCGGCGCGGCGTACCAGTTCGTGGGCGTCCTCCGAGTCTTCGAAGCGAATGTCCAGCTGCACGTCGGGGTACTGGCGGGTAAAGGTTCGCAGTGCTGGCGCCAGTCGATGCAGGCCAACGTGATGGGACGTGGCCAGCCCGAGCACGCCGGCGACCCGGCGATCGAGGTCCTGGAGCTCCCGTTCGGCATCCTGCAGGGCGCGCAGCAGCGCGTCGGCCCGCGGCCGCAGCACCTCGCCGGCGGCGGTGAGGTAGATGCGCTTGCCGACCCGGTCGAACAACCGGCACTGCAGGCGTGCTTCGAGAGCCTGGATGCGTTTGCTCACCGCCGGCTGGGTCAGATGCAGCTGTTCCGCGGCCTTTGAGAAAGAGCTGCAATCGGCAACGGCGCGGAACGCTTCGAGGTCGTGGAGATTCATGCCAGATTCTCAACAGTTATGCGCTTGATAAAAATAATGAATTTGTGTTATTGACCCGCGGTTTCTACCATAGACCACTCAAAGAATGAACAGCGCTCGAGAAGCACATGACAGCACGAACCCTGTACGACAAAGTCTGGGACGCCCATGTGGTCGGCCAGCGGGCCGACGGCCAGACCATGCTCTATATCGATCAACAGTTGCTGCACGAGGTGACGTCGCCGCAGGCGTTCGAGGGGCTGCAGCTGGCCGGCCGCCTGCCCTGGCGGGTGGATGCCAACCTGGCCACACCCGATCACAACGTGCCCACGGAAGGCCGCGAGCTGGGGTTGGCCGGCATTCGTGACCAGGTCGCCCTGCAGCAGGTGGTGACCCTGGACGAAAACTGCCGCCGCTACGGCATCACCCAGTTCGACATCAACGACCGTCGCCAGGGCATCGTTCACGTGGTGGGGCCGGAGCAGGGGTCTACGTTGCCGGGAATGACGCTGGTGTGCGGTGATTCCCATACCTCGACCCACGGCGCCTTCGCGGCGTTGGCGCAAGGCATCGGCACCTCGGACGTCGAGCACGTGCTGGCCACCCAGTGCCTGGTGCAGAACAAAGCACGCAACTATCTGGTGCGAGTGGATGGCCGGCTGCCTGCCGGAGTCAGCGCCAAGGATCTGATTCTCGCCATCATCGGCCGCATCGGCACCGCCGGCGCTACCGGGCACACGCTGGAATTCGCCGGGGAGGCGATCCGCGCGCTGTCCATGGAAGGGCGCATGACGCTGTGCAACATGGCCATCGAGGCCGGCGCCCGGGCGGGAATGGTGGCGGTCGACGACATCACCCTGGAGTACGTTCACGGCCGCCCCTATGCGCCGGTAGGAGCGCTGTGGAATCAGGCCGAGGCGTACTGGCGCACCTTGACCTCCGACCCGGATGCCCATTTCGATCGATCCCTGGATCTGCACGGTGCCGACATGGAGCCACAGGTCAGTTGGGGCACCTCGCCGGAAATGGTGGCGCCGGTGACCGGCGCTACCCCGAACCCGGCGACAACGGCCGATGCGGCTGCGGCCGAGGGTATCCAGCGGGCGCTCGACTACATGGGGCTCGCCCCCGACCAACCCATCACCAGCATCCGCCTCGACCGGATCTTCATCGGCTCGTGCACCAACTCGCGTATCGAGGATCTGCGCATCGCCGCAGCGGTGGTGAAAGGCAGGAAGGTGGCAGCCAGCGTCAAGCAGGCGCTGATCGTACCGGGCTCGGGGCTGGTGAAGGCCCAGGCGGAAGCGGAAGGCCTGGCGCAGATTTTCGTTGAGGCCGGCTTCGAGTGGCGGGCTGCAGGGTGCTCCATGTGCCTGGCGATGAACCCCGATCGTCTGCAACCGGGCGAACACTGCGCGTCGACCTCCAACCGCAATTTCGAAGGCCGTCAGGGGCACGGCGGGCGCACCCATCTGGTGAGCCCGGCGATGGCGGCCGCGGCAGCCGTCGCCGGCCACTTCGTCGATGTGAGGGAGCAGCTATGAACCCATTTACGGTGGTTTCCGGAACGGTGGCGCCGCTGCGCCGCGCCAACGTGGACACCGATCAGATCATTCCCAAGCAGTATCTGAAATCCATCCGCAGAACGGGCTTCGGCGACTATCTGTTCGACGGCTGGCGCTTCGAGGACGAGGGCGATATCGGCATCAGCCCGAACGAGCGCCGCATCAATCACGGCTTCGTGCTCAATCAGCCGCGCTATCAGGGTGCCGAGATTCTGGTGGCCGGGCGAAACTTCGGCTGCGGTTCCAGCCGCGAGCACGCCGTATGGGCGCTGATGGAATACGGCTTCCGTTGTGTCATCGCCCCGAGCTTCGCCGATATTTTCTTCAGCAATTGCTTCAAAAATGGAATGTTGCCCATTGTTCTAGAAGAAGAAGTTGTCGAAGAAATTCTGCAGCTCGCGGAGCAGGGAGAGCCCGTGTCGATGACCGTGGATCTCCCTGCCCAGCAAGTGTCGCTGGCGGACGGGCGAGCGTTTGCGTTCGACATCGACCCCAACCGCAAGCGCATGCTGGTCGAGGGCCTCGACGACATCGGTCTGACGCTGGCCGAAGCAGAGTCCATCAGGACCTTCGAGCAGGGCCACCAGGCGCGCATGCCGTGGTTGTTTCGCGGATTCTAAGTTTTTTATCAGGAATGGCTGAAAAGTGACTGATTCTCATGAAGTTCTCGTGCTCGCCGGTGATGGCATCGGCGTCGAAGTGGTGCCGGTGGCGCGCACCGTCATGGAGACTGTGGCGCGGCGCCTGCAAATTCCGCTGACGTTCACCGAGGGGCTGGTGGGTGGCATTGCCATCGACCAGACCGGCACGCCGCTGCCGGGCGAGACCCTGGCGAAAGCGCTGCAGGCGCGGGCGGTGCTGCTCGGCGCCGTCGGCGGCCCGAAGTGGGACGATCTACCCATGCTGCAGCGCCCGGAGCGCGGGCTGCTGGGGCTGCGGTCGCAACTCGGGCTGTTCGCCAATCTGCGCCCGGCGCTGTTGTTCGGGCCGCTGGCGGCTGCGTCGTCCCTGAAGCCCGAACTGGTTGCCGACCTCGACATCCTCATCGTCCGCGAGCTTACCGGAGGCATTTACTTCGGCGAGCCGCGCGGCATCGAAGTCGTCAACAACGAACGTCGCGGCTTCAACACCTACGTCTACAGCGAGCACGAGATCGAGCGGATCGCCCGGGTGGCGTTCGAGCTTGCGGGCAAGCGGGGCGGCCGGCTGTGCTCGGTGGACAAGGCCAACGTGCTCGAGGTCACACAGCTGTGGCGCGAGGTGGTCACCAGCGTGGGCAAGGACTATCCCGGGGTCGCGCTGTCGCATATGTACGTCGACAACGCCGGCATGCAGTTGGTGCGAGCCCCGAAGCAGTTCGACGTCATCGTTACCGGCAACATGTTCGGCGACATCCTTTCGGATGTCGCCGCCATGCTGACCGGCTCCCTCGGGATGTTGCCGTCGGCCTCCCTCGCTGGTGACGGTAAGGGCATGTACGAACCCGTGCATGGCTCCGCGCCGGACATCGCCGGTCAGGATAAAGCCAACCCCCTGGCCACCATCCTCTCGGTGGCCATGCTGTTTCGTTACAGCCTGGACGCGCCCGCGGCGGCGGACGCCATCGAAGCCGCCGTCAACGCGGTGCTGCAGGCGGGTTATCGAACGGCCGACATCATTGGCGCCACGCCCGCCGATGGCGTGCGCCCGGTGGGCACGGTGGCAATGGGCGACAAAGTGCTGGAAGCATTGGAGGATCACTTATGAGCGACGTCAACGTAGCCGTCGTTGGCGCCACCGGCGCTGTCGGCGAGGCTCTGATCGAAATTCTGGAAAAACGCAATTTCCCGTTGGGCAAGCTGTACCTGCTGGCCAGCGAACGTTCCGAGGGCAAGCGGGTGCGCTATGCCGGCAAGTCCATCATGGTGGAGCGGCTCGACCAGTTCGACTTCTCCCAGGTGCAGATCGGGCTGTTTTCCGCCGGCGGCGAGCTGTCGGCAGAGTACGCGCCGAAAGCCGCGGCGGCAGGATGCGTGGTCATCGACAACACCTCGCATTTCCGCCGCGAGACGGACATTCCCCTCATCGTGCCGGAAGTCAACGCCCACCGGATGGGCGACTACAAGCATCGCAACATCATCGCCAATCCGAACTGCTCGACCATTCAGATGGTGGTGGCCCTCAAGCCGTTACACGATGCCGCGCGCATCACCCGCATCAACGTCGCCACCTACCAGGCGGTGTCCGGAGCGGGCGCCGCCGGCGTCAAGGAGCTGGCCGGCCAGACCGCCAATCTGCTGAATGGCAAGGACATCGAGATCAAGAAGATGCCCAAGCAGATCGCCTTCAATGCCATTCCTCACATCGACGTGTTTCAGGACAACGGCTACACCAAAGAAGAGATGAAGATGGTGTGGGAGACCCGCAAGATCCTCGAGGACGAGGACATCCAGGTGAACCCGACCTGCGTGCGCATCCCGGTGTTCTACGGGCATTCGGAAGCCGTTCACATCGAAACCGAGAGGAAGCTCACGCTCGCCGAAGCGCGCAAGCTGCTGCGCAGCGCCCCCGGCGTCAAACTGGTGGATGACCCGGCGAAGGGCAAGTATCCCACCGCCGTGACCGAAGCGACGGGCGCCGACGCGGTGTTCGTCGGCCGCGTCAGGGAGGACATCTCGCACCCCCGGGGGCTCGATCTGTGGATCGTCTCCGACAACGTTCGCAAAGGTGCTGCGCTCAACAGCGTGCAGATTGCCGAGCTTCTGCTAAAACTACTCTAGCAGGGCGCAAGCCCCGCCCATTGGCTCGGGCGTTCCGGGCCGATGGGCTTGCATGGAGCGGCGGCAGAAACAACTGCCATAATTGGTACTTGCTGCAATAAACCGCAAAGTTTTCTGGGCTAAGTTCCCAGGGTAAGACACACGGATGTGGATTCAACGTGCAACGTGCCATGAGCGATACGAAATGGACGGCAGCGACTCGGGCAATCGTCGGCAACGACACTCAGCACACTACTCTGATTAAGGGGCCAACCTATGTTTAGGTACCTGCTCAGGCGCCTGCGGGCGAGCACGCTCAAACCCGCAGCAGCGAGCATCGCGACGATCTGCCTGTTGACGACCTTGCCGGCCTGGGGGCTGGGCCTGGGCGACATCGATCTCGAATCGTCGCTGAACGAACCTCTGAACGCGCGCATAGAGCTGCTCGACGTCCAGGGGCTGCAGCCCACCGAGATCATGGTCTCGTTGGCAACCCCCCAGGACTTCCAGCGCGTCGGTGTGGAGCGCTTCCACTTTCTCACCGATCTGCGGTTCGAAGTCAGCTTTGGTGACGGCGGGCTGCGCAACATCCGGGTATTCAGCAGCCAGGCGATTACCGAGCCTTACCTGAATTTTCTGGTAGAGGTGCTCTGGCCCAGTGGCCGGATGCTCAAGGAGTACACGCTGCTCCTCGATCCGCCGACGTTCACGCCGGCCCCGGCGCCGGCGGTGGCCGCCCCGGCAAGAACCGAGCAGGCGGCCGCCGATGCCGGCCGGGTGCAGCGCGACGCGCCGACGGCGGCGGCGACACCGCAGCAGGGTACCCGGGTGGAAATGGCCACGAGGCCTTCGCCCCAGCAGGCGTCACCCCTGGATCAAGGCGTGGTGGGCGGTGAGTACCGGATGACGGACCGTAACGATACCCTCTGGGCCATTGCGGCACGTACAAGGCCATCGAGCCAGGTGAGCGTCATGCAGAACATGCTGGCGCTGCAGCGCCTGAATCCGGACGCCTTCCTGAACGGCAACATCAACCTGCTGAAGGCCGGTTACAGCCTGCGGCTGCCGTCCGAGAGCGAGGCATTGGCGCTCGGCAACGCCGAGGCGAACGAACTGGTGGCGATGCAGACTGCCGACTGGCGCGCCATGCAGCGCGGCGAGACGCCGGCTGCCGCTGGGCAGTTGGCGGCGGCGGACGTGCCGCCCGCCGCGGCGCGGCGGGAGCAACCGGCAGCCACACAGCAAAGCCAGCTGGACGCGACCCCGGCCCGTGCGCCTGCGCAGGCCGCGGCGGCACCGGCGGGCGGCGAATTGCGCATCGTGGCGACGGCGGGCGACGGCGCTGCCGGCGGCAGTCTGCCGGCCGCGGCCGAAGAGCGACTCAACGCCATTCTCGAAGAGCAGGATCGGCTGGCACGGGAGGTCGAAGCACTGAGCGGCGCGCTCAGCCGCGAGCGGGAACTGGCCGCCAACCAACTGTCCATCCGGGATCGCCAGCTGGAAGTCCGCGATCAGCAGATCGCACAGATGCAGGCCGAACTCCAGCGTCTGCGCGAGCAGGCTGCTGTGACGCCTCAGAGCCAAAACCAGAATGCGCCGAGCGCTGTCGAGGCGTGGTGGCAATCGCCCTATGCTTTGGGCGCGGCTGCGGGCCTTGTGGTTTTGCTTCTGGCGTACGGCCTGGTGGCCGCCCGGCGGCGCCGCGCTGCCGACAGTGCCGGCCAGGTCGAGCCGCT
>JBLRXD010000205.1:0-8089 GCA_047920935.1 Pseudomonadales bacterium | reverse complement strand
CGGCCAGGCCATGGCCGAAGGCCGCGGTGAAGCCGGACGGGAAATCGGCGCTGCCGCTCGAGAGGCCGCCGCCGAGATCGCCAGCGACGCCCGCGAGAGCGCCAGCGAAACGGCTGCGCAAGCTCGGGAGAATGCAGCCGACGCAGCTGCGGAGGCGCGTGACAACGCCGCCGATCGGCGCCCGGAGACACCCGGCCGACCGTGAGCCATTTGGCAAGTCGGAAAGAGCGCGGCCGAGTCTGGCCGCGCTTTTGTATGCGTGTTGGAAACTCAGGTTGAGCAGTAAATTACGTGGGTAACGCTTTATGACCAGAATTCCCGGCCTTCTCTTGATCCTGCTGCTGTCGGCAGCAGGCGGCAATGTCCAGGCCAGTGCGGGGGATGACGCTTACGCCGCCGGTCTTGCGGCGGCCCGGGCCGGCGCCTTGGAAGACGCCGCCGCGCATTTCGCTGCGGCGCAGCGCGCCGGCATGAACACGCCGGCCCTCACGTACAACATCGGCGTGGTGAGCTTCAAGCAGAATCGCCTCGAAGACGCCGCGGCAGCCTTTCAGGCGCTCACCAGCGACGACCACTGGCGGGCGCTGGCCCACTACAACCTGGGCCTCACCGAAGAGCGTCGGGGTAACCTGGAGGTGGCACAGAGCCACTTCCGCCAGGCTCGCGACATGGCCGACCAACCGAAGCTGCGGGCGCTGGCCGAGCGCAAATTGCTGGCGCGGCAAGTGGAGGCGTTGCCCGGTTTCCAGGCGCAGCCGCGCTGGCATGGCATTGCTTCCATCGGCGCGGGCTACGACGACAACGTGCTGCTCGCCGACGACCAGTTGCTCGATACCGTCAGCGACGAGGCCGATCAGTTCGGTGAGATTCTCGCTGCTGCCCGCCGGCCGCTTGGCGGCGTCGGCAGCGGCCTGACCCTCGACGTCAGTGCCTATTACCGCTTCCACGCCGACCTCGACGACTTCGATTTCGGCTCCTTGTCGGCCGGTTTGATGTGGCGCCAGCCGGTGGGAGACTGGTTTTTCTCCACCGGCGTCACCGGCGCGGCGCAATTCGTGGGCGGCGATTCCTACGCCAACGTCGCGAGCCACAGGCTCCAGTTCGAGCGGCGCTCGGGCGCCCTGCTGTGGCGCGCGCGCAACGACTTCAGCTATCTGTCGGGAGCTTCCGAATACGACTTCATCACCGGGTGGCGCAACCGGGCGCAACTGCAGGTCAGCAATCGGCTCGAAGCCGGGCAGCTGCGGTTGGGATACGAGTTCGAAGCCAACGATCGCGATGATCTCGAGGCCGGCGAGCTGTTCTCGAGCTACTCGCCGCGTCGCCACCGGCTTTATGCCGGAGCCGGCTTCGATTTCGGCCCGCGGTTCGGCATCGACGTGCAGGGCGCCGTGGCGCGCAGCGATTACCAGGACAGCAACCGGTTTCTGGACGGTGACGGCAATCTGCAGGAGATCGCTCGCGACCAGGACGTGCTGTCGCTGCAGGTGCGGCTCGATTACCGGCTCACCGACAGATGGCGCCTGTGGTCCGAGTACCAGCACACCAACAGCGATTCCGATCTGCTGCGTTACGATTACGTCAGCAATGCTTACCAGCTGGGGCTGGAGACGTTGTTCTGATTCACCTGCGTCCGGTGCTGCTGGTGGTGGACTCCCACACGGCAGCACGTCGCCTCTTGCCCGCAACCGCGCAATTACTCATTTACGATCTTTAACACGGGTAATTGTCGGCGCGGGGTCCTGCTACTAACCTCCTGCTCATGGTGTTCCAAGCTGGTTTACCAACAATCACCTCGAAAGTTTCGAGTTCGGTTGTGCTTTCTAAGCTGTGACGTATTGAGCTGTAACGTATTTAGGAGAGAGGGCAGATGAGGATTCGAACACCCTTAGGAAATTTTCTGCGCTGCGGGTCAGGATTGCTCGTTGCCGGGTTGCTCGCGTCGGCGGGAGCCAACGCCACCACCCTGAAGATCGACAATTCGCGGGGTGCGCCAGAAGCCCGTAGCGTCAGCATCGTCGATAGCGCTGCCGTGTACCCTCAGAGCAGGGCGGCCGGGAATTGGGGACATTCGGTAAAGGTAAGCGGTAAAGAGGCTTCCGCAACGCCCGAGTTCTTCGGTGCCAAGAAAGGCAACTCCGGTAGGGTGCATTTTCAGGGCCCGGGCTCCAGCAGGGAAATCATGGCCGGCAATAGCGGCAACGTCATTCCCGCGGCGCTGATGGCGGGTTTCACCCCGCCGGGGCTGCAGAACGCTGGCCGTGGGCTGGACATGGCTCCGCCCGATGTTACCCCTGTGCCGCTTCCTGCTGCGGCCTGGTTGTTCATCTCGGCGCTGATGGGGTTGTTTCTGATCGGTCGAAAGCGCAAGCAGTACAGCGCCGCCAGTTGACCCGTTGACTTCGGTCTGCGCTCCGCGACTGGGTCTGACATCCGCCTGGCTGCCGTAGTCTAAGGCCAGCCAGGCGGGGGTAGACCTTCGCCACATACCTTTTCACGCCTACCTGCGCCCGGTCGGGGAAATACGTCGACCGTGGCGAGGCTCGAGCAGGAAATTCTCAGCGAATGGCCGCTACTCTCAGCTTTGTCCTGGCGCTGCTCGTGACCACGGTGCTGCTTCCAGTCTGTCGACGGTATGCTCCGGCGATGGGGTTGATGGACGGCGCTGGCGTGGAGCGGAAGGTGCACACCAGCAGCATCCCTCGCAGCGGCGGCATCGCGATCATCGGCGGGACTGTGGTAGGTGCGTTTCTGTGGATGCCTCCGGACGCTTATTACCTGCCGCTCATGGGCAGCATCACCATCATCGTCGTCGTCGGATTGCTGGACGATCTGAAGGATCTTCCGCACCAGACCAAGCTCGTGGGCCAACTGATGGCGGCGGGACTGTTCATGTGGGCGTACGGCGAGTTGCCGCAAGCCCCGTTTTTCGAGTTGGATGCGGCGCCGCGTTGGCTGTGCCTGCTGTTCGGGTTTGGTTTTCTCGTGGGCGTCACCAACGGCGTCAATCTTTCCGATGGGCTTGACGGGCTTGCCGCCGGCAACTCATTGCTGAGCCTCTGCCTGCTGGCCATCTTTGCCGCGCAGATGAATGAGACGGGCCTTCTGGTACTGGCGCTTGCGGTGGCGGGCGGGCTGCTGGGGTTTCTGCGATTCAACACCCATCCAGCCACGGTCTTCATGGGAGACACCGGCAGCCAGTTTCTCGGCTTTACCGCAGCGGCACTTGCGCTGCTGATCATGCAGCAGGAAACCATTCCGCTGAGCCCCATGGTGCCGGTGCTCATATTCGGTCTGCCGATTCTCGACACCCTGGCAGTGATGGGGGTGCGGCTGCGTATGGGACGGCCGTTGTTCGAGGCGGACGACAACCACCTCCATCACCAGTTGCTGCGGCTCGGGTTCAAGCACT
The DNA here is from genome assembly GCA_047920935.1 of Pseudomonadales bacterium. Taxonomy (GTDB): domain Bacteria; phylum Pseudomonadota; class Gammaproteobacteria; order Pseudomonadales; family Azotimanducaceae; genus UBA7803. The sequence goes on along the minus strand of JBLRXD010000205.1, from coordinate 4,677 downwards.
ATGAGGTAGTTGCCATCCTTTACGGGCTGCAGGCCGTAATCGTCAGCCTCGCTTACCTGCTGCGCTACGAGTCCGATCTGCTCATCCTGGGCGTGTACCTGCTTTACTGCACCTCGGTGCTGGGCTTCATCTTCTGGGCGAGAACCGTCGATTGGCGCATGCGGTCGCAAATCGCGGTGGGCGGACGGATTGAGCGCCGCAACCACTGGCTGCGCCGACTCACCTGGTATCAGTCCAATGCCGGCAGACTGCTTGCCGTCGGAGTGGGCGCCTTTCTCGTAGCCAGCGCTCTGTATCTGCAGGCTTCGTCTCTACAGCTGGCCAATGCAGCGATGATCGCGGTGGCGCTGCTTTCCGCCTTCTGGATGTACTTCGGCTATCAACCGAAACTCGTCTGTCGATTGATTACCTTCACCGCTAGTGCCTTCGTCGTCTACATGCTCCTCGAGCACCCTGAAGCGGGCGGTGCTTTCAACTGGCTGATAGACGCGTATCTGCTGGCGATCGCCGGCGCCCTGTTCCTGGCTGTCCGCATGACGCGCAAGAGTCTGTTCCACCTCGACAACCAGGACTATCTGGTGCTGCTGATCGTCGCGCTGGCGTCCGTGCTGCCGCTGCAATGGATGGATGGTGGCGCGATGGCGCGGGTGGTCCTGCGCCTGGCCGTGCTGCTCTACGTCTGCGAGTACATCGCCACCAAAGGCCGCAACACGCGGCCGCTGCTGAACGCGTGCGCGCTGGGCAGCCTGATCGTGCTGGGGCTGTCCTGATGGTCAGTGATGCAATCACGAACGGAAGAAAGACATGATCGGAGCGACCAAGGTAGGTCAATGGCTGTGGGTGGCTGCTGTTACGGCGGCGGTGGCAGGCTGTATTGGCAGTGCCGAGCGGCAGCAGGAATATCTGACGAGAGCCGAGCAGCACTACGACGCCGGGCGCTTCGACAAGGCCCGGGTAGATGTGCGCAATGCGCTGCAGATCGACGGCAATCACGCTGAGGCACGCTTCCTCTATGCGCTGCTCCTCGAGCATGAGCAGAACTGGAGAGAGATGCTCGGCAATCTCCAACTGGTGACGGAGATCGACCCATATCACGTACCAGCGCGAATCAAGCTGGGATCTTATCTGGTGACGAATCTCGACGTCGAACGGGCGCTTGAACAGGCTGAGGCCGTGCTGTTGATCGATCCGACGCATGCCGAGGCTTACGCATTGCAAGCGGCAGGGTATTTTCAGAGTGGTGACACCAAAGCAGCCATTGCCGCTGCGGAGACCGCTCTAAGGCACGACCCAGGCAACATCAGCGCCGTTGCCGTGCTGACCCAGGTCTACAAGTCCCAGGATGCGATGCTTGCGTTGGCCGTCATTCGGCGGGGGCTCGAGCAGCAGACCGAAACGGCAACGCTGAAACTGCTCGAGGTATCCGTACATGAGGAAACCGGTGATGTCGAAGCGGCTGCCGGCATATTCGAGGAGCTGATCGAGGCCCACCCCGAGAACCTGTACTACCACTTCCGCTACGTGACGCTGCTGGAAGAGCATGGACGCGCTGACGAGGCGGAGCAGGTCATTCGCAGCGTAGTAAATACCCACCCAGAGGATGTCGATCTGAAGCTCTGGCTCGCTCAGTATCTCGTCAATCACCGCGACACGCGGTTGGCCGAAGCCACCCTGAAATCTTTCATCGCCCGCGATCCGAGTCAAATCGACCTCAGCCTGGCGCTGGCCGAGGTTCAGGTCGCGCAACGAGACAGGGAGCAGGCCAGGTCGACCTACCTGAAAGTAATCGAAGCCGATCCGGCTTCGGAAGGCGCGCAGCGAGCGCGCAACGGGCTGCTGCGGCTGGAACTGGCCGCTGGCAATCTCGGCGAGGCAGAGGAACTCATGGCTGAGATCTTCGAGCTGGAGCCCGAGAATCCTGATGCCTTGCTGACTCGAGCGCAGCTTGCGCTGGAAATCGACGATCTGGACGGCGCCATCGGCCGGGCTCGATCGGTGCTGCGGAATCAGCCCGACTCGGTCCCGGCGCTGCTGTTGCTTGCCGGGGCCCATGATCGCGGTGGCGCCCGAGACCTGGCCCTGGACAACTATCGCCAGGTGCTTGCCATCGAACCCGGTAACGACGCAGCCCTCACCGCCGTGACTCAGGCTGCGTTGGATGACGGCGACCTGGATCTGGCCGTGGAGATGGCAAGCTGGGCGCTGCGTACGGATCCCGAAAACACTGAGGCGGCGCGCCTGCTGGTGGCGGCCTACACCGAGCGCGGCGATGTCGCAGCGGCTGTCGATCAAGCGAATCTGCTGGCAGGCCAAGAGCGAAGCAAGGTAATGGGAACGTATCTGCTTGGACGGGTCTATCAGGTTCAGGAGGAATACGAGGCCGCCGCGGAGAAGCTCGAGGAGACGCTGATGCTCGAGCCGGAGCTGGCCGAAGCCTTGCAGGCGTTGGTCAGCGTGTACGCCGCCATGGATCAACCGCAACGGGCCATGGCGTTCCTGCAAGCCCATGCCGAGCGTCATCCCGATCTGGTTTACGCCACCCTGCTGTTGGGCGATTTGCATGCCCAGGCAGGCGAGCTGGAACGCGCGGCGGCGCAGTATCGACTCGCCATCGATCGATCTTCTCAGACGCCGAGCGGATACCTGCTGCTTGGGGATCTGCAGTACCGCAGCGGTAACAGCGATCGCGCTCTCGAGGTTTACCTTGAAGGGCTGAAAGTGAACCCCGGGGATGCCGGGCTTCTGGTTCGTGCGGCCCAGATTCGCGAGCTTCAGGGCGACTATGAGGAAGCGATATCGCTGTACGAAACCGCCCTGACGTATGACGAGGTGGTAGTCGCCAAGAACAACCTCGCCATGCTTTATGCAGATCACCTGCCGACCGACGAAAATCTGCGCAAGGCCGCTTCCCTGATGCGCCCGTACCTGAGCACGACCCAGCCAGAGCTGCTGGACACCATTGGTTGGGTGTACTACCGCCTCGGAGACGGTGCGCAGGCGGTACGTTACATAGAAGCCGCGATCCGCAACGGCGGCACGGATGTGGAGATGCGGTATCACCTCGGCATGGCTTACCTGTTGATCCGGCAGCCGCAAATGGCACGGCCGGAGCTTCTGGCTGCGGTGAGTTCGGGAACCAGCTTCCGCGGACTGGATGAGGCCCGCGCGCACCTGCAGGCCATAGACACCGATAAAGGCGAAGCCACTCGGGGAATCGTAGAGTCATGAAGAATCGAGGATTTCCAGCTCATGACGGAGGCGCGATGAGCGACGCCACGTTCGATTTCGAGGACGACAACCGTACGCCCCACGACTATCTGGCGATCATCAGACGTCGCAAGTTCCACCTGATCATTCCGACGATCGTGGTGGCAGCCATAGCGCTCGCCATCATCTTCTCTCTTCCTCCGACCTACACGTCCCAGGCGACCATCCTGATCGAGGAACAGGAGGTTCCCAGAGAATTCGTCACCTCCACCATATCGAGCTTTGCCGCCCAGCAGATTCAGGTCATCACTCAACGGGTATTGACCGCGGAGAGCATCGGTCGCATCGCCGATAAGTACGGGCTCTACACGGACGGCGAAGGCGGCGCGCGAGCTCCTGCTACTCAGATCGCTCAGGCTTTTCGCAGATCAATGAGTCTCGACCTGGTGAGTGCGGAGGTGATCGACCCCCGTAGCGGTAGAGCACAGCAGGCGACCATCGCGTTTACCCTGGCGTTCGATCACCGCAATCCGTCGACCGCGCAGAAGGTCACCAATGAGCTGGTCACGCTGTTTCTCGATGAAAACCTCCGCAACCGTGCGGAAAGAACGGCCAGTACCGAAGCGTTTTTATCTGCTGAGGCTGCGAGCCTCGCGGCAGAGCTTTCCGAGATCGAAGCGGAGCTTGCCGACTTCAAACTTGTCAACGAAGGGGCGCTGCCGGAATCACAACAATTCAACCTGAGCAGCCTCGAGCGGGCCACCAACGAGCTGAGCGATACCGACACGCGTCTGCGGGAGCTATCCAAGCGCAAGCTGGAGCTGTCGACCCAGATGTCGCAGATCAACCCGTGGGTGGCGCTGGTTGCCGATTCCGGGGAGACGATTCTCGGTGACCAGGAGCGACTGGAGCTTTTGCGGCGCGAGTATCGCCAGCAGAGCACTCTGTACACGCCGGGGCACCCCAATATTCAACGACTGAAACGCGAGATTTCCGGTCTGGAGGCAGCGCTGGCTGCGGGCGGGTCGGACGCAGAAAACGGAACCGGGCCGGCACCAGACAATCCCGCGTACCTCATGTTGGACGCACAGCGGACGTCCATGATCGTCGAAGAAGGCATGCTGCTCGAGAAGCGGAACCGTCTCAGCTCGCGTATAGACCGGATCGAGGAGCGGATGTCGCGAGCGCCTTCGGTCGAGAGAGATTATCAGGCCCTCAGGCGCGGCTACGAAACGGCACAGGCCAAGTACCAGGAGATTCGGGCCAAGCAGCGGGAGGCCGGAATGGCCGAAAGTCTGGAAAGAGAGCGAAAGGGTGAAAGGTTCGCGATGCTCGAGCCGCCTAATCTGCCGCTCGATCCATCGAGTCCGAACCGACCCGTGCTGGCTTTGCTGGGGCTGATGCTCGCCCTTGGGTCGGGCGTAGGCATGCTGATGCTGATGGAGTTTCTGGATCGCGGGATTTACGGAC